>JAJCZG010000086.1 GCA_029262475.1 Deltaproteobacteria bacterium
TGGCGGAGGGGTGAGGGAGTCGAACCCCCCGGCCGCCCGTCTAAGACGGCCGACAGGTTTTGAAGACCTGCAGGGCCACCGGGCCCTTTACCCTTCCGAGAGAAAGATTATTTTGAAGATCGATATTCATGAGCCGCTTAAACGACGCATAAAAAAAGTACCACAAGGTGTCTTGTGGTACTCTCTACATTACAACCGGAATAAAACTTATTCAAGTTAAAAAATTAAAAAACCAGCACTACATGAACATCTTTTTGCCAATCCGCTTTCGGAGGCAGGAGCGTTACCCACCGTCTTTTCAGAGAGTTCTTAGGGCTCTCAACGGATGGGGGCATAGTCACCCTTGAATTACATT
Organism: Deltaproteobacteria bacterium; assembly: GCA_029262475.1. Classification (GTDB taxonomy): domain Bacteria; phylum Desulfobacterota; class GWC2-55-46; order GWC2-55-46; family JAJCZF01; genus JAJCZG01. The sequence continues at coordinate 356 of JAJCZG010000086.1, forward strand.
CATGTAGTGCCTTCCTGCACCTTTATTATAACACTGCCTTAGTAGCCTGACAAGTACGGGGTACTCTTGAAGGAGATAACGCTCACACAGGCCAGAGCATAAACTCAAGTGATTCCAGCAACTTACCCATACTCTTGGGGTTAATGGCAGATACGGATACCGCGTCCATCCTGCGGCAGAGGTTAGCCACTTCCACAGGGTCAGCGAGGTCTTCTTTATTAAATACCAGCAGCCTCGGGGTCGAATCAAGGCCTATATCGCTTAAAATATCATCCACGGCCTTTATCCTCCGCTCGAAGTCGGGGCTGGAGACGTCAACCAAGTGAAGAAGGAGGTCGGCGTCCTCCATCTCTTCCAGCGTTGCGCGGAAGGCCATCATGAGGTCGGCCGGGAGGCGCTCGATGAAGCCGACGGTATCGGTAATGACGACCTCGCGCTCTCTCGGGAAGCGGAGCCGTCTGGTCGCTGTATCGAGTGTGGCGAAGAGCTTATCCTCGGCGAGTGTATCGCTCTTGGTGAGCGTATTTAGGAGTGACGACTTGCCGGCGTTTGTGTAGCCGACTATGGATATTATCGGAACACCACTTGCGGCCCGCTTCCTGCGCCTCTCTTTTCTGCCCCGGCTAAGTGTTTTAAGCTCCTTTTCGAGATGGCTGATCCTGTTGTCAATCTTTCGTCTATCTACCTCCAGTTTTGTCTCTCCCGGCCCCTTACCTCCTATGCCGCCCATGAGGCGGGACATCGACGTGCCCTTCCCGGAGAGCCTCGGGCGGAGGTATTTGAGCTGCGCAAGCTCCACCTGAACCTTGCCGTCCTTTGAGTGCGCCCTACCGGCGAAGATATCGAGGATAAGCTGCGTCCTGTCTACGACTTTAAGCTCGGTGATAGCCCCGATCTCACGGACCTGCGTAGGGGTAAGGTCCTGATTAAATATTATGATAGTCGCTTCATTCTGGAGGGCCTTTATTATGAGCTCCTTTACCTTTCCTGAGCCCATAAGGTACTTGGGGTTGAGTTTAACTATGCGCTGGCAGACGTTACCGAGGACAGCGACACCAGATGTCGCCGCAAGTTCCGAGAGTTCTTCTAGCGTCTCCAGCTGTTCCTCTACCGGGCGCTTGGATACGCTTACCAGTATCGCGCGCTCGGTCTTGCCACTTACGTCGCGCACTACCGCTCTACCCATCTCATCCTCCAGGGCATCGATGGTCTCGTCCATTATCAGGTCGAAATTCTGGAATGGCACGGAGCGGTTCACTTCAAAGCTCTTGCCATCCCGGTTAAGGGGCACGAGGTGAGCCGTATGTATAGTGGCCGGGAGCCCGTCTGGGCCAACACCAAGGGCCGCCATATAATCTAGCCGTAAGAGCGCAAGGTCTGTGAGGTCGTCATCAGAGAGGGGCTCATCCTTTAGATGCGTGTGCACGCATCTAAGCCCTCTTAGGCTCCGGCGGCCAAGGGGGTAGTTCCCGGAGAGGTCGGGGATCAAAATTTCTCGCTCGTCGCCTACGATCGCGGCGACTACCAGCCCCTTGCGGCTTATGATTAACCCTATCTGGCGGTTAAGCTCCCTTGAGAGCTCGGTAATATAACGGGCAAGCTCGGTGGTTATAAGGGTGTCGGGCGGGATCTTCCTCTTATAAATGCGTTCCAAGGCCTTTATTTGAGCGGCCTTCAGGCCGGTGGTGTTTCCAAATATCGCTGCGATATCAACACTCCTTTTCATCTCTTAAATGAACGACTAAAGACGGGAAAGACCGGTTCCCGCTCCTTGCCGAAACCCATTCTCTCTGCTATTCTATAGTTAAGTATATTATATCACTCACCTACATCCTAACAATATCGGAGGAGAAGATGCCGAGGGTTCATAAAATTCTCATAGACGGAGAGTGGCGCACTACTAAAAAGACGTTAAAAGTGGTAAACCCGTACAATAAAGACATTGCCGGAGAGACGTTTATGGCAGGCCCGGAAGAGATAGAGGAGGCGGTTAGCTCTGCCGAGAGGGTTTTTCCCGAGCTAAGCGCTATGCCTGCCCACAGGAGGTCGGAGATACTAGGGAAAGTCGCAGACGGCCTAAAGGGACGCGCAGAAGAGATCGCAAAGACGATAACACTGGAGTCGGGCAAACCCATAAGGGACGCTCGCGTAGAGGTATCGCGCGGCATAAACACCTTTACTCTCGCCGCCGAAGAGTGTAAACGCTTTGCTGGAGAGATGATACGCCTCGACGGTTCTCCGGGCTCTGAGGGGCGAACGGGAATGGTGACCAGGTTTCCCGTAGGCCCGGTTCTTGGGATTAGCCCCTTTAACTTCCCGCTAAATCTCGTAGCCCATAAGGTCGCCCCGGCTATGGCTACGGGCTGTCCGCTAATCTTAAAACCAGCGTCATCTACGCCCCTTACCGCCATCATGCTCGGCGAGATAGTAACGGATGCCGGGTGGCCTTCCGGAGGGCTAAGTGTTTTACCTTCTAGCGGAGCCGATATCGGGAAGCTGATGGAGGACGACCGCATAAAGAAACTTACCTTCACAGGGAGCCCCGCCGTAGGGTGGATGCTCAAATCCAGGGCCGGTCAGAAGAAGGTGACCTTGGAACTCGGCGGCAACGCCGGGTTAATCGTCCACAGCGACGCTTCTTTAGAGAGCGCAACTACACGGGCAACAGTCGGGGCCTTCTCCTTTGCCGGGCAGATATGTATCTCGGTGCAGAGGATCTACGTACACGTTGATCTCTTCTCGGAATTCGCCGAAAAATTCATAGCGAAGGTAAAGGCGTTAAAGCTAGGCGACCCGCTAGACGAGGAGACCGATATCGGGCCTATGATTGAAGAGGCAGAGGCCAAGCGCACCGACGAATGGATAAAAGAAGCTATCGAAGGTGGTGCCGAGCTCCTTACGGGCGGCAAACAGGACGGGCCTTTTTACCTTCCTACGGTACTTACTAATACTACGCCGTCGATGAAGGTCTGCGGCAGCGAGGTATTCGCGCCCGTTGTAACGCTTGAGCCCTATAAGACCTTTGACGAGGCCATCGATCTGGTAAACACATCCCTTTACGGGCTCCAGGCCGGGGTATTCACAAACGACTTGAAACTCGCATTCAGGGCTTACGAAAAACTCGAAGTCGGGGGCGTTATCATAAACGACATCCCGACCTACAGGGTCGATAACATGCCCTACGGAGGGGTGAAGAGGAGCGGCTTCGGCAGGGAGGGAATACGCTACGCAATGGAGGAGATGACCGAGCCGAGGCTCCTCGTCATTAACCTTGCATAGGGCTGGCCCGGCCACACCAGTGTGGTCTTAATTCGCGCAGCGATCCGCCAGGGGCTTACATAAGTCGGGCTACGCGGCGGCAGGCCAGCCTGCTCCTGATACGCGCATCATAACGCTTGAAGTTATTGAAGTGCATTACGACGCGGCGGATGCGGTCGCAGATAAATAATAATCAAGCCTCCCCCGCGTACTGAGAGACTTCGCATGCCAAGGAGGGCTAGTAGCGCGTATTAAAACAGGACTGGTCCTGCCACACCAGTGTGGTCTTAATTCGCGCAGCGATTCGCCAGGGGTTTACATAAGCCGTGCTACGCGGCGGTTACTTTAAATAATAATCAAGGCTTATCTAGCGTCGTCTATCTTTCTCATTATCCTGTTCTGTATCCAGCGACCGTCCCACCATTCGAGCGGGAGAACAGGCGTCTCGTGGAGGAATACGCCGAAGTGCAAATGGTCTCCTCCGGCAAAACCGGTGGACCCGCTCATGCCGAGTATCTGCCCCTTCTCTACGCCGTCTCCACCGAGCACGTCGATTGAGCTCATATGCGAATAGAGCGTAAAGAGGCCGAAGCCGTGGTCTAGTATTACCGTGTTGCCGTATATCCCCATATCCCCTGCAAAGGCGACTACCCCCCCGTTAGCGCTCTCTATCGGGCTTTTTCTAACGGCGGCGAGGTCAACGCCGAGGTGGTAGAGCTTGTCAACGGCCTTACCCTTATATTTATATGTCCTGAAGTCGGCAAAGCGCGCCTCGACCGAAGAGTTTCGCATCTGGAGGAAACGCCCGTCCCAGAGGAACTCCGGCGTGGACGAGCTCATAAACGAGGCTATCAACGCCTCGTTCCTTGTCCGTAAATCCTTATTAACGAGGAAGAAGTCCTGAAGGAGATCGCCGGTGGCGTCGATACCCGCCGTACCGAGGAGCTCCGGAATCTTACTCTCAAGGAAACTGTCGCTAAGTCCTATCTGCCTCTTACGGTACTCCTTTGCCTTAACGAGCACGGAGAGCGACCGGATGGCTACGTTACCGGCCATATCAGTGGCCTCTATAAAGAAGGATTTGCCGGTTTTCAGGTCATACGGATAGCTAAAGAGCGCCAACTGCGTATCCTCATCCTCGAATGCACCGCCGTATGCCTGGAAAAGTCTATCCTCAATCCTCACACCAGCGCTTTCGGTATCCGGTGAGACTTTAAAGATTACCGCCTCCGAGCCGCCGACAAAGACGATGTGGTCGCGGCTTATAAGCTCTATACGCGGCGGGGTGGTATCGACTATAACGGGATACTCCCTCATCAGGGTATTGCCTGAGCGCCATAGCGAGAGGTCTTTAACCTCAACCGTCAGCACAGCTTCACCCTCTTTAATGCCGAGTTTTTTTAGATCTGGCGTAAGCTCAATAGAGAAATCCCCGGCAGGCGGCTCGACTCCGGTGAAATCCTTTGAAAAAATCTCGGTACTTGACTTGCCGCTAACAACCGAGACCCTCACAGAACGGAGCCCCGTTCCGGTATCAGCTGCGGTAATGGAAATACTCGGCTCCCTCCCGAGGTACTCGGAGCTACTCGTCCACTCGGCCTCTGGAGGCGTTAGTTCCATTATCGTTAAAAAAGCGTAAACTACAACGGCTAATATCACTGCCGCAAGGATTACTACTGCCTTACCTCTAAACCTCGACCTTCTATCAAGCATTCCGTGAAACCCCTTTATCGTTTATCTCCGAACCCCCCTCCTCCGGGGGTTTTGATCGTTAATATATCATCTTTTTGGAGTTCAAGAAAGCTCCGGTTAGGAATTTTAATAACTTCGCCTCCTGCGGCCCTCGTTAGGGTATCTTCACCCCTTCTACCGTCCATACCTCCGAAGAGTCCGTAAGGGGCTTTCGCCCTCCTCTCACTAACGAGCGTCACCTTCGCGGGTTTTAGGAATTTAAGCTCTCTTACGAGACCGTCGCCGCCGCTACGTCCCCTCTTCTCCTCTCCTCCGGCCCCGCCTGAGCCGCTCCGGATAGAGAATCTATTAAGTCTAACGCCAGGGTGCCTTACCTCAAGGATCTCCGGGTCGGTGATGCGTGTATTCGTCATATGTACCTGCACACCGGAAGCACCGGGAGTGGTCCTTGTTGCCCCCGAACCCCCGCCTATCGTCTCGTAATACGGAGCCTCACCTTCTACTTCGAAGAGCAAGTTATTCATCGTACCTTGCGACGCCGCAGCAACACCAAGGGCGCCAAGGAGCGCGTCAACCACCCGCTGCGAGGTCTCTACGTTTCCGGAGCTAACGGGCGCCGGGTATGAGGGGCTAAGGACCGTACCCTCCGGGATTATGATATTAACAGCCCTCATGCAGCCGCTATTAAGGGGAATCTCATCCGATATTATCGCCCTCAAAACATATAAGACCGCCGAACGGAGAACTGATAACGGCGCGTTAAGGCTGTCTTCCTTATGCTCCGGGCCAGTGCCGGTAAAGTCCACGATCGCCTTCAGGGTCTCGGGCGGGCTTGGGCCGCCGTCTATTTTTATAGAGACTTTAATCGGAGTGCCGTCGTCGAGGAAATCCTCAAAACCGGACTGAAAACCCCCCTTATCGTCGAGAAGCCCGGCCAAGGCCCTCTTAACGGCACTTTCGGCATTCGCCTGAATATGACCCATATAAGCGGTTACGACGGAGAGGCCGTAGCGCTCGACTACTCCTAAAAGATACTCGCAGCCGCGCTCGCATGCCGCAACCTGGGCCTTGATATCAAGGATGCGCTCGTTTAAATTCCTCGCGGGGAAACGGTGGTTTGTAAGTACCGAGGTGATCTCACCGGTAAGCAGTTCTCCGTCTCTAAGGATCAGCAGGGAATCGATTAGGACGCCCTCTTCGTCAATATGGGTGGCATCCGGAGGCATGGAGCCGGGAGTAACACCCCCTATGTCTGCGTGATGCCCCCTCGCCGCCGTAAAGAAGATAAGCTCTCCGCCCTCAGAGAATACGGGCTTAACGACCGTAAGGTCCGGCAGGTGCGAGCCGCCACGGTAGGGGTTATTGGTGAGGTATACGTCACCGGGTTGCATATCTACGGCGTTATCCTCCCTCACTGCGGCGACGGTATCGGAGATGGAGCCCAGATGCACCGGTATATGCGGAGCGTTTGCCACAAGCGCACCGGACGAATCTAATACAGCGCAAGAGAAGTCGAGGCGTTCTTTTATATTTACCGAGAAGGCAGTATTGGCAAGCGTATGCCCCATCTCGGTTGCGATGGAGCTGAAGAGATTCGACATTACTTCCAGGAGGGCCGGGTCCGGAGATAAGTCGCGCCCTCCCTTCTCCGTCTCTTCCGGCCTTCTTACGCCTTCGATAGAAGCTATCTTCTTTAAATATATTTTCCCGCTAGCACCTATTCCCCTGCCCACGCCTTCGGGCTCGCCCATAGTAGCCCGAAACCCGGGGTCTACGACGAGCGTAGAGTAAGGGTCTACTATAAGCGCAGGGCCGTCTACCTTAAAGTCGCTGGGGAGATTAGCGCGCAAGTATAGAGGCGCGACAAGAGAGCCTCCTCTGTAATAAATTCGCCTCTCACCGGCCGGCTCTGCCGAGGTCTCACCAGGAGCGTCGCTAACGTAAGAGGGAAAGAAACTCTTATCCTCAACTGCCGTTAACCTGAGGTTTACGACCTCAAGAGCTGCCCCTTCAGGGTAGAATCCGTAGAGCTTCTTGTATGCATCCTTAAAGGCCGTGAGTGTAGCCCGGTACTCAGTAAAGGGTACTGTAATAAAAGAGTCGCTCCCCTTCGGCCTGATATCGGCCTCTCTCTTTATTTGATGGTTCGGTTGAGTACCACATCTAAACGAAGCCTCCATCTCGCTGAGTTTCACGGTAAGCTCCCGGTGCGCCTCTCTAGAGCCGTAAGGAGTAAGGACAGTTCTTGATTTAGCCTCTGAGGGCTTGGATAACCCTATGCCGTAGGCAGACATCACCCCGCCAAGCGGGTGTGATATTACGAGCTCCATACCGAGGAGTAAAGCTATGGCACAGGCGTGCTGCCCCCCCGCGCCACCGAATGTTAGAAGAGCGTAATCCCTTACGTCATACCCCTTTGAAACGGAGACCTCGCGTATGGCTAGCGCCATCTTTTCGTTAGCAATACCAATAAAGCCAAGTGCCGCTTCGAGCGCGCTAAGCTCCGAGCCGGTTGATTCGTTTATCTCTCCGGCAGTAGCGTCAAAGAGGCGAGCCGACTGAGCTAAAGAGAGAGCCTTATCGCCGTCCGTGCCGAAGCTTCGGGGGAAGAATTCCGGGTCGAGCCTTCCCGTAAGGAGGTTTGCGTCGGTTATCGTAAGAGGCCCGCCGATGCCGTAAGCCGCAGGCCCCGGACGCGCACCGGCGCTCTCGGGGCCGACCCTCATCCTCTCTCCGTCAAAAGTCAAGATCGACCCCCCTCCGGAGGCGACGGTCACAATGCTTAGAGCGTCGAGCTGAAGCTCAAGCCCGGCTACCACTCCGTCGTAAACCCTCTCGAAGCCGCCACCACCCCCGCCGTCGTAGCGGGATACATCGGTGGATGTCCCGCCCATATCAAAACCCACGGCCCCCTTAAGCTCTGCTTCTTCGGTGATACTGCCGACGGCTATAACGCCACCGGCAGGGCCGGAAAGAATCGCGTTTTTACCATGAAAACCCTCAGGCGTTACAAGCCCGCCGGAGCTTTCGATAAACTCTATGGGGATGCCGACGGCCTCGCTCCTTATGCTCTCCACATAGGAGCCGAGCACAGTCGAGAGGTAGGCGTCCACCATCGTCGAACGCCCTCTTGTGACAATCTTAATGAGGTTAACGCACCTGTGGGAGAGGTGAATATCCGTAAACCCAACCTCCTTTAGAAGCTCTTCTGCGAGTAGCTCGTGCGCCGGGTTCTTCCACGAGTGCATAAAGACAACTGCGACACTCTCTATGCCACGGCCTTTAAGGTCATCAAGTTCACGTAGAAACCTCTTTTGGTCAAAGGCCTCCACGACCTCGCCCTCTGAGGAGAGCCTCTCAGAGACCTCGACGACATCGCTATAGAGGGGGGTAGGCTTTACTATATCAAGGCTAAATATATCGGGCCTCGCCTGAGAGCCGATCTCAAGGAGGTCGCCAAAGCCACGGGTTATAACGAGGGCACTCTTTCCGCCCTTCCTTTCGAGCAGGGCGTTCGTTGCGACCGTAGTGCCGAGCCTTATTGACTCTATCCTATCCGCCGGTAGCGGAGCTCCGGCAGAAAGCCCCAGAACGCGGCGAATCCCCTCGATTGATGGGTCTTTATACGCAGGCGAGCTTGAGAGGAGTTTAAGCGTACGAAACCCGCCGTCCGGGGCGAGTGCTACCACGTCGGTGAAAGTCCCTCCCCTGTCTACTGCGAAACGCCACTTTTTTAAAGACATAAAGTATCCATTTGAGTGTGATCTAAAAGGTAATTCTACACATTTTAGAAAGGAGCTTCAATGGGAAAGTAAGCGGAATGTAAATCAGCGATATATTAGCCCTAAGCCGCCGCCCGATACGCCGGGTAAGACGACAGTGCCACCGGTACGGACGGGACGATGCGCGAATTAAAACCACACTCGTGTGGGGATTATACTTGAATATTTCAATCTTTTGGGTTACTGTTAAGAGCTTGAGTAACATGGCCGCAGGTAAGGTAAGTAAGACCGGCGGCTTTTTCATAAGCGGGGGTAAACCCGCTCTGTCGGGGTGTAGCGCAGTTTGGTAGCGCACCACGTTCGGGACGTGGGGGTCGGAGGTTCAAATCCTCTCACCCCGACCAGCATATTACAAAGGCGGCCTTTTTAGGCCGCCTTTTTTAGTGTGCTTACAATCT
>JAJCZG010000087.1 GCA_029262475.1 Deltaproteobacteria bacterium
GGGTCTACGGCTCTCGCTTTAACTTCACAAGCCTTGCTGAAGAGATGAGAGAGGCAGCCTCGCTAAACTTTGAGACACTGTTTAAAAAAATTGGAAAGGCCGCAGGAAGCGCTATGATTGAGACAGGTTTCGGAGAGACCCAACTGCCCTTTCTATCCACGATGAAGGAACTTTCATCTGAGAGGAAGCTACGGAACTTCAACAGGTACTCTCGCTTCATCTACCTCCTTAATAATGCAGGCCTCTATATGAACGAAAAGGCCGCAGCCGGGGGAGCCATCTTTACACTACCCGTATTTAGCGAGCTTGGTGAAATGCTCTGGGGAGGGCCTTTTAACCCACTCACCCCCGGTGGCAAAAGACGGAAAGATGAACGCGCCGATGGAGACGACGATGAAGACTCCCCGGCAGCAAGCGAAGCTCTGCTACCGCCACCGCCTGATGCCCCTAGAAGTGGCTTTGTAAAGACATTCTTTGCTGGATTTATAAATTTTAAGCCAAGGTACAGGCGACTGGTTCGTAGCCTCGGGCCTGCCGTGGTCTTCTATCCGCTCACTGCTATCCTCTTCGCATCACTCATCAGCGCCTATGTGCTGGAGCACCACGCCCCCCTTACAGTAAGCCTCCTCTCTTTTGGGATGATACTCTTTTCACACTCCTTTGTGGCCCTTAAGAGAAAACGCGCCATAGAGAACTTCCCGACGAGCAAGCTAAGATCCATGCCTATGGGTGAAGTAGAAGTAACCGGGAGGGCACGGGCCAAATACCACCTGATGGCCCCGTACTCAATGACTAAATGCATACACTACTCATATAAGGTCTATGAACGCGTTCAAACCAGAAACGGAGAGACAAACTCTCTCACCGAGTGGGGAGAGAGCGGCCCCGTCCCCTTCTACCTCGAAGATGAGGATGTAAGGGTTATGGTAATGCCGGAGAACGCAGTCTTAAAGGCCGGGCGAAGCGAGACATTCAGGGGCGGCAGAACCGGCATCCTCGGCCTATGGTCGAGCTCATCACCAGAGAGCGGACGGAGGATCGTCGAAACGACTATACCGCTTGGCGAGAAGCTATACGTGCTTGGGTACGCTAAAAGGCTAACCGAGAGCGGCGGTAAAAAGCAAAAGAAGATGACGGAGAAGCTAAGGGAACTTAAAAACGACCGACACCGTATGATTAAGCACTACGATCACGACAGAAACGGAGAGATCTCTTCCGAGGAATGGGACCGGGCGAGGAGCGACGTCGAGAGCGAGCTTTTAAGAGAACGCCTCTCGGAAGATAGATCACCGGATAGCGTCGCAATTGGCGAACACCCAGCCGGAGGGCTCTTCTATATATCCGACAAAAAAGAGGAGCATATCCTTAAAACACTCGCGTGGAAGACACCCGCGACCTTTATCCTCGGCCTCACCTCGTTTGCCTGCGGGCTCTATTATCTATTGAAAATATCAGGGAATAAAGATATAATAAATATACTGGTGGAGAGGTTTTACGACTTTACGGCATAGCCGTAAACGTGCTCGGTCACCGGGTTGACAATACCTGTTTTCAGGCGCCGTGACATCTTCAAGCGGCTCGCCTGGCTCCACCTAACTGCTCTTCTCTCCCCAAACTCGAATCCCAGGAGACACATTTTATGAGCCTTACCGCACTAGTAGTGATCGCCGTAATACTAAGTATCATACTGGCCCTGGTTCTCTACCTGGTAACCATCTATAACGGCCTCATAACAGTCAAAAATAATATCGAGAAGGCCTGGAGTAATATTGACGTAAGCTTAAAGCAGCGTTTTGACGAGCTGCCGAAGCTAGTCGAGGTATGTAAGGGATATATGCGCCATGAGGCCGAAACCCTCGAAAAGGTCATCAAAGCCCGCTCCGTTATGAGTGACGCCGAGACGGTTGCGGAACGCTCAAAGGGCGAGGGGATGATTACAGAGGCACTTAAATCCCTCTTTGCTGTCTCGGAAAATTACCCGGAGCTAAGGGCCGACCGCCGCTTCGGGCAGCTTCAGTCCAGGATTTCGGAGCTGGAAGACGAGATATCCGACAGGAGAGAGCTCTACAACTCCAGCGTAAATATCTACAATATAAGAATAGAGAAGATACCGGACGTCTTTGTGGCAAAGCCGCTTAATTACCAGTCGAAAGATCTCTGGAAGATAGAGCCTTCGCACAGGGCCGATGTAAAGGTTAAGTTCTCGTCCTGATATTTCAAACGGCTTCCGAAGCGGTAATGGGGGCCGGCAAAGCGCGACACCGGGCGGGGGTCGGCCTTAATTACCGGCCTTAAAGCCCAGCACATCCCCTACCCCTTTCAAAGAAAATGTAAGAAAGATTATCTCTTCGCTCAAATTCTCGGTATAGGTGAGCTTAAAGCCCCAGCACTGATGAGTATAATATAGGCCGTAGCTTCTCTCGAGAGACATTTCTTCAGCTAGCGAGTAGCGCTGGCTGAAGGTAAGGGCTATCGGTTTTATAACCTGAAGGCGAAGGTCACCCTGTATGTAACGGCTATTTACGTCTCGGTCGAAGCTATGTGTAACGTTTAAGTTATCCCCCCTTTTGTCCGTAAGAGATAGCGTACTCACGAGGTCGGCGAAGCGGGTATGATAGACGTCGAAGTGCCCCCTAGACGTAAGTGAGAGAAAAGTTGCCGGCCTTATGATCAACTCTCCGATTACCTCGCTGAAGGGGCGTTTCTTCTCGCCCGGTGCGGCCTTTCTCCTCTCCTCACTCAGGTTGTAGCTCTCTTCGAGGTCAAGATAGAGATACTCGTGACGCGCCCTCGATGCCCCCTCCCCCTTCGTTGAAGCGAGAGACATATTTAGAGAATATACGATATCGTTTTTAGCTTCGACCATGTCATTATCATCGAAGTCAGGTAGTGACGACTGATCTTCATCCGGTATGTATCTGTAGGCGATGGCCGGTCTTATCGAGTGAGTAAGGCCGCCTTCAGTATTAAAACGCCTTGAGAATGTGGTGACGGCGTCCGTCCTGAATTCATAGAGAAACCTATCGGGGGTCTTCTCCTCCGTGGTGCCGGTGAGGATGTAACTTGTCCACCTCGGTGTTACCGACGGGGTAAGCTCGAATAAACCGCCAGGCGTCATCGGGATTGAAAAGCGCGGCTGGATGTCGAAGCGCCCGCCCTCTACCCCGCTCTTCCTCATAAAGTTTATCGCAGATGTATTCATGGCAAAGTAGAGGGGAGAATTGAGAAGTTTTCTGCCGGTAACGGTAAAGAAGACCTCCGGAAGCCTCTGGAGCACCGTCTTGTCGTCTTCCGTTGTAAGGTTATCGAACCAGCGGAATTCTGTTACAAGGCTCGCCCTCTTCCAGTTCTTCGTAATGGAGATTGTACTCTCAAGCCCTTCGAGGGAACGATCTTTGCTCTCCTTTGCGTGGTCGAGGTAGTACTCGTCGTCCGATACAATTCTGACATCGGACCTGATCTTAAAGGTTTTAGATAAATCCTCTTTATGGTGCACCCTGAGTTCCCATCGGTGATCCGAGGCGCTTTCGGGCCTTGATAAATTCTCCTGACCTGAACGGAACTGGCGCACCCTGTCGATATCCTTTTCAAGGAAATGATAGAAGAAGAGCTCGGTGTAGCTCTTGTTGCTACGGTAACCCCTGAACTCTACGCCCACCCCCGTCCCCCGCTCCGTCTCGACATCGAAATATAAGGTAGCGTCCATGTACTTTGATATGGCCCAGAAGTAGGCGCTGTCTATCTTCGTTCCGCGAAGCTCAGAGAAGCCGATGCCAGGCATCAGAAACCCGGACTCCCTTTTGGTATTTATAGGAACCCTTATATAGGGGACGTAAAAGACGGGGCGGTCCTTTATAAGAAAGAAGACGCTCCTGCCGCTCAGGTAGTCTTCGATCTTCATCTTTACCTTGTTGACGGTAAAGCTCCAGGCCGGAGCTTCATCCTCGGCGCAGTCGCAGGTGGTTACGGATGTCCTGTCGCTCTCATAGGTTAATTCACCTGTCTTTTGTATAAGGGGCCCCTTTATGTAAGCGTTGTCCCTCTTAAAATAAAGGGTCCCGTCTACGAGTGTCGCGGTCTTCTCATTCATATTCATCTCAATGGAAGACCCGGTGATATAGTTCCCCAGGGTGTCGGTTATCCTGAGGTTCCCAAGAGCCTTCGTATACCCATTTCCCATATCGAGGAAGATCTCGTCTGCGCGTAGAGTGGTCTTCTCCTGCCTTATAGTAGCGTCACCCTCAACGTGGTAGGTGTTAGTGACCTTGTCGAAGACGATAGAGTCGGCATCCATCTCAAAGGGACGGTCTTTTTTCAGGATGGTGCCTGTCTCGCCGTTACTCCATAGCGGTGAAGGTAAAGTAAGGGCTCCGAGAAGGATTACAACAAGAAAGGGTATGGTGAGAGACCTGTGCAAAAGAAGACTCCAGGGGATGAAAGTGTCGAATAAGGAATTCAAGAAATCCGTAAGAAAATAGCATATATATGGAGATATTACAAGTTATTCCGCCCTGTTTCCGAGATCCGCGATTATCTCGCGGATTCGTGGCGGAAGGGCTCACCTTAAAGGATCGTTACGTTCATCGAAGAAGGCCAGAGCCTCACCAACGGTATAGAGCGAGCCTGTTACAAGTATCAGATCCCCTCTCCCTGCCTCCGAAATGGCAGAGCAAATCGCCAGGGGAACGCCCGTGACTTCTCTCACCTCCACTCCGTAACATGCGAGTTTTTCACAAATGATACCCGCTCCGGCGGCCCTCTCGGCACGGGGTTCCGTAGCGACTACGACCGAGGCAAGCGGGGCGAGGCGCGCAATGAGACCGTCGATATCTTTATCCGCCATTACACCGATGACGAGGATTAGCCGCTCGTAGCTGAGCGTACGAAGGTTACTAAGGAGCGCGTCTGCCGCAGCCGGGTTATGGGCGCAGTCGAGTATAACCGCCGGCTCCTCCATCACCTTCTCAAAGCGCGCTCTCCAGCGTACGGAGGCAAGCCCTTCCCTTACGGCCCCCTCCTCCACGGGAAAGCCCTTCATAGAGAGGAGCTCAAGGGCAGCGAGAGCGCAAGCAGCATTCCTTAGCTGATGAATTCCCTTGAGTGGCGTCTTAAGCCCCTTTAAAGCGATATTAATCCCAGAGTAATCGAATGCGCCGGAGGGGGCCTGCGAGACTGAAAAATCCCTCCCGAGGATATATAGGTCAGCCTCTCGCTCTCGCGTAGTCTCTTCTATAACCGCTAGTGCGGCAGGGTCATTAACCCCCGTAACAACCACCCCGCCTTCTTTAATGATGCCGGCCTTTTCGCGAGCTATCTCGGGGAGCGTTTCCCCAAGCGAACTCTCATGGTCGAGGGAGACGCTGGTAATAACGGAGACGAGTGGGTTTGTTACGACGTTTGTGGAGTCGAGCCGCCCACCCATACCGACCTCAAGGATAGCTATTTGAACTCTACGGTCGCGGAAATACTCAAAAGCAAGTGCTGTCGAGAACTCAAAAAATGACGGCCCGAGAAGTGGGGCCTCCTCCTCTAGAAGTGTTTTAACCCTTTTTATCAAAGAAGATAGGATTTTATCAGGGATATCGGTCTTTCCTACCCTTATGCGTTCGTTAAATTTTACCAGATGCGGAGATGTATAGAGCCCCGTAAGGTAGCCACCCGCAGTAAGGACGCTCTCTATCGTGGCTGCGGCAGAACCCTTGCCGTTAGTGCCTCCAACAATGATAGAAGGAAATGCTTGTTCGGGAGTGGAGAGTATAGACAGGAGAGCGACGGTGCGCTCGAGGCCGAGTTTTATACCGGCTCCGAGGAGGGAGTATAGGTACTCTATGTCTTCATTTTGAGATGGCATCGTTAGCAGGGCCCGGGGAGATCATAAGATGAATTATAAGCGCGCTCGGAGTAGCCCCCGGAAGAGATAATACTCGAATGAGAAAATTTTATAACTGCTAAAGAAGAGAAGATCGTGCCGGAGTCTAAAGCCTGTTTTCCATAAGCATCGACAAGAGAGAGTGAAGTGTCTCCTTGATGTTTTTCCTCTCGACTATCATATCTATCATGCCGTGTTCGAGGAGGTACTCGGCGCGCTGGAAACCATCGGGCAGCTTCTGACGGATCGTCTGTTCGATTACCCGTGGACCCGCAAAGCCTATTAGCGCCCTCGGCTCGGCAATTATGATGTCACCGAGCATAGCGAAGCTTGCGGTGACGCCGCCCGTAGTCGGGTCCGTAAGCAGGGAGACGTAGGGTAACCCCCTCACCCTTAACCTCGCTAACGCCGCGCTCGTCTTCGCCATCTGCATGAGAGAGTATATGCCCTCCTGCATCCTCGCTCCACCGGAAGAGGAGACGACAATGGCCGGGGTGCTTTCGTCAACAGCCCTCTCAATAAGACGCGTTATCTTCTCTCCAACTACTGAGCCCATGGAGCCGCCCATAAAAGAAAAGTCAAAGACACCCAGCATTACGCGAAGTCCGTTAATATTGCCTTCCGAGGATATGAAGGCATCCTTTCCGTAGGCTTTCTTCTGGGCCGCCTTAACTCGTTCGCGGTATTTCTTAAGGTCCTTAAAGCCAAGCGGGTCGCCGGGCTCAAGGTCAGCGTCGTGTTCAATAAAGCTTCCCTCGTCGAGAATGACCTGAAGCCTCTTCTCCGCCGAGATACGGAAGTGATAGCTGCACTTGGGGCAGACGTCGAGATTGCGCTCTACTTCTTTCTTGTAGATAATCTCTCCGCAGTGGTCGCACTTGACCCACAGCCCCTGCGGAACCTTTACGCTTCTATCGGCACGGTCCTTCTCCGGAAGCAGTTTTTTTCTCTTAAACCAGACCATAGTTAATCTTCTGTCTTTCCTCTGTGCGAGGTTTTATGGATTGACGTTCACAGGTAAATCTTAAATGCCTGCAAACGGCTCGATAGTACGAATGCGATATCTGAAATCCGTTACTTCACCGTCACTGCGGTTTTTTAGGTCTGGCCTTTATCCCCTAACCTGTCCTTAAGGGCGTTAAAGAGGGCCGCATTACCCAGGGCGCTGGATATATGCTGCGCAAAGGCCTCAAGGCGTTTTCTGTCCTTTAAGACAAAACGTCCGTTCTTCTTATCAGTGGCCTGAAGAACTCCCAAAACCCTCTCGCCGCTATAGACCGGCACGCAAACAATACTCTTCGTACTGGTTCCTCTTATACGGTCCGCTATCACCTCGAACCTTCCGTCCTCGCTAACGTCGTTTATGATTAAAGGCTCCTTATGGCTTGCTACCCAACCGGCCACGCCTTCACCGCTTCCTATCTTTATATCACCGGCGCAAGTTTCGTCGCCCCCGCCCGGGGAGCACTCAAAATAAAACTCGCCGACCTCTTCATTTAGAAAGAGAAGATCTCCTGCCGCGGCTGCGACAAGACCGGGGACTGCGGCGACGGCATACTCCCTCACCTCATGGGCATCGAGCGTTGAGATGAGCTTAGCAGAAGCGTCGATAAAGCTTTCAGACCCCTCTATCGTCTCATTCATGTCGCTAAAGACGTAGGACTTCTCCGATACTTCCCTGAACTCATCGGCTATGGTGACAAAATAATCGAGATCTTCCGCCGTGTAGACCTCACCCTGCCCCGTGCTCACCAACTGAATAACGCCGCTGACCCGCCCCCTGAACTTAAGAGGCACTGCCATGGAAGACCTTGAAGCGAGCATCTCCATGTTTTTAAAGAGCTCGACGTCATTTGAGAGCGAAGCGATTAAGTGTGGCTCAGCGGAAGAGGCGGCTGCGGCCGCGATGCCGGAGCCGAAGGGAATCGTCGTTACCTTAAGCTCGTCGGCGAGCAGTCCCTTTACAGCGACCAGCCCAAGTTCGTTATCGTCGCGGTTTATGAGAAAGGCCATTCCTAGATCGGCGTCTATTGCCTTTAGAAGGATATCCAGGAAATCCCACATCTTGGTACTGAAGCCAGTCCCGGATAAAGAATCCTTAAGGACTTCCTTGTAGATCATCAACTCGGCGTTCCTGCGTTTTAATTCCTTACGCAGGGACGAATGGTCATCGCCCTTCTTAACGCTCACCATAATATGATTCCTCCTGAAGCCGCAGTGATCGGCCTCTTACTTCCCCAGCGTGCCCCTCTTAAGGCTCGAAACGAAGCGCCCCACCTTCATTGGTAGGTTCTTATCCTTGATATTTTTCTTTATCACGTTTACTATCGCGCTGCCGACGATCACTCCGTCCGAGTGCTTTGAGACGCCCCGTACCTGCTCTTCGCTCGATATGCCGAAGCCCACTGCCACGGGAAGGTCGCTATATTTCCTCACCTCTCGCACCGACTCTCTTATCCGTGCTCCGACCTTGCTGCGAGCGCCGGTTACGCCGGTGACTGAGACGTAATATATAAAGCCGGATGAATTTTCTGATACTAACTTCATCCTTCCGGCGTCACTCGTCGGAGTGAGTGTAAAGACAAGGTCCAACCCCTTTGCCTTTAGTTCTTTTGATAGCTCGCCTGCTTCTTCGGGCGGGAGATCGACTATTAGGACGCCGTCCACTCCGGCCCTCTTCGCGTCTGTTGCAAAGCGCGAGAGACCATATACGAATACCGGGTTATAGTAGCCGAAGAGGACTATCGGTATCGCCGTCTCTTCCCGGAGGCGCTTAACGAGCTTAAGGACATCCGGGAGCTGGACGCCGCCCTTTAAGGCGCGTTCCGACGACTCCTGAATCGTAGGTCCGTCGGCCATCGGATCGGAGAAGGGAACGCCGAGTTCTATTATATCAGCTCCGGCCTTTGCTATCTCCAGAATTATCTCCTCTGAGGTCTTTATATCCGGGTCGCCTGCGGTTATGAAGGCGATGAGCGCCTTCTCTCCCCTGTCTTTCAAAACGGCGAAGCGCTCGCTTATTCTTCCTTTTATCTCTCTTTTGGACATAAAATCGTATCTTCCTTATAAAAATATATTTTCAGGCTATTAAATCTTTTCTCCAAACGCCGCCCTGACGGTGCCCAGGTCTTTATCGCCCCTGCCGGAGAGGTTAGTAATAATAACCTCATCCTTCTTCATCAGTGATGCGCGCTTCATGGTATAGGCTATGGCGTGCGAGCTCTCAAGGGCGGGGATTATACCCTCGGAGAGGGAGATTTCTTTAAACCCCTTTAGCGCTTCTTTATCGGTGATGGAGGTGTAACTCACCCTGCCGATGTCGTGTAAGTAAGAGTGCTCCGGGCCGACGCCGGGGTAGTCGAGCCCC
This sequence comes from Deltaproteobacteria bacterium, assembly GCA_029262475.1. Classification (GTDB taxonomy): domain Bacteria; phylum Desulfobacterota; class GWC2-55-46; order GWC2-55-46; family JAJCZF01; genus JAJCZG01. Next base: position 9,237 of record JAJCZG010000087.1, read on the forward strand.
GCAGAGATGGAATGGGCCTCGGTAATCTGTCCGTACTTGTCTTCGAGCAGATAACTCTTGGAGCCGTGCAAGACGCCGACCTTACCGCCGCAGATAGTCGCCGCATGGCTGCCGCTCTTTATGCCGTGACCACCCGCTTCAACGCCTACCATCTCGACACCTTTATCGTTTATGAAAGGGTAGAAGAGCCCCATGGCGTTACTGCCGCCTCCGACGCATGCTATAAGGAGATCGGGTAGACGCCCGGTGGCCTTCTTTATCTGCGCCCTCGCTTCCTTCCCTATAACCGTCTGAAAGTCCCGGACGATCATCGGGTACGGGTGGGGGCCGGCGACACTTCCTATGATATAAAACGTATTCGAGACATTCGTTACCCAGTCCCTAAGCGCCTCGTTCATAGCGTCCTTAAGGGTCCTTGACCCGGAGTCTACGGAGTTGACTTTCGCTCCGAGGAGGCGCATCCTGAAGACATTCGGGGCCTGGCGGACGATATCCTCCGCGCCCATGTATATCTCGCACTCGAAGCCGAAGAGGGCCGCGACCGTGGCCGTGGCCACGCCGTGCTGCCCCGCGCCCGTCTCGGCAATTATCCGGCGCTTGCCCATGCGCTTGGCAAGAAGAATCTGCCCGATGGTATTATTTATCTTGTGCGCGCCGGTGTGGCATAGATCCTCACGCTTGAGGTAAATTTTAGCGCCGCCGGCCTTCTCGGTAAGGCGCTCCGCGAAGTAAAGGGGAGTAGGCCTCCCAACATACTCGGAGAGGTAATGGGCAAACTCTTTTTTAAAGTCAGGGCATTTTTTATATTTGGCGTAGGCCTCTTCAAGTTCCATCACCGCCGGCATAAGCGTCTCGGAGATGTAGCGGCCACCGTATTCGCCATAATGGCCCTTCTTATCTGGTAATTTGGTCATATCTTTTTAATACTTTCTATAAAATTTTTCACTTTATCATGGTCCTTTTTTCCTGGCTCGGCCTCTACGCCGCTACTCACATCCACAGCGTATGGTAATACACTCGAAGCTGCCTCTGCGGCATTATCGGGGTTAAGGCCGCCGGAGAGTATAATACGTCCGAGGCGAGCCGCCTCTCTTGCAATCTCCCAGTCAAAGACCTTACCGGTGCCTCCGCGTAAGTCCTTAGCAAAAGTGTCGAGGAGGAAGGCCGATACATCGAACTCTTCCGCACCTTCAAGGCCGCGTCCCTCGCCGATCCTTAAGACCTTTATGAATTTTGTATTCGGAAGCAGCCTTTCGAGCTCGATTAGATACTCTACGCTCTCTCCCCCGTGCAACTGAACAACATCTATACCGGTATCTTCGACTACTTCCTTCACCGTTGAAATATTTTCACCAACGAAGACGCCGACTGTAGTCAGCAGTGGCGGGAGGCGCTTAATAATGCCGCGAGCCGTGAGCGTATCTATATTCCTCGCACTCTTCTCGTAAAAGATAAACCCGAGAGCGTCGGCCCCGCACTCAGCGCTAAAGACGGCGTCGTCTACATTCGTAATGCCGCATATTTTTACTTTGGTAGACACTTTTTACTCAGGCCAGAAGCTCTTTTAGTTTAACGCCCGGGTGATGCTCCCTGACGAGTGATTCTCCAATGAGGAAGGCGCTCGCGCCCGACCCCGCGAGGGCATCGATATCTTCTCTCGTATTTATGCCGCTCTCGCTTACGATAGTCTTTCCCTTCGGGATCATATGGCTAAGCTTTATTGTCGTAGCAATATCGGTTACGAATGTTTTGAGATTCCTGTTGTTAATACCTATTATATCAGCGCCTGCGCCGAGGGCAACCGAAAGTTCATCCTCGGTGTGGACCTCGACAAGAGCCGCTAGCGAGAGTTCCGTGGCGATGGCCATAAGGTCGGAGAGCTTACTTTCTTCTAGAGAGGCGGCGATAAGGAGCACGGCATCGGCTCCGGCAGCTCGCGCTTCATGGAGTTGATATTCGTCGAAGAGGAAATCCTTTCTGAGTACTGGGACCGTTACCTCTCTCTTAATCATCGTAAGAAAGGCTAGCTCACCCATGAAATAATTCTTCTCGGTAAGGACCGATATCGCTGCGGCTCCGTTCTCCTCGTAAGCTACTGCTATGCCGAGCGGGTCGAAGTCCTCGCGTATTACGCCCTTCGAAGGGGACGCCTTCTTCACTTCGGCGATGATATTTATACCGTCGGCCGTGATGGCGCTCTTAAAAGAGCGCGGCTCTTCGGTATCAAGAGCCCGCTTCTTCATATCACCCAAAGAGACCCTGCGTTTAGTTCTCAGGAGCTCCTCTCTTTTAGCTTCTAAAATCTCGTCGAGTATCATTGTCTTTAACTATTGCTCATCTCTACAAGTGCGTTAAGTTTCTTAAGTGCTGCGCCGCTCTCAAGAGACCACCTGGATAGAGCAATACCCTCTTTCAGGTCCTTTGAGATACCGCCGGCAACGAGTGCGGCGGCGGCGTTTAGCATTACGATATCGGCCTTCGGGCCTTCCTCGCCTCTAAATATTTCGAGTATGATCTCCGCGTTATCATCGGCGGAGCCGCCCTTCAAATCCGCCGGGTCTGCACGCGCAATACCAACATCTTCGGGCGTTATATGATAAGTCTTTACGGCACCGTCCCTTAGCTCCGTCACCCTCGTCTCCGTCGTCGTCGTTATCTCGTCGAGGCCGTCCTCGCCGCGTACGACAAAGGCGTGCTCGCTCCCTAGCCTTGCGAGTACTTTAGCCATAAGGTCGGTAAGGGCCGGGTCGTATACGCCGAGGAGCTGGCGTTTTGCTCCGGCGGGGTTGGTAAGAGGGCCTAAAATATTAAAGATCGTCCTTATTCCGATCTCGCGCCTTACCGGGGCCGCGTACTTCATCGCGCCGTGGAGGAGCGGGGCGAAGAGAAAACCTATCTCGATCTCTCTTAGGCACTCTTCGACCTTTGCGACATTCGCCTCGATATTTACGCCGAGCGATTTCAAAACGTCGGCGCTCCCGCTCCTGGACGATACGGAGCGGTTACCGTGCTTTGCGACTTTAACGCCTGCCGAAGCAACGACAAAGGCCGTAGCTGTCGAAATATTAAATGTCATCGACGCGTCGCCTCCGGTGCCGCAGGTGTCGACGACTACGCCGCCGCCTGCGTCAATCCTGGTGGCCTTATCGCGCATGACCCTGGCTGCGCCGGTGATCTCGTCAACCGTCTCGCCCTTTAACCGCAAGGCGGTAAGGAAAGCGGCTATCTGCGCCGGAGTTGCGCTCCCGCCCATTATCTCCTCGACTGCCTGTGCCATCTCGGCTTCCGAGAGATCCTCTCCACCTAAAACCTTTGAGATATTTTCCTTAATCATAATAAAAATTATCCTTAGAGAGAGAAATCTTTAAGCTAAGCCAGCATGCCCAGGTTCTATTAAATATTATATCTTCACTTCAAGAAAATTCTTAAGTAAATCCATACCGGTAATAGATAGTATGGACTCCGGATGGAACTGCACGCCCTCGACCGGAAACTCCTTATGCCTTACCCCCATTATCTCATCCATATCGGTCCAGGAACTTATCTCAAAGCAATCGGGGAGCGTACTCCTGTCAACGATAAGGGAATGGTAGCGGTTCGCCTCGAAGGGTTCGGGGAGCCCCCTGTAGATGGTCTTTCCGTCGTGATGAATCATGGAGGTCTTACCGTGCATTATCCTCCCTGACCTTACGATGTCTCCGCCGAAGGCACGGACGACGGACTGGTGGCCGAGACATACGCCTAATACCGGCACCTTACCCGCAAAATGCCTTACCATCTGCATTGAAACGCCGGCATCCTCGGGGTAACAGGGGCCAGGCGAAATGACGACCTTTGAGGGGTTTAACTCCACTGCCTCGTCTACCGTAATTTCGTCATTACGAAAGACCTTTACGTCGGCGCCGAGCTCGGCTAAATACTGAACGAGGTTATATGTAAAAGAATCGTAATTGTCTATCATCAAAAGCATTTGGAACCCTTCTCTAAAAACGGACTAATCAAGCCCCTGCTTGGCCATATTTACTGCCTTGAACATTCCCATGGCCTTATTTACCGTCTCCTCGTACTCCATTGCCGGGTCGGAGTCCGCTACGATACCGGCCCCTGCCTGAATATAGACCTTGTCGTCTTTAATAAGAACAGTCCTTATGGTTATGGCCATATCCATGACTCCGGAGAAGCTTATGTACCCGACCGAGCCGCCGTAGGGGCCTCGACGCACCGGCTCCATCTCCTCTATTATCTCCATTGCCCTTACCTTCGGCGCGCCGGATAGCGTCCCCGCCGGGAAGCAGGCCCTTAAAGCGTCGAAGGGGTCTTTCCCCTCTTTTAAGCGCCCCTTTACGTTGGAGACGATATGCATAACGTGCGAGTACCTCTCTATCACCATAAGCTCGTCAACCTCGACCGAGCCCGTCTCCGCGACCCTGCCGACGTCGTTACGTCCGAGGTCTACGAGCATAATATGCTCGGCCCGTTCCTTCGGGTCGGCGAGGAGGTCCTTCTCTAGTGCGATATCCTCGGCCTCGGTATCCCCCCTCTTTCTCGTACCTGCGATGGGCCTCACGCGAATCGTCTCGCCGTCGGTGCCTACGAGTATCTCAGGGGAAGAACCGGCAAGCGTCACCCCTCCGGCCCGCAGGAAGAACATATAGGGCGAGGGGTTGATCATGCGTAAAGCCCTGTATATATCGAATGGTTCACTCGAAAGCGGGGCCTCGAAACGCTGAGAGATTACGGCCTGTATGACGTCGCCATTATGGATATACTCTTTAGTCTTCCGTACGGCGTCCATGAAATCTTCACGCTTGAAGTTGGAGCTTATATCGGCCTCCCCTTCCGAGCCGCCGCTCCCGGTGTGCATCTTGCCGGTCTTTAGCCGCTCTATAAGGGCGTCGATCTTTTCGATAGATGCGGCGTATGCCTCTTCCGGCTCCACGCCGTCGGGGACATGGACGTTACTGACGACCTTTATCTTATGCTCGACATTATCGAATGCCATGAATGTATCGGTAACCATCAGATATATCTCGGGGATGCCCAGGTCGTCATCGGCTACCTCCGGGAGCTTTTCGATATGGCGTATAGCATCGTAACCAATATAGCCTATTGCGCCGCCCGGGAATTTAGGCGCTCCCTCGATATCGACGACGCTATAAGAAGACAGATACTCTTTGATTATATCGATTGGGTCGCCTTCAAAAGAAAGATACGACCCCTCTTCGGTTATACTTACCTCTCGCCCCTTGCTCTCTATAACAGCCATTGGTGCGATGCCGAGGAAGCTGTACCTCCCGAGCTTCTCTCCACCCTCGACGCTCTCAAGAAGAAATGCGCCGCCGCCGTCGTCGATCTTCATGAAGGCGGAGACAGGGGTCTCCGTATCGGCGAGTATTTCCCTGTAGACAGGGATAATATTACCGAGAAGGCAGGAGGATTTAAAATCTTCTAAAGAGGGAAAATGATTAAACTTTTTCATAATAAAATAGATTATCACAAGGGCATTGGGGCAGTCAACATGTTAACGGCGACACTATGGGCTCTCCGTCAAAAAAGAGGGGGAAATCTTTAAAAAAATCTGTAGGAAGAAAATTACGGCCTAAAAGTGTAAGATAACGCTTATAACTCTCGGTAAACGGTATATTTACCGAAGACCGAATCTTTCCTTACGTCTTTACCGGCATTGCTTAAAAAGATTTCTATTTGTTCGTCCCTCACTATGAAAAAACTACTCCCTTTACTATGAATTATATCAGGCAGGCCGGAGAGATCCATAGTGTTTAGTATCTCCGCTTTGCCGTTATTGTAGAAATCCGCTGAGAAGGTCAGTTTATCAAAGTAAAATACGCGGTCTTTCTCCGAGTGTTTCTGCATCTCTATATATTCGCCTATATACTTGTGAGACTTCCTCTCGCCCATCTTGGGGAGCACGGCAACAGATGCTATGATAAAGAGCATCGGCACGAGGGCCGTATAGAGATAAAGCGCCGAGGGCTTTAGAAACTTCGGCGGAGGCGCAGCACTGCCCCTTAAGGCCGAAACCCTGGAGACTGCTTCTCCTGTGAGTATTGCAAATGCCGGAAGCCCCGGTAAGACGTAAGTCGGGAGAACATTACCGGCCATTGTAAAAAAGACCATTGGCGCGAGAGTCCAGCATAAGAAGTACGGCCCCCAGACGCCGCCAATGGACTCCCTTAGTAACTCACCCTTCTTTAGGAGCTTTACGAGGCAGGCGGCAAGCACAAATACCCACGGAAGAAGGGCCGTAAGATAATAGAGCCATATAAGCCCTTTCGGGCTCAGGTGGGCGTTCCCGTAAAGGTCGCCCGTCCAACCCGGCATGATAAAACGCTTAAAATGCTCGCCTATGAAATAATAGTTAAGAAAGCCGGGAGTCTTTATCTCGGCCGCAATGTACCACGGCGCGGATATAAGGAGCATGAGCAAAATGCCGCGCCCCCACGGAAGCCTCTTCCAGAGAGTGCCAACCTGCCCCCTCCAAAGAGCCCATACGAATAGAGGGAAAAGGGTTAGAACGAGCCCGACCGGCCCTTTTGCCAGTAACCCAAGCCCCATCCCCAGAAAGAAGACGTAGCCCCAGAACTTTTCGGCTCGGCCACTATCGCCGGTAACGACCATGACAATAGCGGCCATTGAGAGTGTCGTGCAAAACGTAAGTACCGTATCCGTCAGAACACAGCCGGAGAGAACAAAAAAAACTGCGCACGAGGAGAGTATTATGGCGGATAAGATGGCGGGTCCTCTTCCGAAAATCCTACTCGCTGCGAGGTATGTGCAGAAGACCGTACCAGCGGAGAAGACGAGCGAGGGGAGCCTTGCCGCCAGCTCGTTTAGGCCGAAGAGCTTAAAGGAGACAGCAGTGAACCAGAATGAAAGCGGCGGCTTCCCCCAAAATGGCACGCCGTGTGGGTATCTTGGAGTTATGTAGTCGCCGGTGGCGTACATCCATCTGGCGACATCGGCATATCTAGCCTCCGTCGTATCCATGAGCGGATAAGTGCCCAGAAGAAAAAATCTCAAAACGAGAAGTCCCGCAAGAACCAGGAGCGGGAGAAAGAGCCTTTTACCACCGGCCCCACCGAAGATATCCATACCCTTGTTCATATAATAATAAAATATCCAGATGAATGTAAGGTCAAGATAGGAATTTACTCTTAAGAAATTTTGCTCGCCCCCCACCACCACCACCCGTTAAGGCGTAGACTGAAGAGCGTCTGTAGAAGAGAAAACATTAAAAAAGCGTTTCAACAACCGACCTTGTTAAACTCCGGTGGTGGGAAACGCCGTAAAAGAACTCGGGCTGAAGAAGAACGTCAACCCGAGTTAGGAAGATCTATAGAGAAGCCGCCTGGATGGCTATCCGAAAAGACAGCAGTAAGAGCGGCCTTTAAGTCGTTTAGCTATTATACATCTGCTTCTTTCTGCTGATTCTGGAGATACCAGCCTTTATAAGCTCTTTTCTTACCTTCTTTCTAAACTCGCTCTCATCGACCCGGAACTTAAAGGCTTTTGTGTCATTGATAAATACTGTGGGAACATCGTCACTGTAACGCCGGTTAAGATCCTCACAAAGGGAGATATCAACCTCTTTGAACTGAAACGGCATATCAGCCTTTACCTTGTCGATAATTTTAGATGCATCCTTACAGCGGGAACAACCTTTTTTTCCGTAGACTTTAACGATGAGATTAGACATAACGCACCCTCGACCTTCTTTGTATTACCCAATGCTTGGTAGAATGGAATTAAAGTATGCGGTAATTATAGCAAAAGAGTTAAAGAAAATCAAGAGCCCGGTCGCAATCAGGAAGAGACCGGTGACGATGGAGATTGCCCTCATATGGCGTTTTAGCTTGGAGAAGTGTTTTATAAAGGTATTTATGCCAATGCTGGTAAGCATAAAAGGTATGGCGAGGCCTACGGAATAGGCGAGAAAGAGGTTTATACCGGCAAAACGGTTCGGCGAGGTGGCCGCCACAGTGAATATGGCGGATAGTATCGGCCCGATGCAAGGCGTCCATCCAGCGGCAAAACCCATGCCGACAAGAAAGGAACCAAGGAGCCCTGCGGGTTTGTCCTTGAAGAGATGGAGCTTCTTCTCCCTCTGCAGGATGGAGAAGTTAATAAGGCCGGTGATATGTATACCCAGCACGATTATGGCTAGCCCCCCGACCTTCCTCACGCCGTCCTGGTACTCAATGAAGAGCGAGCCGAAGAGCTGGGCCGATGCGCCGAGTATCACGACGAAGACGGTGGTAAAGCCGAGTATGAAGAGAAGAGAGTTTAAGAGGATAACCCTCTTTACGCTCTTATCGGTGCCGTCTTCGGTAAGCTCCTCAAACGAGATGCCGGTCACGTAAGAAATATACGATGGCACCAGCGGCAGCACGCATGGGCTTACGAATGATAAAATTCCTCCGAAGAAGGCAAGAGGTATAGATACGTCGCCATTCAACTTGTTAGTCT
>JAJCZG010000088.1 GCA_029262475.1 Deltaproteobacteria bacterium
TGGGTTTTAATAAGAGAAATTAGTGACCGCGTGGTTTAAGGCCAAGCTCAGCGAGCATCTTTAGGTCGTCTGTGGCGTCCCTGCCGGGCGTAGTAAGGTAATTACCGATCATCATGCCGTTTGCACCGGCTGCGAAGATTAAAGGCTGAAGGTGGCCGAGGTTCTTTGGCCTGCCGCCGCAGACGACGATATCGGTCGTCGGAAGCATCAATCTAAAGAGAGCGATTATCTTAAGGCATTCGAGCGGCGAGAGGTTTTTTGCCTTCTCAAGAGGGGTTCCGGGACGGGGGTCGAGGAAGTTTATCGGTACGGAGTCCACACCAAGCTCTCTTAGGGTCACGGCTAGCTCTACTCTCTGTTCAAAACTTTCGCCTAGGCCGAATATCCCGCCGGAGCATACATAAAGGCCGAGTTCCTTAGCGGCCTTTATCGAGGCTATATCCTCATCGTACTCGTGCGTGGTGCAAACCTCGGGAAAGAAGCTCCGCGAAGTCTCAAGGTTATGGTGGAAGCTCTGAAGCCCCGCCTCCTTAAGCTTCAGAAGGGAGTCTCTACTAACGTTACCAATAGAGGCGCAGCGTTCCATTTCTCCGGCGGCCCGCATCTCCGTTAAAGCCGAAACCAGAGTCGCGATCTCTTCCGGGCCGCTCACCTTCGTGCCGCTCGTGACTATAGAAAACTCGCGCGCTCCGAGGGCTTCTGCCTTCGCCGCTGCCCCGGAGATATCCGAGGCCTCGATCATCGGATAACTCTCGACACCGGTCTCGTAATGGGAGGACTGGGAGCAAAACGAGCAGTTCTCGGCGCATATACCGCTCTTTGCGTTAACTATGGAGCATAAGTCCACCTCGCTGCCCTTGAAATGGTCCCTGACCTTATCGGTTACGGCAAGTATTTCGTATATTTCGCTTATCGGCGTGCGTGTGAACTCGACACCTTCGGCAAAACCAAGGCCCTCGCCTGCGAGGGCCTTCTTCATGGCGTTATCCAGAGAAAATTTCATGCATAAATCTATAACACAGAAAAATATTGATTGTCAACCCAAAGAAGAAATAGGTTGACAATGGCAGTTAAGGTGTTAGAATCTTGGGCTTATGTCTACTACCGGTAAAAGAACAGAAGAGCTAATTGCTCTCGACAAGTTGCACGTTTGGCACCCCTTCACCCAGCAAAAGGAGTGGGTCTCCTCCGAGCAGCTCGTAATAGAGCGCGGGAACGGCAACTACCTCTTTGACACCGACGGGAAAAAATACCTGGACGGCGTATCTTCCCTTTGGGTGACGGTCCACGGTCACAGGAAACGCGAGATAGACCGCGCCGTAAGGGAGCAGTTAAAAAAAATCGCCCATACGACGCTCCTAGGCCTTTCGAGCGTACCCTCAATTGAGCTCGCCGCAAAGCTCGTTAAGATCACCCCGCGCGGCCTAAACCGCGTCTTTTACTCGGATAGCGGCTCTACGGCGGTTGAAATTGCCCTTAAGATCGCGTACCAGTACTGGGTTGAAAAGGGAATCAAAGGCAAAAACCGCTTCATCACCTTCACCGGGGCCTACCACGGCGATACGCTCGGCTCGATGGGGGTCGGCGAGATCGGGCCATTCGTTAAGAAATTCAACCCTTTACTAAAGAAACATATCCGCGCGCCGTATCCCTACTGCTACAGATGCCCGGTTAAATCGAATAAAAAGGAGTACCCGGAGTGCGGCACTGCGTGTTTAGGTGACTTCGAGCGTATTTTAGAGAAACACCACGAAGAGGCGGCTGCATGCATAATAGAGCCGCTCGTCCAGGGCGCGGCCGGGATGATCACTTCCCCTCCGGGGTTTCTAAAGGGCGTTCGAAGGCTAACGAAGAAGTACGGCGTGCTCCTTATCGCCGACGAGGTAGCAGTCGGATTCGGGAGAACAGGCAAGCTCTTCGCCTGCGAGCACGAAGGGGTTAGCCCGGATATCATGGCGCTCGCCAAGGGCATAACCGGCGGCTACCTGCCTCTTGCAGCGACCCTTACGACCGAAAAGATATACCGGGCCTTTCTCGGCAAATACGAAGATTTTAAGGCTTTTCTCCACGGCCACACCTATACAGGTAACCCGCTAGGGTGCGCCGCTGCCATCGCCAACCTCAATATATTCGAAAATGATAAGGTCATCGAGGGAATTCAACCGAAGATAGAGCTTTTGAGTACCCTCCTGGGTGAGCTTAAAGAACATAAGTACGTCGGCGACATACGCCAAAGAGGGCTCATGGTAGGCATAGAGCTCGTCGCCGACAAGCATGCAAAAGAGCCCTTCCCCACGAAGGAGCGCCTTGGGCACGCGGTTTGCGTTAAAGCCAGGGAGTACGGGCTCATTATTAGACCGCTTGGAGATGTGATAATCCTGATGCCGCCGCTAAGTATTAAGGACGCGGAACTTAAAAAGATTGTCCGAGTTGTCAGAGACTCCATAAACGCCTGTATTGCTTAAACTTTTAATAGATAAAAAAGTTAGCTACACCCCCTTGTGAATTTAAAATTATTGGGGTATAATGAATTATCAGAGCACACATCATAACGTCTGTCAGTCTATCACTCACCATCGTTTCGCTTTGATTTTAATATTATTTATCTCTTGAATCTCAAAACAACCAATAAACCCACGAACGAAGGAGAGAAGTAATGAAGGTGAACGAACTACGTAAGATGGCGAAGGATTTGGGCGTAACAAAGATGGAGACTAAGAAGGCGGAGCTCATAAAGCAGATTCAGAGGGCCGAAGGGAATCCGGACTGCTTCGGCACTGCTGTGGGTGGTTTTTGCGACCAGGATGCGTGCCTCTTCAGGGCCGACTGTCTGCCAAAGACAAAAGCGGCATAGGGACGCGGGGTTTTTTACTCCCCCGCCTTCGCCAAACCTCCTAAACTACCGGAATTTAACCAAAAGCATATGACCAAGGGTTATCTAATTACCGGCACCGATACCGGTGTCGGCAAGACGTTTATCACCCGAGCGCTATCTTGCGCCCTGAAGGATAAAGGGCAAAAGGTAGGCGTTATGAAGCCCGTGGAGACAGGGTGTAAAATGGTCGGTGGAAGGCTCACGCCCGCCGACGCAACTCTCCTTAATGAGGCCGCCTCCTCCCGGATAGACATTGACGTAATAAACCCTTTCAGGTTCGCCCCACCGCTCTCCCCCCATCTCGCCGCGCGCGAGGCTTTTTCGTGGATAGATATCGAGAAGATAGAGAAATACTACCAGATGATCGCCGAAGGCTCGGATGTCGTGCTCGTAGAGGGCGCGGGCGGGCTAATGGCTCCGATTAGCTATAAAGAAACCATAGCCGATATCGCGCTCGCCTTAAATATTCCCGTAATAGTCGTCGCTGCCTCAAGGCTAGGTGTACTTAACCACACGCTTTTAACCGTACGGCTCGCCGAATCGCTCGGCCTTACAGTCGCCGGTATTATAGTTAACCACACCGAAGCCGAGCCAACAGACGTAAGCCGCGCCAAAAACGCCGAAGAAATAAGAAAACTCCTGCCCGAAATTCCATTCCTTGGAGAAAT
>JAJCZG010000089.1 GCA_029262475.1 Deltaproteobacteria bacterium
GAAAAAAACATTGATATGCGCCTGGTTTCGTTGCATAATAGCGGATCAGGCGTATTTTTATTACATTTCATTTTAGGGGTATTGACGTTATGAAGAAGAACGGTGCGGATATCTTCGTCGCCTCTCTCTTGGAGGAGGGCGTTGACACGATATTCGGTTTCCCGGGCGGCGCTGTGCTGCCCATTTATGATTCGTTATTTAAAGCTCCGCTTAAGCACCTTTTGGTGCGCCACGAGCAGGGAGCGGTCCACATGGCCGACGGCTTTGCCAGGGCCACAGGCAGACCGGGCGTAGTACTTGTTACTTCGGGGCCGGGCGCGACGAATACCGTAACCGGGCTCGCTACGGCGTATATGGATTCCATCCCGCTGGTATGCTTTACCGGACAGGTGCCAACGGCACTTATCGGCAACGACGCTTTTCAGGAGGCCGATATCGTCGGTATTACGAGGCCGTGCACCAAGCACAATTACCTTGTTAAGGACGTTAAGGACCTAGCCGGGATAATAAAGGAGGCCTTCCATGTCGCGACTACCGGAAGGCCGGGGCCTGTGCTAATCGATATCCCCAAAGACGTGCTTATTGCCGAGACGGAGTTCGTCTACCCGGACTCGGTCGAGCTAACTAGCTACCAGCCTACTTACAGGGGGCATAAAGGGCAGATAAAGAAGGCCATTGACCTGATACTTAAGAGTGAGAGACCGGTCATATACGCCGGAGGCGGCGTGCTTCTTTCCGGCGCGGCTAAAGAGCTTACGGAGTTTGCAAGGAAGCTTACCATACCCACCACGAATACGCTGATGGGGCTAGGCGGCTTTCCGGGAACAGACCCGTTATTTATGGGTATGCTCGGCATGCACGGCACCTACGCCGCCAATATGGCGGTAACCAATAGCGACTGCCTTATTGCCATTGGTTCGAGGTTCGACGACCGCGTTACAGGGAAGATAGACGAGTTCGCGCCGTATGCAAAAATTATTCATATCGACATTGACCCGACTTCAATAAGTAAGAATGTTGATGTTGATATCCCGATAGTAGGTGATGTTAAGCACGTTTTAAAGGAGATCTTAAAGGCGCTCCCGACGGCTCGCGCTCTAGCTCCATTCAAAAAGACCTTGAAGGAATGGCGCGCCACGGTAGAAGAATGGATGACGGCCCACAAGCTCTGCTATAAGCCCGCGCCAGGAGGTCTCACGAACCCGCAGTACGTTATAGAAGAGCTCTATAACGCAACCGGAGGAGACGCGATAATAACGACCGAGGTCGGACAGAACCAGATGTGGGCCGCCCAGTTCTTTAAGTACGATAAACCGAGGACCTTTTTAACCTCCGGCGGGCTTGGAACGATGGGTTACGGCCTTCCGGCGGCGATAGGGGCGCAGGTGGCCTTCCCGAAGAGGACGGTCATAGATATCGCAGGCGACGGATCGATACAGATGAATATCCAGGAGCTCATGACGGCGGTTCAGTACAGGCTCCCGGTAAAGGTTGCGATACTTAATAACCGCTTTCTCGGCATGGTTCGCCAGTGGCAGGAGTTATTTTACGATAAGCGTTATTCTTTTACATCGATGGGCGCTCAGCCGGATTTCGTAAAGCTCGCCGAGGCTTATGGCGCCGTAGGGTTAAGGTCGAAGAACGAAAAAGAGGTCAAGGACGTTATAAAGGCCGCGATGGCGGTTAAGGATAAGCCCGTTATTATGGACTTCGTTGTAAGTCCGGTAGAGGGTGTTTACCCTATGGTGGCAGCGGGCCAGCCTATAAATAAGATGTTCCTTGTTTGAGTTTTAGTAGCAGGAGGTAAGAAAGTTGCGTCATACTATTTCAGTCCTTGTCACCAATGAGTTCGGTGTGCTCTCAAGGGTCTCTGGCCTTTTTTCGGGGCGCGGTTTCAATATAGAGAGCCTATGTGTCGCCGAGACCATGGACCCGAAGGTCTCGCGCCTGACTCTGGTGACCAGGGGCGAAGAGAAGATAATAGAGCAGATTACAAAACAGCTAAATAAGCTCGTAAACGTCATCAAGGTCTTTGACTTCACCGACGACGACGAGTGCATAGAGCGCGAGCTCGCCCTTATTAAGGTTCAGGTAACGCCTGAGACAAGGGCCGAGATACTTAGTGTAGTGGAAATATTCAGGGTTAAGATCGTTGATATATGCCACAAGAGCTATACCATCGAGAGCACCGGAGACAGCGTTAAGATACACGCGGTGATTGAGATGCTCCGTCCCTTCGGCATAAAGGAGATCGTAAGGACGGGACAGGTGGCTATGGCCAGAAGCCCTAAATCAAAAGACTCCGCCAAAGGCGGCAGAAAAAACTAACCGGGAGGAAATGCAGTTATGAAGGTTTACTACGATAAAGACGCCGATATTAATATAATAAAAGAAAAGGTCGTCTCCATTATTGGTTTCGGCAGCCAGGGGCACGCACACGCCCTTAACCTTACCGACAGTGGCGTTAAGGTTAGAGTCGGACTGAGGCGCGACGGTTCCTCATGGAAGAAGGCCGAGGCCGCTGGCATGGAAGTCCTTGAGGTGGCAGACGCCGTAAAGGGCGCCGACGTTGTGATGATACTCGTCCCCGACGAGCTTCAGGCCGATGTCTACCAAAATGAGATTGCCCCTAACCTTAAGGATGGCGCATACCTCGCATTCGCCCACGGCTTTAACGTACACTTCGGCTTCATTAAGCCGGATAAGAATATAAATATCTTTATGGTCGCTCCCAAGGGCCCGGGGCACCTCGTAAGGCACGAGTACCTTCACGGCGCAGGGGTGCCGACGCTCGTCGCAATACACAGCGACCCGTCCGGAGATACCATGGGTGTAGCTCTCGCATACGCGAGCGCAAACGGCGGCGGCAGGGCCGGGATCATAGAGACGTGTTTTAAGGACGAGACCGAGACGGATCTCTTCGGAGAGCAGGCTGTGCTCTGCGGCGGAGCAAGTGCCCTAATAAAGGCCGGCTTCGAAACACTAGTAGAGGCCGGTTACCCCGAGGAGATGGCTTACTTCGAATGCCTTCACGAGCTAAAGCTCATCGTAGACCTTATTTACGAGGGCGGTATAGCGAATATGCGCTATTCAATAAGCAATACCGCCCAGTACGGCGACCTCACCAGAGGGCCGAGGGTTGTAACCGATGAGACCAAAGCCGAGATGAAGCGCATACTCTCCGAGATCCAGAGCGGCCAATTCGCGCGTGAGTGGATGGACGAGAATAAGAACGGCTGCGAGAATTTCAACAGGCTTAACGCCGAGGGTGAAGATCACCCGATTGAGAAGGTCGGCGCGGGGCTGAGGGCCATGATGCCGTGGCTTAAAAAGGGAAAGATAGTCGATAAGGACAAAAACTAGCTCTCTCTTTGCCTTTCCGGCACTAGAGGGGTCTCTATATATAGAGCGGTAAATTCTATATGAGGATTCCATTGGCCAGGGAAGGGTACCCCTTTATCCTGGCCTCTATCGTAATAACGGTCGCGATTGGGTATTTTGACCTGAAAATTTCTTTTTACCCACTCGTCTATCCTGCGCTTTCGCTTGCGCTATTCGTTGTATGGTTCTTCAGGGACCCCGAGAGGGATATTCCAGCTGACCCTCAGGCGATAGTGAGCCCCGCCGACGGCAAGGTCATAAAGGCCGAGCGGGTACGAGAGGAGAGGTTTCTTAACGGCGACGCCATAAAGATAAGTATCTTTATGAATGTCTTTAACGTTCACGTTAACAGAATGCCATCGACCGGAAAGGTTTTGGGGATATTCTATAACCCCGGTAAGTTCATTAACGCGAGCTTTGATAAGGCCTCTCTTGAGAACGAACAGAACGCCCTTTTGATAGAGAACGCAGGTGGCAAGAAGTACGTAACCAATCAGATAGCGGGCCTTATTGCCCGGCGCATAGTATGCCGGGTGAAAGAAGGCGAGACGCTAGAGAAGGGCACCCGCTTCGGGATGATTCGTTTCGGCTCCAGGTTAGATGTATACCTGCCTGTTGACGTTAAACTTACCGTCAAGATCGGCGACAAGGTAAGCGCCGGAAGCTCGATACTGGCGAAATGGTAACGAGCGTTTCGGTTATAATATAAGTAGTCGGGCGGTTTTAGAAGAAGAAGGCCGCGCTCTACTATAAAAAAGCTCTTCAAATAGCGCGTTATACTATCTGGAGACATGAAAGAGTAAATATGCTTGATAAGGAACTCGAAGGCGAAAAGCCTCCAAAGAAGAAGAATCGCGGTATATACCTGCTGCCGAACCTCCTAACGAGTGCGAGCCTCTTCGGCGGCTTTTATTCGGTTATAGCGAGCCTCGACGGCAACTACGAATACGCTGCAATTGCGATATTCATAAGCGCCGTCTTCGACTGCCTCGACGGCAGGATAGCGAGGCTCACCGGGACGACGAGCAAGTTCGGAGTTGAGTACGACTCGCTCTCCGACCTCGTTGCCTTTGGTCTAGCTCCTGGGGTACTTATATTTACCTGGGCGTTAAGGCCCTTTGGACGTTACGGGTGGCTTGCGGCTTTTCTTTTTGTCGTATGCGCTACGCTCAGGCTAGCGCGTTTTAATGTGCAGATAAGCACTGTTGAGTCGAAGAACTTTAAAGGGCTGCCCGTTCCTGCGGCGGCCGCCCTTATAGCCTCGACGGTCTTGATGTTCTTTTACTTCGACCACGGCGAGACGGCGAAGCACATTATTGTGCTTATCTTCGTGTATACGATGGCCTTCCTCATGGTGAGTAACATTAAGTTCTACAGCTTTAAAGAGCTTAACCTCTCGCAGAGGATGCCCTTCAGGTTGCTTGTCGCTATAATCTTTCTGCTTATAGTGATCGCGGCGGAGCCGCAGTTTATGCTCTTTATCCTAACCTTCGGCTATGTAATATCAGGCCCTGTGATGTTTCTGGTCTACCGGAGGAAGAAGAGAGCGACAAAAGACGTAGTAGTGGAGGTAGAGAAGGAGCCCGGTAAGAACGAGGGCTGACTTTTCTATATATAGAAATGGATAATAACAGGGTTTACATATTCGACACCACGCTCCGTGACGGCGAGCAGTCGCCGGGAGCCTCGATGAATGTCGAGGAGAAGGTAGTCGTCGCCAAGCAGCTCGCCAAGCTAGGCGTGGATATAATAGAGGCAGGTTTCGCCTTTAGTTCGCCGGGCGACTTCGAGGCCATAAAACGCATCGCAGAAGAGGTCGAGGGGCCGGTGGTTTGTTCGCTGGCCCGCGCTAAGCCTGCTGATATCGATAGCGCCTACGGAGCGCTTAAGGCCGCCAAAAAGCCAAGGATACATACCTTTATATCTACCTCGGATATTCATCTAAAGCACCAGTTCCGCATGACGCGCGACGAGGCCTTAAAGTGCGCCGTAGATATGGTGGAGAGGGCCAGCGGCTACGTTACCGACGTGGAGTTTTCGCCGATGGACGCCTCGCGCTCGGAGCCCAACTACCTCTACGAGGTAATTGAGGCTGTAATAAGGGCCGGGGCTACGACCATCAATATCCCCGATACCGTAGGCTATTCACTCCCGCATCTCTTCGGTCGTCTCATAAAAGGGATAAAGGAAAATGTCCCTAATATTGATAAAGCGATAATATCGGTTCATTGCCATAACGACTTGGGTCTCGCCGTTGCAAACTCTCTCTCCGCCGTTATAAACGGCGCTAGACAGGTCGAGTGCACGGTAAACGGCATTGGCGAGAGGGCGGGTAACGCCTCGCTCGAAGAGATCGCCATGATCATCAAGACGAGGGCCGACGAGCTTGGGCTTACGACGGGCATAAATACCGAGCAGATATTCCCGGCGAGCCGCCTTATTAGCTCGATTACCGGCATGAAGGTACAGGCTAATAAAGCCATCGTCGGCGATAACGCATTCGCTCACGAGTCGGGCATACACCAGGACGGTCTGCTCAAGGAGAAGACGACCTACGAGATAATGAGCCCGGAGAGCGTCGGTATCGCCGCATCCACTCTGGTCCTCGGTAAGCACTCCGGGAGGCATGCCTTCCGCGAGAGGCTAAAGGAGCTCGGTTACGAACTCTCGGATGACGACTTAAATAAGGCCTTCGAGCGCTTTAAGCGCCTTGCCGATAAGAAGAAAGTGGTCTTTGACGAAGACCTCGAAGCACTCGTTCAAGACGAAGTCTTAAGGCCCGATATCGCCGAGAAGTACGTCCTTAAGAGCCTTCAAGCCAACGGCGGCACGGAGTCTCTACCAAGGGCCGAGGTGGAGCTCTTCGTAGACGGCATTCCCGTAAAAGAGAGCGGCGAGGGCGACGGCCCGGTGGACGCGGCCTTTAAGGTGGTAGCGCGTATTACCGGCACGGGGAGCGAGCTTCTCAGGTATGCGGTCAACGCCATTACCGAGGGGACCGACGCACAGGGAGAGGTCTCGGTGCGCCTTAAGGAGAACGATTACATCGTGATTGGTCAGGGCGCACATACGGATATAATAGTAGCAAGTGTGAGGGCGTATATAAACGCCCTGAATAAACTCGAATACAGGAAGGTCCTGAAAAAAGAGGGCCTGATTGAGAAGAAAGGTAAGGTAGTATTATGAGACCCATGACCATTACCGAGAAGATACTCGCCAAACACGCGGGACAAAAGACTGTTACGCCAGGTGACCTCGTAAACGTCAAGGTGGATATAGCCCTGGGTAACGACATCACAGCACCTATCGCTATCCGCGAGTTCAAGCGCATAGGCGCTACTAAGGTCTTTAATAAGAACCGCGTCGTGCTTGTGCCTGATCATTTTACACCGAATAAGGATATTAATAGCGCCGAGCAGTGCAAAATTCTCCGCGACTTCGCTCACGAGCATAAGCTCAAGCACTACTACGACGGCGGGGAATGCGGCGTTGAGCACGCGCTCCTCCCCGAAAAAGGTATAGTCGTGCCGGGAGACGTGGTCATCGGCGCCGATAGCCACACCTGTACTTACGGGGGCCTCGGAGCCTTCTCGACGGGCTCGGGTTCGACCGACCTCGCCGCCGCTATGATAACCGGCGAGATATGGTTCAAGGTGCCGGAGTCGATAAAATTCGTCTTCAAAGGCAAGCTCGGTAAATGGGTATCCGGCAAAGACCTGATACTTCAGATAATAGGCGATATCGGCGTAGACGGCGCTCTTTATAAGGCGATGGAGTTTACAGGCTCTGCCGTTAGATCGCTTAGCATGGATAGCCGCATGTCGATGTGTAATATGGCCATCGAGGCGGGAGCAAAGAGCGGCATAATAGCCCCGGACGCAAAGACCAGGAAGTACGCCGAGGAAAGAGCCGAACGCAAACCCGTATACTACGAGAGCGATAAGGCCGCCGAGTACTGCCAGATAATCGAGTACGACGCCTCGAAGCTCCAGCCGAAGGTCGCTTTCCCGCACCTGCCGTCCAATACCAGAGACCTTTCGGATGTCGGCAAGGTGGCTCTCGACCAGGTGGTCATAGGGTCGTGCACCAACGGACGCATAGAGGATATGGCCGTGGCGGCAAAGATCCTTAAAGGGAAAAAGGCCTCTAAGAAGCTGAGGCTCATTATCATACCGGCTACACCGGGCATATATAATGAGTCTCTAAGGCTCGGTTATTTCGATACCTTCACAAAGGCCGGAGCGATAATAAGCCCCCCGACCTGCGGACCGTGCCTCGGAGGACACATGGGAATCCTTGCCGCAGGCGAGAGGGCGCTTGCAACGACCAACAGGAATTTTGTCGGCAGGATGGGCCATAAGGAGAGCGAAGTCTACCTCTCTAACCCGGCTGTGGCCGCGGCTTCAGCCGTAAAGGGGCGCATTGCCGGCCCTGATTCCCTGTAGACCTTAAGACACTTATCAGGAGGAACGATGAAGATAAAAGGTAGTGTTTGGAAGTACGGCGCTGACATAGATACCGACAAGATAATCTCCGCCAAATACCTTACTACCTCTGATCCTGCGGAGCTTGCAAAGTACTGCATGGAGGTTGAGGATAAGGATTTTGCGGCAAATGTCAAGGAGGGCGATATTATCGTCGCCGATAAGAATTTCGGCTGCGGCTCGTCCAGGGAGCATGCCCCGATAGCGATAAAAGCTGCGGGTGTTTCATGCGTCATTGCGAAGAGCTTTGCGAGAATTTTTTACAGGAACTCTTTTAATATGGGACTCCCTATACTCGAATGCGACGAGGCAGTTGATAGTACCTCCGCTGGCGACATACTGGAAGTGAACCTCGACACCGGAAAGATCAAGAACCTTACTAATAATAAAGAGTTTCAGGCATTACCGGTCCCGCCGTTCATGCAAACGCTTATAAACGACGGCGGCCTTATGGCTTCAATCAAAAAGAGGGGGCTAGTCTAAGATGAGTTTCAGGGACGGGGAACGCAATAGAAAAGAAGGTGTTAAGAGCAAGGTCCTTTCGAGCGAGAAGCTCCATATAGAGAATAAGACCATCTTTGTGGACCTTAAGGAGAACGACGGCGGGCGCTTTTTGCAGGTTGCCGAACTGTCGAATGACCGACGAAGTACCGTTGTCATTCCTGCTTCCGGGCTACCGGAGTTCATCGAGGCGGTTTCTAAGATAGCTGCGGGCGCTTAAAGTATCAGCCCCGGATAGTCAACAGAGTTCGCGTTGTGTTCACGCTTAAATAAATTAAGATTTACACGGAGGAGTACCACATTGAAGTCCTATAATGTATCAGTCTTTCCTGGAGACGGCATAGGTCCGGAGATAGTTGCCGAGGCCGTTAAGGTATTAAAATTTACCGGCGAAAAGTACGGAGCGTCCTTTAACCTCACTTACGGAGATGTAGGTGGCGCTTCGATTGACTCTTCCGGCGTGCCTCTTACCGATGCCGTCCTTGCCGACGCCCTTAAGGCCGACGCAGTTCTGCTGGGAGCCGTAGGCGGCCCGAAGTGGGAGTCGATGGGCTATGAGATAAGGCCGGAGCGCGCTCTCCTGGCACTTAGAAAAGAGCTCGGGCTATTTGCAAATCTAAGGCCGGTAAAGATTTATAACGCCCTTATCGGGGCATCAACGCTAAAGCCCGAAGTCCTCGCAGGCGTAGATATAATGGTCGTTAGAGAGCTTACCGGAGGACTTTACTTTGGCGAGCCGAGGGGTGTTGAAACACTCGCGGACGGCACGAAGCGCGGGGTAAATACTCTCGTATATACCACCGCCGAGATAGAGCGTATTGCGCACACCAGCTTCGCTATTGCTCAGAAGAGGGGCAAAAAGCTCCTTAGCGTAGATAAGGCGAATGTCCTTGAGTGCACCGAACTCTGGCGTGAAGTAGTTGAAGAGGTCTCGGCCTCTTACCCTGACGTAGAGCTAAGCCACATGTACGTTGATAACTGCGCCATGCAGCTTATACGCGATCCGGGCCAGTTCGACGTCATAGTGACGGAAAATACATTTGGCGATATCTTATCCGACGAGGCGTCGATGCTTACCGGCTCCATCGGCATGCTCGCCTCCGCCAGCATGGGCCTAAAGGGCGAGGTCGAGGGGTTAAACCACGCAAACGGCCGTGCCATGTACGAGCCGATCCACGGAAGCGCACCGGATATCGCAGGCACCGGCAAGGCCAACCCGATAGCTACGATACTATCCGTCGCAATGATGCTCCGCTACTCGTTCGATATGAATGATGCCGCAGACGAGATCGAAGTCGCCGTCGAAGCCGTACTCGACAGGGGCAGCCGCACCGCCGACATCGCCGAGAGCGGAGTAACAGCCTTAAGCTGTACTGCGATGGGAGAAGAGATACTTAAGGAGCTACGGAAGTAAGTTCTCTTTAGCACCGCTAGTTAAGACAACCTGACCAATACTAAGCCGCCCGGAGGGATAGACCCTTTGGGCGGCTTTTTTATTGAGAGCAAATACGGTAATGATTTTCCCTCCCTTTATGGGAGGTGATTAAGGAGAGGGTGGGAGGTCTCATCGTAGGGTGGGCAT
>JAJCZG010000090.1 GCA_029262475.1 Deltaproteobacteria bacterium
AGCCAGCCCGATATCTGGGCGGCCTTAAAGAACCTCGTCATCAGTGAATCGCCTAATACCATACCCTTCTTTGCGGAGATCGAAGGAGAGAAGGCCCATGCAAAGTTATCCAGGAGCTGGCACTCGGATATGCGGGCCACACGCGACATGCTCGGCCATGACAGGATAGTAAAGGTATTGGCCGCATTCCTCAAGTCGGAGAGGACGCGCTTTCCCCTCTCCATTGCCATAGACGCACCGTGGGGCACCGGTAAGTCCACGGTAATGTACCTCCTTCAAAATGATCTCCAATATAGAGACAAGACCCTGGTAACAGAGCTCAGAAATAGGGGTATGGAAGACGACCAGTATATAGAACTCCTTGAAGACGTAGAGAGGAAGAAGTCCAAAAGGGGCGCTCTCACATTTACATGGAACGACCTGCTAACGACACTCACCGCCAAGGAAAAGGACCAGGGGAAGGAGAGAGGGGCCGCTATAGATGAGCTCAAGGTGGCTCGCACCTCCGAAGTTCAGAGTGAAGCTCAAGATGAAGAGACCGCCGGCGATGAAGAACCCGCCTCCACCCGAAAAAGCTTTGAGACCGTCTACTTCAATGCCTGGAGGCACGGCTCAGGAGACCGCCTCACCGCCTCGATGGTTAGCCACGTTATTAATACCATCGCCGACAGGAAGGGCACCATAGAGAGGGAGAGGTTCTGGCTCAATTTGAACCTTGCGAGGCTCGACCTCACAACGCTCAGAAGAGATATGCACCTAAAGATCTTAAAGAGCTCCACTGAAGTGCTCTCACTCCTGGGCTCTTTCATATTCCTTCTTTTATTGACAGTAGTAGCCCTTGTTAACGATCATTCTCTGAGCGCCGGTATAAGCGCCCTCTTTTCAGGTGGCTCGTTAGTTGCGGTGAAAAAATATTGGAAGAAGGCCAAGGATAAGACCGTCTCCTACGACTTTTCGCCCCATTTTCGAGCCCCTGATTACGAGAAGCTCATTGGTCCGCAGACGAATATTGAAAAAGACTTCCTCCATGTAATTAAATCCCTTAAGGAAGATGAGAAGTCGCTCGCCGTCTTCATCGACGACCTGGACCGCTGCCCGCCGAATCAGGTAGTGGATGTAGTCGAGGCCATTAACGTCTTCTTCGGCCAGCAATGTAAGGACTGTGTCTTTATAATCGGTATGCACAGGGATCTTGTGGCGACGAGCCTTGAACTCGGCTACAAGGAGCTTGTGAGCAAAATTGAGGAGGCCCCTCACCTATCCGAGGAGTTGCCTTACGGACAGCGTTTCCTCGAAAAGATCGTCCAGTTCGTAGTGCGCCTCCCAGAGCCGGGAGATGATGATATCGAAAGATTCGTCTCCACGCTCGCGGCATCGGAGACTGTTATAAGCACGCCGGTCAAGGAAGAGATGAAGTCGTATATCGCCATGAAGTCTGACCCCGACTTTTTAACGAATCAGGAAGTATATAAAGAGAGGCTCGCTGCTGATTATGAGTCGTTCGGGTTCGATAAGGAACAGTCTGTAAAGATGTCGGAGAAGGATATAAGGGTAGAAAGTGCTGTGCATATAGCCGAGACCTACGAAGAGAAGACAACGGAGACTATCGCTATCTTCAAGCTCGTAAAGGAGGCGCTTAGAAGCAACCCGCGCCAGTATGTGCGTTTCTTCAACGCCCTGAGGTTCGACTACTATCTCTCCGCCGATGATCAAACCCATGAGCCTACCAAGGACGACCTTCTCATCATGGCCAAATGGGTCGTAATCTCGCTTGAGTGGCCCGTGCTGGCTAATCTGATATCAGCCAAAAGAAAGCGCTTTAATAATGCATTACGGGGCTCCTCCGGGGCCGGCGACGCCGCAGTGGAGATTGAGAAACTCGTGAAGGAGTCTATAGACCCGAACTCAGATAAGGGTGAAGCTTTCTTTAATAAAATGAAGAAGGATCTCTCGGACCCCAGGATGGTTGAGCTCCTTAATGTAAAGATCCCCCGGAAATAACAAAGGCGCCGTAAGGCGCCTCTCATTAAATATCATCAGGGTTTAAAAGTGACTACGGTCAATCCGCCCTGCCCCTACTTTACCCTGCGGAGCTTTTCGTCTTTCATCTCCCCGTGGCTCTCACTTCTCTTGTAGTCCCTGATCTTCTTGGCCATGGTAAAGATTATTACACGCTCCTCATTGCTCGTGCTGAGGTCGGTATGGAGGTGCTTTACTTCGACGCCGAGTATCTCTTTAACTAATTTGAAGAGATGCGGCTTGGAGTTCTCAATAAGCCTGCACCTGACCTTCTTTATGAGCTCTACCCCGTTGCCGCAGTCGGGCTGGCTTACGAGCTCTTTCTCGGCCTTACTTAGGACACCGTGCATCTTTACGAAGACCGAATCGTCGAAGATATATGTCTTAACGTCCCTTGGGCCGCGCCCCATATACTCCACTTCGAATTGAATCATGGCGTTACTTATTGCCGCCTCCAACTCTCCGGTACTTCTGTGTGACATGCCTAAAACTCCGCTCTTGTAAAACCTTGCCCGTAAAAGTACGATTCACCCTGAGTTCAACGCAAATGGCCTCTAACGCCAGACATGCCGGTGGATTCACCCCCTACGCTGATCAGCGGATTCTTAACAAAAAATCTGACAAAAGACCCGCTCCGGCCTTTGATGCGAGGCGATACCGCAAACGTCTTGACATGCGTCAGACAAAAAATATTCACTTATAGCAGATTATGTATACTACTATAGCACCTCACGGGGCCATATGTCAAATGCTATTATTACATCCGCCTTTAGCCTTTTGAGTAATTCTAAGTGATGCCACCGGTGGATGGCTGTAGCGCATAAAGACTTGAGGCAATCCCGGTAGGGGAATAGTTACTTTAATATGATTAGTTACGGGGCTGGCGGTGGCTTATCTATAGCGAGGAGGCAGGTGTTTATAGGTAGATTGTATTATCGTCCAGGATTACCGCCTTATCCACTTCCATGTAGATTCGTAGAAAATCCATGCGTCTCTTGGGCCCCGATACCTCCACAACGACATATTTGGTGCCTTTGGCGGACCAAACATGGCATACATGATAGTCTCCGACCCCATCCTTGGTGCTGTAATACTTCTCCAGCTCTTTCAGCCCAAGCGAACCCAGTAGGTTTTTAGGGTCTTTTTCCTGCATATTTACTCCTTGATTCAGCTAAATTAAGACCAGGAAACGTCACTAATAACTTAAAATTATAATACCTCTGGACAATCAATTAGACAAGTGTTTTTAGTGCTGGTATCTACTAAAAGCGAAGATAGCAAGCTCAAGCGTGTTATTGCTGAAATTTTAAGATGATTTTTTATAGACGTAGATGTTTCTATCTATCTGGCGAGCGTAATAAAATGTCTTAATCTTCTCTATTTGTATGCTTGTAAGCTCGATGTCCTTTGAGAGTAGGAGCTTATCCTCGGCGGTATAGAGATTTCTCGAAAGAACGTGACCGGGGGTAACGCCCTCTACGGATATGCGGATCTCCATACCGTGTCTTCTGGATATGTCGTTGATCGCCTTATCAAGGTGTTTGATGATATTCGGGTCGTAATAGCTACCGGATGATTTCTTCATGAAATCAAGGGCGTCTTTGCTGGCGCTCGTCTCCGAGACCTTAACCATGCTGTCAAATCTCTTCGAGTTGATTAAAGTGTCATATGCGTTCGCCACACCTATAACCCTTGAGCCAAGCGGGATATCTTCGCCGACTATCCCGTCCGGGAAACCGCTTCCGTCGTATCGCTCGAGGTGGCTCCTTATAAGCTCCCCTGCGAAGTGCATGTTTTTGGAGGGAAGGAGAACGTTTTGAGAGAAGACCGTCTGCTGTTTTATGAGTTCTACCTCTTCCGGCGTCAGCTGATTATAGCTCCTTAACCTCAAGTTCTCAGGGATGCAGAACTTTCCGAGTTCGTGCAGAAGGGATCCGACCTCTATGTCGAATATCTCGTCCTTTGTAAGGCCGATAATCTCTGCGAGCTCTTTCGAGAGGGTGTAGACCCTTCTAACGTGGCTTCCCGCAGCCGCGTCATAGCCCTCGATCAACCCCACGAGTATCTTTACCGAATCGAGCACACTCTGCTTGAGTTCGTCGTTTAGCTTCTTAAGTTCTTTTCCGTGTTCCCTGGCTCTCTCATCGACTTCCTTTGTATGTGCTCTGGCGCTCTCCTCAAGTTCCTTTGCATTCGCTTTGGTGCGCTCTTCGAGCTTTGCATTGAGCACAAGACCCTGGTCCTTCACCTCGCTTCTCGACTTTAGAAGCTCGACGTGCATATTCACCTTCATCCTTGCTTCGAGGAAGTCGATTGGCTTTATAATATAGTCCACCACACCAAGGCTTAAGAAAGTTGACCTCTTCTCCATATCTTTCAATTCCGTAAGGAGTATGATGGGGATCTCTTGTGTCGTTGGGTCGGATTTAAGCAGGCTGCAGATATCGTAACTATTTACAGGCGGAAGGTTGTTATTAAGGAGTATGATATCGGGGGTGGTCTCCTCTATGAACTGGAGCGCCGCCTCACCGTCGTTTGCGACGGTAATGCTGTGCTTGCTGCCGAGCGCATCGCCGAGAAGATTTAGGCTCACCCCGTCGTTATCGATTATAAGCACTTCAGTCTTATTAGAATTTTCCACTGTCATATATCATCACTCCTTCAGCAATAAAATGCAAATTCCTTGCCAAGAAGGCCGTGTACTTTAAAAAATTTAATTATTTTTTGCTATATTAAGATTATTCTTTAAAAATTAGCGGTTACCAATAGGACAGCTTAGTCCTATTTAAGGGAGATTACCTCCCGAAACGGACTCTTCGGGGCTCTCTTATTATCCTTGACCGTGTATCTTATTTCGGCGGTGTTGGTGTCGTTATCGAATGAGCAAACTCTTTACTTCTTAAAGCTTGGCCGCCGTTACAGGAAAATTATGACCCTTACCCACCTTCTCCTACCTCCCTACTTCTTAATCTTTGTTATCTTCGAGCCTTCGAGGGTGAGGTTATACATGAGCCCCTTGTTGCCAAAGACAAAGCCTACGACCGGAGCCTTAATATTCGTAGTATCGAGCGAGCCCCCGGCGCCTACCTTGATTAGCGCCACCGAGCCGTCCACCCCTACCTCCCAGCCCTCGCTATACCTGAAGGCGCTAAGCGACTCCTTAGTCATAAAGAGGATCATAACGATCTTTGACTGGGCTCCGAGCTGAAAACCTATTGAAGCGGCCGCGGTACTGTAGTAATCGACGGTCTTGCCCTTTATGCGCAGCGCCCCTTCGCCGTACTCTCCGCCTACTCCTATGCCGACCTTAATGACGGACGGAAAGACCAGGATGCCGTGGGACTTACCGGCGAGTTCCCTTGAACCCGAGACTTCGGAGTAGAATCTCTTCAAGGCGTCAGCCACCTTGGCGTCGATCACCGATTTCGAGGCCGCCTCAGCCGAGACATTAACTGCTGCAACCGTAAATAGAGCAAATAACAATATAAAAATAATCTGCTTAACCTGCTGCTGCTTCATAAAAACCCCTCACTTAATTAATATTATAACCGGCCTGTAAGCCCGGCTAGTATTCTTCAAAGACTCGGACCGTTTGTTTACGGATAGTTACCAAAGCCGTATTAACACTCGGGCACGGATTACTCTTTTAGCCTCTTTATCTCTTCTAGGAGTTCCTGCCTGGTGAGCAAACCCTTTTCTTCGAGGAGGTTAATAAGCGCCTCCTGCGCATAGACGTTTTTCATAAGAAGCTCTTCAAAAGCTACCTTGTCAACGATACCAGCCTTCTCTTCCATTTCGACCCCTCCATCTTTTCCCGGCGAGCGTCCACTACCTTGTCACTCTTTTAACAGTTTTTACAGAAGACGTAAAGCGTCTCTCCCGGCGCTTGATCCGTCTCGTAGTTTGTCACCATCACCTGCTGACCCGTGCCGTAGGCGTCTGCGTTCTTAGGCGATATTAAAGGCATAACAAGGTGCAGCGCCAGAAGTACAGCGATTACGGTTAGAATAATATTTGTATATCTGTTCATCTTAATTCTCCTTTTCATAAAATATATTTTATCCAGTCTCTTTGCCGTTTAATCAACTCCGTTTTGCCAAAAAGGTTCCGTTTACCACTATAACCAGATACTAACAGGTATCTCCGAGAAAAATCCAGTCCGTCTTTATACCGGATAGCCCCCTCTCCGTATATTTTACCACTTCCAAGCCGACTGATGATGAGAAAAAGCATGCGTCCTGGAATTTTAGTAAAAAGAAAGGCCCCTTCTCACTACTCTAGAAGGGGCCTTCTCGTTAACCTCAGGCTGAATTTATTAGATAAACGGTACGAAAGGGATGCATCCTGATAATGCGAAGACTAATCCAATAAAGAGGGCGGTCATCTTAATCATATAATCTCTCCTTTAGTATTTACTATTGCTTACACGGAACCCTTGAAAAGCTTCTGGCCTTAAAGTGCGAAACCCGGAAACCACCAGCTAGCTATAGCACCGCTTATAACTATACCTTTTCAAAGACCCTTTAGTCAATACCTAAGGCACATTCCAGGTGATATACCGGATGAGCTACAAGGGTCGGCAACTCTCTGGTGGCGTAATTAAGTATACGGATCAGGGCTTCTTACAGCACGCCATAAAGACTGGAAACTCTTTTAACCCGTCTTTGGTATTTTTTTCTATCATATGGCACGTTTCAAAACAGATATCAATAAAACCCGACTCCGAGAGGAGCGCGGAGAGCTCAAGACGGTCAAAGCCGTGATGTCCGTCAAAGCCCGATTTCCCGGCGTGGAACGCGCCGCTCTCCTTATCTAGGTCTGCTACGCAAAGCCAGCCGCCGGGTGTAAGGAGCAAGTTGAAGATCTTAAGTATACGCGGCACATCCTTTATGTGATGAAGCGTCATGGATATGTAGATGAGGTCGAAGTCCTCATCAGGCGGGGCGTCATTAATGAGGTCCAGCATCATTGGTCTCATATTTGTCGCCCCGGCGGCCTTGATCTTATCCTTAAGCTCTTCGAGCATGCCCTGGGAGTCGTCGGCGAGCGTTATCTCCTTTAGGTACGGTTGGAGAACGAAGCTAACGAGCCCGGTGCCGCAGCCATACTCTAACCCCCTTGTAACCTCTTTGGAGAGCGCGATATTCTTTATTATGACGCGCGCTACGGCCTCGGCCCTCCGGGTCTTTTCAGGATTATCCCAGTCCTTAGCACGCTTGTCAAAGTCCATTGTCATGGCTGCACCTTTCTCTCTTCCAGACCATTTATGGCGGAGGCTATCTCGCGGCTGAAAAGATCGATGGTCTTATTAAGCGCCGATACCGACGCATCAAAGCCGCCGCCACCGGTCGCCTCCCTAAAGGACGATCTCTCACTAATAAGTTCGGTCTTGCCGTCGTCTCCTCCCTCACCGTCCTCATTAGCTCCCCCGGCAGAGCCATAGACGGTCCAGCGGGAAACGAGAGTGGCCTCGCCGCTGGAATTAACTTCAAAGCTCAGGATCTCAATCGCTACCCGGTACTTCAACCTTCTTCCGCGCTCCCACGGATAAGTGTAGACACTGTCCGTTCTTAGAATATTCGAGAGGTTTTCAGTCAAAACCCTGTAGATGTTCCTGGTAAGCGGTTCGGCCCACCTGTCGAATTGTGCGAAGTAGAGCTCATTACCTTCTCCGCGCGTAACGATATGCGGCCTCTTAAGGTAGTCGGCGAGCCTTAGCGGCCCAAGGCCGATAGCCGGACCCGTTTCATTTTTCGCTATTTCTTCGGCGGGTGCGGCGCTCGAAGTAGTATCAAGTATATAAAATTTCGTTGGCGAGGTCGAGGCGCATCCCGATATGAAGGGCAAGAAGGCTGCGAAAAAAAGCAGTGGTAAGACTAAATAATGACGGCTCATGCTAATTACCCTTCTTCCTCTCTCCTTTGCCCCGGATAAGGGCCTCAGGGTGCTGCTCAAGGTACTCGGCGAGGAGACGCACCGAGCGCGCTGCGCTCGAAAATTCTTCAAGCGCAATATTGAATTCTGAGCGGGGCGCCAACCCATCGGCTATAAGCCCCTCGACAAACGCCATCGTCTTTGTCGTCTGCTCCATCACCAAACGCGCGGCCACGGAAGTCTCTTCAAGGCTAGTCGTTAGAGGAAGGGTCCTATCATCGACATTTTTCAGGAATTTTCTTACGTCGTCCATGACGAGCTGCATCGAGCGCATGCTCTCGATTATCTCCGGAGAACTTATAAGGGACTCAATCTTATTTACTGTCGAGAGCATGCTTTTTATGAGCTCTTCAAACGGGATATTTTCGAGCGTATTGGTCAGCTCCTCCACCTTCGTCGGTATCGTCGGTATCTCCGGATAGCCTTTGTAGGTGCTGATCCCTCCTACAGGTTTCCACGGGTGGAAATCGAGTGAAACCATGAGCTGTCCAGTCACCATGCTCTGGAGCTGCAACTGTGCCTTAAGCCCTCTATCAACATAATTTTGAAAATATTTCTTTGCCTTTATACTATTATCCCCCCCGCTCATCCTCTCGGAGTCGTATTCGAGAAGGACCGGTATCCTGATACTCACCAAATCCGGATCCAGATCGAGGTGTATCTCCCTTACCGTGCCGACTTTCACGCCCCTAAGCATCACCGGCGCTCCAACGTTAAGCCCCTTTACCGAACCGTCGAAGAAGGCCACATAGGTAAAGCGGTCTTTAAAGAAGCTTGCGCTACCGAAGAGTATAAGCCCCGCCACGGCGAGCGCAAGCGCGCCTAGAACAAATGCGCCTATAAGGGCAGGCCTGGCTTTTTTACTCATAGCGCTCACCTCTCGTTAAAAAACTCAGAACCTTCGGGTCCACTGACTCCTCCAGGAGCTTACAGGGGTCACCGCCCGCTATCACCGTCTTTGTCTCAGTATCCAGGAAGACGGAGTTATCTCCGATGGCGAATATGCTTGAAAGCTCGTGAGTGACGAGGACGATCGTCGCCCCGAGGCTGTCGCGAAGTTCCCTTATAAGGTCGTCCAGTAGCTTCGCGCTCACAGGGTCGAGACCGGCCGAGGGCTCGTCAAAGAAGAGTATCTCCGGGTCGAGCGCCATGGCGCGCGCAAGACCGGCGCGTTTTCTCATGCCGCCGCTTATCTCTGATGGATAGTACCCGCCAAAACCCTTTAACCCCACCAGCGCGAGTTTTAGAGATACTATCTCCTCGATATCGGCTGCCTTAAGCTCAGTGTATTCCTTTAGAGGGAGCGAGATATTTTCTTCAAGGGTCATGGAACTCCAGAGCGCACCATTTTGAAAGAGGACGCCAAAACCCCTTTTTATCTCGCTCTGCTCTCTCTCATCGGAGTTCCAGAAGCTTTTACCGTTAAAGAAAATCTCACCGGATGCCGGGGTAGTAAGCCCCACCATATGGCGAAGGAGCGTACTCTTGCCACACCCGGAGCCGCCCATTATAACGAAGATATCCCCTCTTCGAATATCGAAGTTAAGGTCGCGCTGCACAACGAAGTCGCCGTAAGCCATGTCGAGGCCGCGTACCGTTATATGCGCCTCCGTCTCCTCTCTTTTCACTGAGACTCCCGCTCTATATTCCAAGCACCGTTACTATTACGGTAAT
>JAJCZG010000091.1 GCA_029262475.1 Deltaproteobacteria bacterium
CTCCGGTCTCACGTCGCACCCTTTAGTGGTGCGAATTTTATGGTGGGCGTGGCTCAACGGTTAGAGCACTGGACTGTGACTCCGGGGGTTGGGGGTTCGAATCCCCTCGTCCACCCCAATTTTTCCTTTTAGTTTGAAACTTCTACCTGAAGTTCGCTTACCTGTAAAATATTTCATCACTTCGCCCTCTTCTATAAATTCAATAGTGACGTCCTCCCTACTCGACTGATCTTTTCCTGACCGTATTGTAAAAAAACAAATCATCCCTGCATAATTTATTATCTATAGGCTTACTTCTTGTGTTACGCTTATGTGACTCTTGTCACACAGTGAGGATGCGGGTGTATTCTGAGTATGTTTTAGTGCTGTATATGCTGTAAAGTCTTCGTTTATTACTTTTATTTATTGAAAGTTGATATTTGTCATGGTCTTTAGCTTTATTAATGTTATGCTGAAAGATAGGATAAATAGTGTCATGCTTAGTAATGATGGGGTGTCTTATGTCTTTAATTGATTGGGGCGAGTCCTTTAGCGTCCATAACGAAGAGATTGACGAGCAACACAAGAAGTGGATAAGTATAATAAACAAGATGCACGATAGCATGTTGAGTGACGATTACATGACCTTTGAGAAAAATATTGAAGCCTTAATTATAGAGATGGTGGATTTTACCGGCTATCATTTTGCACTTGAAGAGAAATACCTTTTGAAAATTCACTACCCCGGTCTGGCTGATCATGCGAGGAAACATAAGGAATTTAACGATCAAGTCGCCGAGGCTTTCAGAGATTTGCGTTCAGGGAATATGATGCTGAAGTCAAACTTCCTTAAGATGGCCAGGAGCTGGCTTGTAGATCACATAATGACTGAAGACAAAAAGTACAGTCTTTACGCAGCGGAGATGGATAACCCTGATGAGGCAAATTCGTCTAACCACCACTAAATGCAAATATAGCCATCTTATCGATGATAATCGTGACCTTCTCCGAACCTATACTTAGACCTTCCCATATTAAGAAAATAATTTACTGAATATCAACGCTAGCCTTCCGTACAATGGCTCGCCTCTCCCGCCAATCTATGGTATAAATATAGTGGACAGACTAACTTCGCATTCCGCGCGCAGGGCCCTCAAAGTTTCTCTTTTAATAGAATATTGATTGAGTAAGCCTTAAATAAGGAAAGGTGTATTCGTATGCCCGCGCGGGACGTTTATACGGCTTAAATGGAGAGATTTTAGATGAGAAAATTCGCAGTTTGTATTAGAGGAAAGAACTTCCTTGTTAAGAGGGAGGATACAACGCGCAAGGAGAGTTTCTGGGCGGCAAGGTACGTTGAAGCACCCGATATGTCGAGCGCAACAGAGAAGACTATGGCGCTCCTGAAGAGTGAGATAGACCTTCCGGTGATCAACAAGGACTCAGACCCGCCGGAAGCCAGTGTTCACGAGGTGAGCGAGGTCTATTTCTTTGAAGATACGATGCTCGTCGAGGGTAGGACAATGCCGGTGGAGGGTTTCGTATGGGATGAGATTGAGGAAGAAGACGAGCCGGTAAATGTAAGCGGCGCTCTGGGTGGAATAGTAAGTGAGGTAAAGCTAAAGGATCTTCACATACATTCTATTTTTATTCACTTTACGAATGCGCTCTACCCGGTGGCCTTCTTCTTTATCGTGCTCTTCCTGATTACCGGTGAGGAGTCCTTCGATAAAACATACTTTTATATCATGGTGCTCGCGACCCTCAGCGTTCCGTTCTCATATGCATCCGGAGTGGTAGAGTGGAGGCGCAGATACCAGGGTGCGATGATAGACATATTTTTTAAGAAGTTCAGAGTCGGAGTGGTGGTCTTTATCCTCGGCTCTGCGGCTACACTTTGGCGTTACCTCTCACCGGAAGTACTGGATGGCGGTGGATTGAAGGCCGCGCTCTTCGTTCTCCTTAACCTCTTGATACTCCCGCCGATTGTATATCTCGGCCATGTGGGTGGAAAGATCGTCTACGAGGGTCTTGAAGAAAAGGTAAGGAGTGGGTCGGGCGGTCTACTGTAGTCTCCCCCACTCCACGTTATAGGCGGGCGCGAGCCGCGCCGCCTTCGCTTTTGTTTAATGAAAAGTGAGACTCAACGCTCCAAAGCTCCGGGGGCCGGGCGGATCGGCATCTACAATACAAGAAGCGCCCTTACAGCCCCGACGCTTTGAATGCGTTATTTACGATAGACCGGGCCTCCTCCTGGATACTCTTAAGGTGCTCCTTACCATTAAAGCTCTCGGCGTAGATCTTATAAACGTCCTCGGTTCCGGACGGCCTTGCCGCGAACCATCCGTTCTTTGTTACAACTTTTAGCCCGCCGAGAGGGGCGTTATTTCCGGGGGCGTGCGTGAGGCGCGCGGTTATCTCTTCCCCGGCAAGCTCCTTTGCCGTTACGGCCTCAGGTGATAGACTTTTAAGTGCTGCTTTCTCCTCAGGGGTGGCAGGCGCATCGATCCTCTCGTATATCGGGTCTCCGAACTTCTCCTCCAGGCCCCGGTATATCATTGATGGGTCTTTGCCTGTCTTCGCGGTGATCTCGGCTGCGAGGAGGTCCATGATGATGCCGTCCTTATCCGTACTCCAAACGCTTCCGTCCATTCTAAGGAAGGAAGCCCCCGCACTCTCCTCGCCTCCAAAGCCGTAGGAGCCGTCAAGGAGCCCATCCACAAACCACTTAAAACCCACCGGCACCTCGGATAAGCGTCTATTAAGGTGCGCGGCGACGCGGTCTATCATCGAGCTCGATACAACTGTCTTTCCTATGGCCGCATCCCTCCTCCAGCCGGTCCGGTCCTCGAAGAGGTACGATATTGCAACGGAAAGGTAATGATTCGGGTTTATAAGGCCGCCGCTTCGGGTGACGATGCCGTGGCGGTCGAAGTCCGTGTCGTTACCGAATGCGATATCGAAACGGTCCTTCATTGCAATGAGCCCGGCCATTGCGTAGGGTGAGGAGCAGTCCATGCGGATCTCGCCGTCCTTATCGAGCGTCATAAACGAAAAGGTCGGGTCAACAAATGGGTTCACTACCTCTATGGAGAGACCGTACTCCTTTGCTATGGGCTCCCAGTAGGCAACACCCGAGCCTCCGAGCGGGTCTGCGCCGATGCTCAGCCCGGCCCTGCGTATCGCCTCCATGTCTATTATATTTTTAAGGTCCGAGACGTAAGGGGAGATATAGTCGTATTCGTGCGTTGAGTCGGCCTTAAGGGCGCGCTCAAAGGGGATACGCTTAACCCCTTTCATACCGCTCAGGAGTATTTCGTTTGCGCGATCTTCGATAACTTTTGTCGTCTCGGTATCCGCCGGTCCGCCGTTTGGGGGGTTATACTTGAAGCCGCCGTCTTGCGGGGGGTTATGAGAGGGTGTTATCACCACACCGTCGGCTAGCGCGCTCTCCCTTGAGCGGTTATAGCCTAGTATCGCGTGCGAGAGGACAGGGGTCGGGGTGTAGCCGCGCCCTTTCTCAATCATAAGCGTTACGCCTGCTGCGGCAAAGACCTCCACCGCACTTACGAAGGCCGGCTCCGAGAGGGCGTGCGTATCCATCGCCAGGAAGAGCGGGCCGGTTATATCCTGAGAAGCCCTGTATTCGCATATTGCCTGTGATGTGGCGAGGATATGATCTTCATTAAAGCTCTTTTTAGTGGAAGAGCCCCTGTGCCCCGACGTTCCGAAGGCAACCTTCTGCGCAGAGTCGCTCACGTCCGGCTTAAGTGTGTAGTAGTCTGATATCAGGCGAGAAACGTTGATAAGCATGGACTTTGGGGCGGGTTTACCTGCAAGCTCGTGAGTGGCCATATCATTCTCCTGAAAAGATTGAGTTATGCGGGATTAATCATCTTCAGCATAACAAAGTTAAAGAGACAACGCAATTGAATCAGGAGAGCAACTAAAGAGTTGATATAAAAGGTTGCAATCTCAAGAACGAAGTAGTATATTTTCGATGAAGCTTTATAGCATCACACGTCTCAGTACCCCGCTTTCATTCATGAAAAGGTGATTACTGTACCGGCTGTGCTTGCATCTCGATATATATTCCGTCCCTCATCTTGATATCCATCTTTGATAAAATATTACTTTAACAAGGAGCACTGCTATGATCAAAAATGCCGTATCCAAGGGTTTTTTTCTTCTTCTATCTTTTATTGTCATCATATCTTTTACTTCTAACGACGCATACGCAAATAGCGCGGATGAAGATAATGTTCTTGATTTCTCTATAAAAGCAGGCCACAGGACCGATGAGCTTCAGTGGAGCATTGCCGGGAACTCGGCAGGCACAAGCCCGAATATTCTCTCGGTGGGAGGACATTCAATCGTGGAACGTGGAGGGGGAGGTCACACTGACGTTATTAAATGCTCTCTACATCCGCTCGTCAATAGAGCACGCCTCTATCTACATCGGCGACAACCAGGACTCGGATTATGCAGGGGATAACAGGACCTTTGAGTTTTCAAGGAGCAACAACAACTCCGATGGTGGCTCCATGCTTGACGCGAAGGCCGGCGTTGGCTACCGTTTTTTACTTGAGAGCGCGAATATGGTCGTGATACCGATTGCGGGATACGCCTACCACGAACAGAACCTGGACTGGAGATAACGGACGGCTTTCAGACCATACCTGCAAACGGGCCCTTTGCCGGCCTTAACAGCACCTACGAGACGGAGTGGAAGGGCCCATGGGTCGGCGTTGATTTAATCTTTTACGGTAAAAAATGGGGTTTTAACTCTTCTTTTGAATATATGTTCGGTGGCGACTACTACGCCGAGGCAAACTGGAACTTGAGGACCGATTTTAAGCACCCTGTTAGTTTCACGCATGACGCCGATGCCAGTGGATTTAGCTTCTCGTTTGACCTCGACTATCAATTATCTAAGATGTGGTCGCTTGAAGGGGGCCTTAACTATCTTAAGTTTGAGGCAGATAAAGGGATAACTAAATTCTTTCTTGCTAATAATACAGTGCCTTCTCAGCAACTTAACGAAGTCACCTGGGATTCATACTCCTTTATGCTCGGCGCGAAGCTCAGCTTCTGACCGCGTAACGAATATTTAATGGTTCAAAGACGAAAGCCGCCCCTTAATTACCGAAAGGGGCGGCTTTTTATATTATTGGCTAAGTCGGGCGCACTGTGAGCAGCGGGCGTTAGCGGATACCCATCCTCTTCTTCGTCTTAGGGCCGATCCTGCCGAGTTCGCTGTGGAGACCTTCGGCCCTCTGGTAGTATTTTAACGCAAGTCTCGTCTTCCGGCCCATTACGCCGTCAATCTTACCGACTTTGTAGCCCTTCCTGGCGAGCGCTCTCTGGACGGCCTTATTAAGCTCTATCTTGGAGTTATCTTTGGCCTTTTTTACAGCTGCCGGGGCGGCTGATACGTCTACGGGGGTAGCTACTAAAATACCTGTCGAGAAGATGGTAACGGCAAAGGACGCGATTACCACCAAGCGTAATAAAGAGTTTTTTTCATGCATGAGCAGCCTCCATCTAGATAATAATTAATAAAAGCCGTTACTCTTCTGCTACCCTTTGGGGATAGGCCTTTACGGCTTTTATGTATTGCGCTTAGACTATTTTAGAGTGTGCTATAATGGTACAATATCTTAACCGTCTCACAGTGTCAAATAATTGTTAAATTTAGCGGAGTGGTTCACAGGTATCGCTAAGGATTATAATGATAAAATCCGCAGTTGTGTCAGAGTGCGGCAATTACCGCTACGAGCTCAGGAGGGTCTGGGACGAGTCCCTTCCTCCGGTCCTCTTCATCGCCCTTAACCCTTCTACGGGCGACTTCTCGGTTAAGGACAATAGTACCGTAAGGGTATGCATGAACTTTGCCAGGAGGTGGGGTTACGGTGGCATGCTACTCGCTAACCTCTTTGCCTACTCCTCAACGGATAAGTCGGCCCTATTTAAAGTCAAAGACCCGGTAGGGCCTCGTAACGATAGCTATATCAGGCAACTATCTAAAGAGGCCGCACTTACGGTCTGCGCCTGGAGCGATACCGGCGGTTATATGGAAAGAGATATCAAAGTCCTTAAGATGCTAAAAGACCCGCACCCGCACTGCCTGGTAAAGCTAAAGAGCGGCAGGCCCGGGCACCCGCTCTATAAGAGGAGAGAGCTTACGCCTACGTTACTCCTCCTGTGACGTGAGGAGGCGAGGGGGCTTTAACTTTCTGAAGCTATTGACACCCCGGCCGATCTATAGTTTACTATGTCTTCTATATCTAGTGCTAACACTTTACTAAGGAAGACCACTTAACGCAATTAAGGAGAGAAACGCGCTATTAAGCTAGACCCTTATGAGGGCGTTAATTTATATAAGATATGTTTAATAATAAAAGCCTTTTCCCGCTACTTTTTCTTATATCCTGCATCTGCGGGCTCGTCCGTCGTTCGGGTTTAACCTCTCTGACCTACGGGCCCGGGGGAAGGGCGTAGCATGGGTTTCTTCGGCGGAATAATCGACCTCTTATCAGGGGCAGATGTAATTATAAGGAATAAGGCGTTAAGGCCATACCTCCTGGCTCCTCTCCTTATAAATATAGCGGTATATGCCCTTGTCATCGGCCTCGGGGTCTATTTCTTCGCAGACCTGGTGGAACTCTTTATCCCTACGGGAGAGGGGTTTTACTACTCCCTCCTGCGTTTCTTTGCATGGATCGTCTTTAGCGTGACACTCCTCGTAATTGTCTTCTTCAGCTTCTTCGCCATAGCCTGCCTCATTGCATCTCCCTTTAACGAGCTGCTCTCGGCAAAGTACGAGGAGTTTATCACCGGCGTAAAGATAGACGAAGGTTTCGGTATCGCCGTCGGCGTCTGGCAGGAGTGTAAGCGCCTCCTGATATATCTTCCAATAATATGCCTTCTCCTTATTCTTACGCTAGTATTTAGCTTTATTCCCTTCCTTAACCTTGCCGTACCGGTCATCTGGGTGGTCTTCGGCGGGCTCATGGCGGCATTCGAGTTCGTCTCCTACCCGCTGGACAGGCGCGGTATGGGGCTCGGAGAGAAATTCGCTTTCATCAGGAGGAGTTTTATGAGGCATGAGGGTTTTGGCATAGCGGTCTACCTTGCCATGCTGGTGCCTCTTCTAAATATCATGGTAATCCCCTCGGCGGTGATAGGGGCGACGCGAATAGTCGTTTCTGTCGAAGGGAAGGTCTTGAAGCAGTAAGTGGCTTTTAGATATTTTAAAATAGATAAGGCCCCCGCTTATGGCGGGGGCCTTTATAATTTAAGTCCGATTTAAAGGTGACTGACTTTAATAGAGCGGTCTATCGCTCCATTACTCCTCCACACGAATCTTTCCAACCATGCCCTTATGGATGAAGCAGAGGTAGTAGTACTCCCCTGATTCGGCGAAGGTATATTCCCAGTGCGTGCCGGGGGCTATATTGGGCGTAAAGAGACCGCCCTTGCCGATGATGGAAAAGGATGCGAAGAGGTGAGCGATATCATCCGTATTAGACCACCTTACCGTCTCTCCGGCCTTGATGACCAGGTTATTGGGGACGAAGTAGTTCTTTTGCGTGGCCGTCTCTTTGGGCGAGTCTATTATGTGCACCTTATCCTTGTTTAAGACTCCTACGACTTCCTTATCGAGCTTTTGTTCGAAGATCGCCCGCTTTGACTCTTTAATGAGATCTATCTCACCTGTAACGTCCTTATAGTCCATTGCCATCTGCTCGGCTATAAAGAGGTAGGCGTCCTTCTTCTCCTGCGTCTCTTTTGGCGAATAGCTCCTGTAAATAAGCGCTTTCACCTCCGACGGTACGGCCTCTACATTCTCTTCGATAACTTTAAGTGCAGCGCCCTCGTCATTAAGTTCATAAGCCTTTACGTACTCGGAGACTACAGTTGAGTACTCTGCGTTTGCGATTGTAAAGAGTGAGAGGAGGAATACGACGGTGAGCGTTAGTGTGTGGGCCAGTCTTTTTTTATGCATTTCCGGGGCTCCTGTAGTGTCTAATATATAATAATATCATTCTTTGCAGGTGTAGATTGCTTAGCCGTGGATTATGTGCTCAAGAGTGAATAGATTAACAGTTCAATCAAAAGGAATCAAGTCTATAATAGACGCTCCAGCCCTGAGCAAGCCCTTTTAGAAGCGGTTATTTCTCTCTTGGCAGGATAGTGGGGCTAGTACTGTATCGGCGGGGTACGTAGCCCCTCGGTCTCATCGATTGAGTAGATGATATTCATATTTTGAACGGCCTGGCCGGAAGCCCCCTTTATGAGGTTATCTATCGCCGAAATGACGATGACACGGTTACGCCTCTCGTCCACCCATATGCCTATATCGCAGAAGTTTGAGCAGCGGACATTGCTGATATTCGGGTAGCTCCCCTCATCCATTATGCGTACGAAGGGCTCGTCCTTGTAGAAATCCCTGTAGACCTCTATAAGCTCTTTCGTTGTGCGAGTCCCTTCGAGAGAGGCGTAGACGGTGCTTAGTATTCCGCGTGAGACGGGCAGAAGGTGCGAGGTAAACGTAACGACGAGCTTTTTACCTGCGAGGAGCCCTAGCTCCTGTTCTATCTCGGGGGTATGGCGGTGGAGACCGACGTTATAGGCCTTGAATGCGCCGAAATTCTCGCAGAAGGAAGAGGCGAGCGAGGCCTCTCTTCCGGCCCCGGATATGCCGGATTTCGCGTCAATTATGACGGAGTCCGTATCTACAAAGCTACCCTTCATAAGAGGGGCGAGCCCGAGTATTGCGCTCGTCGGGTAGCAGCCGGGGTTAGCGACTATGAGGGCGTCCTTTATCTCTTCTCTGTGGAGCTCCGGGAGGCCGTAGACGGCGTCTGCGAGGAGGTTCTTGGTCTTGTGTTCATTATACCATTCCTCGTATACGTCACTATCGCGGAGGCGATAGTCGGCAGAGAGGTCGATGATGCGTTTTTTCCGTTTTATAAAGTGGGGTACGATATCCATTGACGCCCCGTGAGGAAGGCAGCAAAAGACTACGTCGGCATCCGTCTCGGCGAGATCTGTCGGGTTTTTGAAGACGAGATCTTTGTAGAAGCCCGCAACAGAAGGGAATATCTCCGAAACCGGGCGACCGTTATACTGGCGCGATGAGAATTCAACCACCTCGGCCCCTGAGTGAGTGGAGAGGATGCGCAGGAGCTCAAG
Source organism: Deltaproteobacteria bacterium (assembly GCA_029262475.1). GTDB lineage: Bacteria > Desulfobacterota > GWC2-55-46 > GWC2-55-46 > JAJCZF01 > JAJCZG01. The sequence goes on from JAJCZG010000091.1 coordinate 9,178, forward strand.
CCCCGTATATCCGCTCCCGCCAAGAATTGCTACCTTAAGCATTTTGGATTACCTCTATCTCGTTTGTGTTTAAAATAAAAAAGGGAAGGCCCCCACGGACCTTCCCTTGAATAAATAAGTAAAGAGACTGGGTTTACCTCTTTGAGAACTGGAACCTTGCTCTCGCACCCTTTTGTCCGTACTTCTTTCTTTCCTTCATCCTCGGGTCTCTTGTGAGGAAGCCCTGCTTCTTTAGGACAGCCCTGAACTCCGGGTCAAACTTTAAGAGTGCCCTTGAGATGCCGTGCCTGATGGCTCCGGCCTGGCCGCTCTCGCCACCGCCATTGACATTGGCCATGACGTTGAATTTTTCGTCGTTTTCGGTAAGTTTTAGAGGGGAGATGATGATGATCCTGTGCGTCTCCCTACCGAAGAAGTCGGCTACCGGCTTCTTATTGACTGTAATTTCACCGGTGCCGGGGATAAGTCTTACCCTGGCTACGGAGGTTTTTCTTCTGCCAACTGCTGCGTATACGATCTCAGACATTTTTAATCAAAAGCCTTTCTGGACACAGTCCTTGATTAATTTACTTGAGGGCCGTGTCTATCTGGTAAGGCCCTGGCCTTTAGTTAGAGTGTAAGCTCTTTTGGTTGCTGCGCCTGGTGCGGATGCTCGGCTGCTGCATATACTTTGAGCTTCTTAAACATTTCCCTGCCGAGTGTGCCCTTGGGGAGCATGCCCTTTACGGCCTTCTTGATCGCCTCTTCCGGCTCCTTCTCAAGGAGCTTTTCGAGGGTTACGGAGCGAATGCCGCCGGGATAGTTAGTATGGTGGTAATATACCTTGTCGGTGAGCTTATTGCCTGTTACGGCAATTTTGCCGGCGTTTACAACAATTACGAAATCTCCGGTATCGACACTCGGCGAATATACGGCTTTGTGTTTTCCCCTGAGTATTGTTGCTATGCGTGAGGCGGCCCTGCCGAGGGTCTTTCCGTCGGCATCAAAGATGAACCACCCTTTAGTAATTTCGTCTGGTTTTGGCATGTATGTATTCATTTTTTATAGTCTTCTTTCTAAAGATTTGAATAACTTAAAATAAACAAAAATGGCATAAATGTCAAGACTTAAATTCCCTTAAAATGATAAGTAAGGCTATAAGGATGATTTTTTACTTACAAATACCATTGTATTACAGTATACATATCGCTTTTAACAAACACCCTTCGCACATTGCGGGGTCATACCTCTTGCTGCATTTATCGAGAATACCTAACCTGCAGAGCGAGAAATCGTACTTTACAGGGTCCTCCGGGTCGAGCTCCCTTAGCGAAGCGGTTATCTCCTCGGCCATGCGCCAGTCTGCGCTCTTCCTCTGTGTGAGCCCTATATTGGCTGAAATGCGCGCTATATGCGTGTCGAGCGGTATTATAAGCTTAGCCGGGGAGACGGCACTCCATAGACCGAAGTCCAGCGGGTCGCCGCTCCTTACCATCCAGCGGAGATAGAGGTTAAGGCGCTTGCACGCGCTCTTACCCCTGGGTGAGGGGAAGAAGTAACGAACTCCTGCCTTTTTTGGTAATTCACCATCCGGAGCGTATATGGTTGAGGGAGATAGCGCCAGCACCCTTTCTGTAAAGCTCGTAAGGGCATCTTTTATCGTGTCATCGGTGCGCTTGTACCCTTCCATGAAAAATGCGCCTATCGAACCGGAGCCCTCTATCATCTGCCTTATAAAGAGGAAGAGGGCGGCGATATCCTTGCCGGTATTAAATCTGTGTACGAATCCGTCGAAGAGATATGCGTCTTTCTTCGTATCGAATGAGGAGGCAAATTCAAACGGTTTCCATCCGACGATATCCAGTACCTTTGTAATAGAGTACCTGATACGGTCAACGCGTCCGTAGGCGAGCGATGATGCGATAAGGCCGGCGATCTCTATATCTTCAGCCCTGTCGAACTTATGAAGAAACTCCAGTGGATCCGGCGAGAGGTATTTGAGATCGAACTCTTCGTAGAGTTTGTCAAGGTGGCGTTTTAGTAAGGTCTTCCTATCCAATATACTCTTCCAGGTGAAATGTCAACATACGCTACTTCTATCATATAACTCAGGGCTATACAATTGCTAATATCCAGGCGGAGATAAAAGGCTATGCGAAGTAATTGGAGTGTAAGGGAAAAAAAAGACCGCCGTATAATCTTTTGATTATACGGCGGTCTGTATAGACTTTCTTTCTAGTCGGTATTACTTGTTGTGACAGGTCCTGCAAACACCGGAGACACTGTTACCACCGACTCTTCTGAGGAAGTTACCGTCGGTACAGTCGTCGCCGCTTGAACACCAGTACGGGAAATTCATGGATTTGACTGGTACCCATGTGGACTCTACCTCATCCCAGCTTCTGTTGTCGAAGTGCGGGTCGTGGCATGAAGAACACTCTACCCTGTTGCCCGTACCTCTTAAGAGGTCGGCGATGGTAGCGCCACCGTTGATGTAACCATTCACAGCCCACCTGTTGGCAGTGGTAGTCATAGAATCGGCCTCGTTGTTATCGCCTGCGGTGAAGCCTTCCATCGTCATCGTGATGCTGGAGATGACCGTATTCGTTGCCCTGAGAGAGGCTTTGTTAACTGCATATGGTACTGATACCGGATGGTCGTTAGTGAGGTCCGTTCCGATCGTAAGTCTGGTAGACGGGTTACCCGAACCGCCTGACGCCCATTTACCGGCGACAGAGTTGTCATGACAGAAGGTACACTGAATACCGGATTGGAAGTGATCATCAAACGTGCTTCCGAATCCGCCGGAATTCGCCATGGTAAATGCCCAGCCGAAGTTGGTAGCCGTTGTATTGTTAGCGCCGCCGTTGCCCTTACCTGGCGCGTTGGCTAGCGTGTCGAATGCGTTTACGCCGTCGTGGCAGGAGAGACAGGCGAGAGTGGCTCCGCCTATGTCACTGTCAGAGATGTTAGTGCCGGCTACCGTCGTGCCGTAGGCTGTATAGCTTGTGGACTGGATACCCTTGTTCCAGAGAGGGGCTGTGCCTGCTGCGTGGTGAGGGGTGTGGCAGAAGACGCATATCTCCGTCGTTCCATCTCCCGCCAGTGCATCCATTTGACCTGTGAAGAGTACCCGGCCCGTTGCGCCCAGGTTATGTCTTGTTTCTGCTATTCCGCCCGCTGCTACACCAGTCGGGTAGTCTGATGGTGTCAGCGCCGAGGCTGGCAGACTACCTAGCATTAGCCCTGCAGTAAATACTGCCGCAGCAAGAGCCACCCTGGTCTTCTTAGAGGATATAATTTTCATAACCGTTCCTGCTCCTTACTCTGCTTTGAGGGCCGATAAAGACATTTCTCTTTATCTAAAACTGTACTTGCCAAGCCGTGGTGTATTAATAAACTATAAAGTAGCAGTGTCTGTCTCTTTAGGCTTATTTCAGTTTTACTATTAAAGAATAATGGCCCTGATAATGCGAGTTTTGAGTTTGCGGTGCCACTGATTCACACCTTAATATAACGTACTGTTCTTATATCTTTATTTAAAATTTAGTGTTGACACAACCAGGTGCAGCCTCAAGAAGGATTAGGATAAAGAAAAGCGCCTCCAACGTCGTCATTAAAAATTATAATTGACGGCACTGCGGCGCCTTCACCACAATCTTCCGTAGTCCACCATGAATCTACGGAATAAAAAATTACCTGGGCATGTCTCTTCGGCATTATTAATCCCCTGTCCCTTCATGAGACTGGGGTGTCTGCTAGTAATAACGCAGACCTATACCATTTGTTAGTTACATTTTATAATATCTACGTATTTTGTCAAGGACAAAATACGTCCAGAATGCGAAAAGTTAAAAAAAGTTAATCTTTCCATATGTTTTGTGTGCAAAGTTTTTTTATTCCAAACCGCCGGGTTTCTCTCTCTATAGTTTTTTCTTAAATAAATTAAGCTGTTGTGCTCACTTTTCGGTGTATCTGAAACTTGATTTTATGAAGAATCTCAGGACTCATATTAAACTCAATTTGGATGCTCTTGTCAATCTCTTCTCTCATCCGTGCCCCATACGACCTCCAACCAGTCGTCAGTTATCTTCAACCGGCACTTGCTCAAAAGACGGAGATGGTTTATTCTTACCTTCTTTAACTTAATCAGTGAGAAGAACAGGCGGTCGTGCGGCCACGTCACCGCATATTACCGTAACCCGCCGTGAGTTACGATAAAACCTTGCTGACCGTGTAGTGAGGGTGATTCACCCCGTCTCCGGCCACTGTTCCGCCATGAAACATTTTTCGCCTGTCTTTCTTCTGTTAAATTTTTCCAGCGGGCATTTTTATTTATCGGTTCGTGCCTGATATGCTTTAGGGCTACTTGCGAATTAGTCCTAATCTATACTGAATGAAAATTATATATGAAATTACCGTGCCAATCTCAGCCGAAGATCGCTACGGAATCGATTGACCAATGCCCTTGGTCGATAAATAGAGTTGAATTTTCACGACCTTTTATATTATATTAAAATGATGCTTCACTAAATATAAGAACTGCCCCTTGCCTTTGACCTAACTCTAGCGCAACCGGGCGAGAGGGTTAAAGGGCTATGCCTGAAGAGAAGAAATTAATACTCGTAACAAACGACGACGGCTATCGCTCCGAGGGCATCAAACGCCTTGCGTCCGCACTTAAAAAGATCGGGGATGTTTATGTGGTCGCACCGGACAGGGAAAGGAGTGCCGCGAGCCATTCGCTCACTCTTCACCGCCCACTCAGGGTGGAGGAGGTAGGGCAGAGGGTTTATGCCGTAGACGGCACCCCGACGGACTGCGTTACCATAGCCATAGGCTCCATCCTCCCTGGTAGGCCGGATCTCGTCATATCGGGCATAAACAAGGGCTCAAACCTCGGCGAGGACACACTTTACTCGGGTACCGTCTCAGCGGCGATGGAGGGGACGATACTCGGTATTCCGTCGGCGGCGATCTCGCTCGATGCGAGGAGGGATTTTGACTTTAAAGCCGCAGCCGCATTCGCCGTAAAGCTCGGAAGGCGAATACTAAAGAACACTTTGCCCCCGGAGACGCTCCTTAACGTAAATATCCCCAACGTAAAGAAGATTAAAGGTGAACGCGTGACTAAGCTCGGGCGGCGCGTCTTCGGAGAGATGATAATAGAGAAGACCGACCCGAGGGGGAAGAAATATTACTGGCTCGGCGGAGATATGGAGAAGTGGGAGGGGGGCGAGGACTCAGACTTCCACGCCGTAACAGGCGGCTTTATCTCGATAACCCCGCTCCACCTAGACCTGACGAACCATTCTTCCATAGAAGAGATAAAGGGCTGGAAGTTCTGATATAGTTCGGCCCCCTGGCATGAGCCCGTTTGGTAAGTACAGCGACCCTTTCCGGGCTGTAACTCCGGGAGAGGCTTTTTGCGGGTCTTGGCCAGGTGAGCGGGTGAGCGTAAAAAGCGAATAACAGTGGTGTATTGATTGCTAACGATAAAGAAAGATATATACGATAGGGCACGCCGCCGGATGGTCGAGACACAGATTACCGGGCGCGGGATAAAGCAGAAGGAGGTCGTAGACGCTATGCTGAAGGTGCCGAGGCACCTCTTCACGGAGGAGACCTTCATCTCTCAGGCCTATAACGACTACCCGCTCCCCATAGGCGGAGACCAGACCATCTCGCAGCCCTATATAGTCGCCCTGATGACCGAGGCGCTTAAGCTCGACGGCACGGAAAAGGTGCTCGAAATCGGCACGGGCTCCGGCTACCAGAGCGCCGTTCTCTCACTTATGGCCCATAAGGTTTACTCCGTTGAGAGGCTCTCCACGCTTGCGGACCGGGCGAGAAAGATTTTAGATTCGCTGCTATGCTCTAATGTCGTTATAAGGGTCGCCGACGGTACGCTCGGGTGGGCGGTTAACGGGCCGTATGACGCTATAATCGTCACCGCCGGCTCCCCGGAAGTGCCCGAGGCTTATATGCAGCAGCTAAAGGTAGGCGGAAGGCTCGTAATCCCGGTAGGGGGCGAGCAGGCGCAGGAGCTTATAAGGGTAACAAGGCTCGAAGGGGCTTTTAAGAAAGAGAGCCTCGGCGGGTGCAGGTTCGTAAAACTCGTAGGCAAGTACGGATGGAGAGCAAAGGAGACCGGTAGTGCGACTTATTAGAAGATTATACGACTGGGTGCTTAAGTGGGCCCATACCCCTTACGGAGGGTTAGCCCTGTTCGTGTTGGCGTTTGCAGAGTCATCGTTTTTCCCGATACCTCCGGACGTACTTTTGATGGCTCTCGCCATATCCGTACCCGCCCGTGCATTTCGCTTCGCGCTAATCTGTTCTATCGGTTCGGTGGCAGGCGGAGTCTTCGGCTATATGATAGGGTACTATTTCATGGACTTTATCGGGCTTAGGGTCATCGAACTCTACGGCTTCGCGGAAAAGTACGAATACGTTCAAGAGCTCTACAGGAACTACGACGCCTGGGTGGTGGCGATAGCAGGCTTTACACCAATCCCCTACAAGGTATTTACCATATCGGCAGGAGCCTTTAAGATAAACTTCCCCGTCTTTATAGCCGTAAGCGCCATATCACGCGCCGCGAGGTTCTTTATCCTGGCCGGTATAATATGGAAGTACGGCGAGCACATAAAAGGATTTATAGACAAATACTTTAATCTTATTACGATAGTTTTCACAATACTTCTCATACTCGGCTTTGTTGTGGTAAAATATGCTATTCACTAACAAAACCTTTTTTCTAAATTGTGCGTGTCGGGTTCGCTAAGTAGCGCTCCAGTGGAGTGCTAAATATTAAGGGTATCTCTTTTGTTTAAGAAGTCTCTCTTTGTCATAGTTTTCTTCGCCCTCCTTACGGGGTGCTCTTCGGCCGGCGGCATTAAGCATACCGTCAAGAAGGGCGAAACCTTCTGGCGTATATGCCATACCTATAATGTCGACGCAAAGAAGGTCGCTAGGGCAAACGGCATAAAGGACACTACGCGTATCCGTGCCGGGCAAAAGATCTATATCCCCGGCGCCAAGCGCCACAAACGAGTCGCAATAGTTGATACGAAGAAGAAGGATATAACCTCCGGCAAAAGATCGGCCTCGCTAGAAAAGGGTTCTAGCGGTAAAACCTCCGGGGCTACGGCGAAGAAGGGCCGCCTCTCGTGGCCCGTAAAGGGGAGTATCGTCTCTACCTTCGGGGTAAAGAACGGCTCGAAGAACGACGGGATAGATATTAAAGCAAGGCGCGGGACCCCGGTAAAGGCCTCCGACAGCGGCGTTGTGGCGCATACGGCGAGCGGCATGCGTTTTTTCGGTAATATCGTCATCATAAAACACTCGGACGACCTCTATACGCTCTACGCCCATAATGAAGAAAACCTCGTGGAGACGGGCGACAAGGTCAAGCGCGGTGAGGTTATAGCCAAGGTCGGTTCATCCGGAGAGGCGAATGTCTCCAAGCTCCACTTCGAGGTCCGAGACGGCAGAGCCGTCAGGAATCCTCTTTTTTTCTTGCCATAATAGAGTCCGCTGTTGTATATAAACCAACTGGCCGTCCTGCTTAAATGAACCATCTACAATCCGGCTCCCGGCCTTCGCCATTCGCGATGGAGAATACGTCTAATAAAGAAGTAAAATACCTAACTAAAAAGGGGTGGTATAATGCCTGAAAGACTTAAGAAGATAATAAGAGACGTGCCCGACTTCCCAAAGAAAGGAATACTGTTTAAAGATATAACTACGCTCTGTAAGGACCCGCTCTCTTTTCAGATAATGGTGGACCTCCTGGCCCACAGGTATATCGACAAGAAGATCGACCTTATAGTCGGCATAGAGGCGCGCGGCTTTATCGTAGGGGCGGCACTTGCTTACAGAATTGGCGCGGGCATTGTGCTGGTGAGAAAGCCCGGAAAGCTCCCCCATAAGACCAATAGCGCGTCATATACGCTAGAGTACGGCGAAGACACCCTTGAGATACACAAAGATGCCATAGAGAAGGGACAAAACGTCATAATAGCCGACGACCTCCTCGCCACAGGGGGTACGGCAGCGGCTGTGACGGAACTCGTCGAAGGGCTCGGCGGTAATATTGTCGAGAGTGCATTCATCGTAGAGTTGGACGACCTGAAGGGCAGGGATAAGCTTAATCACGACGTCTTCTCGCTTATTCATTACTAAGCCTTGAATAGATCTCCGGGGCTCTGAGCCCGTAGACGGCTTTTTATATATGATTGTTTTATGAAACGCCCCATCACAGGTGATGGGGCGTTTCTTTTCTCCTCCACACTGTCTTTATTTTTCCCCTGCCGGCCTCTCGCTTAAAGAGAGCTCCACACCTGCTCAGCTCTTATCCTTATTCCCCACTTGAGCTTGGTAATCTTAGGTGCTATAATGAATTTCTTAAAAGTATATTTTATTTATACAGGAGAATACATCCGGAACCCCGTCCATTATATAAACCCATCACTACAGAGTTTTCAGCCATGAAAAGATTCTCGATCATTTTTTTTCTCCTTATCGTTCTAGCCACATTTTCGTTACCCGGTCTTTCCAGGGGCGCAAGGCCGGACTCCTCCATGAAGTCCCCGCTTATATTGGCTGCTCAGGAAGGGAAGCTTTCGCTTGCAACCGTGCTTCTCAATGGTGGGACGGATGTCAATACGGTTGATAAGGATGGCGCTACGGCCCTTATGTGGGCCGCGAAGAGGGGTTATGTAGGTATAGTCAGACTCCTCCTGGAGAGGGGCGCTGATATCGACAAGAAAGATGTAAACGGCACAACCGCTCTTATATCAGGGGCTTTTATGGGGCAGACATGGGTCGTTAAGGCCCTTATAGACGCCGGTGCCGATATAAACTCCGGCAGCGCCCGAGCTCGTACCAGGACCCCGCTCATTTGGACTGCGACCAACGGGCATATAGAGACATTGAAGGTGCTCCTTGATAACGGGGCCGACCCGAATCTCAGAGACGATAAGAAGATGACGGCCCTTCTTTGGGCCGCAAAGCAGGGTGACTTAAGAATGCTCGGCACCCTTGTGGAGAACGGCGCCAAGTTGGATGTGCAGGACCATAATGGAGTTACTCCACTCATGTACGCCGGGGCTTCCGATAATATAGATTTCGTAAAAGGGCTTATCAATGCCGGTGCCGACCTTAACGCGATAAACAGGCGAGGCGGGAGCGCCCTTATGTTCGCTGCCCGGCACGGCTATACGCATTTTGTCGCCGAGCTTTTAAACGCCGGGGCCGAAGTCGATATGAGGACCCGTGAAGGCGAGACGGCGCTTATCTTCGCTGCCATTGGCGGGCACGCGCGCATAGTGCCAATGCTCGTAAGCTCCGGGGCAGATCTAAACGCTAAAAACAAAGACGGAGAGACGGCCCTTATGTGGGCCGCAAACGAAGGAGAAACGGATTTTGCAAACGCACTGGTCTTTGCCGGTGCGGATGTGAATATTGCCAATAATAATGGTTTAACGGCGCTTATGTACGCCATTAAGACCGGCCAAAACGACACCGTAAACGCACTTATAGACTGGGGTGCGTCACTTAATGTAAGGGACAATCACGGACTTAACGTCCTTATGCGCGCCGCATGGAAGGGGCATACGCATGTAGTGAAAACTCTTATGGAATGGGGTGTTAATGTAGACGCCGTTAATAAGGAGGGTGAGAGCGCCCTTATGATAGCCGCCTTTGACGGCAGGACCGATGTGGTTAAATTTCTAATAGAGTCAGGTGCGGATGTGAATATGAGGAACGTCAAGGGTGAGACAGCGCTTACTTACGCCTTGAAGAGAGATTACGTAGCTACAGTTGACGTCCTTATGAGCGCCGGGGCGAAGGAGTAATAATTTCACTTCGCTCCCTCACTTAGCTCCCTACATGTCTAGCTCAAGCTCTCCTTCTTCCGGCTCATCGCCGCCCGCGTCCAGTTCAAGTGTTTTTATCTCCGGAAGTGTCGCGCCGATTATCCCCTGCATGTCGCCGTAGAGCGCGCCGGTATTTTTTATGACCCTGTCGAGTTGTTTTTCACGTCTTGCCCATATTCTCCCATAAGCCGTCTTTTCTTTTTCGAGTTCTTCCTTCATGTTTACAAATGTTTCTACTATGGATTCGATCTTTTGCTTGAACTCCGGCCCGGACATATAGCTATAGAGGGTTTCCATCTTCTCGCCCTTGCCCGTGGCTGCGGTCCTTGCGTTAGCAAGCTCTAGCAGTCCTGAGCGAAGAGGCACGACAAGGGCTTGTGCCAGCTGAAAGCCCGTTACCCATACCCCGGATATCTCGCCGAAGTTTTTTACCTCGCTCGGCAGGGCTTTGGAGACGATTATGGCGATATCGGCCCGCGCCTCTCTTTGATCGTCTTTAAGTTTTGTTATCCAGTCGCCGCCCCATGCCTTGGTATTCTTTATCTCCCATATAATCGACCCGGCCTCCGCACCGTTTCTGCCCCTTACCGTCTGTATGATATCGGCCCCACGAAAGCCTTTTGGCACGGGCCTTATGTCGTCCATTGGAAAGCTTGCGGCAAGCGTCTCTTCCAAGTCAAGCTCCCCGACCTCGCCCTGCGTCTGCATGGAACCCTGCTCGCCCTTACGCCTGGCCTCTTCGAGCGCTTTTTGCATATCGTTTATCTTTTTATCTTTTTCAAGATCCTTTAAGCGGTGCTCCTCTGAGCTTTTTTCTGCGGCCTCCCTGCGTATAAGCTCTCGCTCGGAGTCAAGCTGGCGCGCGGCTTTTAACTCAAATTCCTTTTCGCGGTCTTCGAGCGCTCGCGCCTTCTTCCGTATCTCTATTTCATTACGTCTCGCCTCTTCGAGGCGTCGCTCTTTTTCGGAGTTCTCTTCGCGGAGGTCTTTAAGCTCAAGGTTCGCTTCTTCTTTTGCCTTAAGTGTTGCCGTCTCTTTTATACGGAGCTTTTCAGCGGCGAGTTTTTTATTTACTATCTGAGTGATATCCGCTCTGGCGTCTTCGAGGCGTTTTTTCTCTGCCGTGAGTTCGCCCTCGCGCAGCCGTATCTCGTCATCCTTCTTCTTTGCTATGGCTTCGAAGTCCTTTCTTATGGACTCTTCCACCTGCTTCTTTATCGCGCTCTTAAGCTCAATATCTCCTCCGCAGTGCGGACATTTAATAGTATCTTCCTTCACCAGCTACCTCGTTTCTTCGGCGCATCTTACGCACTTGCTACTCTCCGGGACGAGCAGTATTCTCTTCGGCGGTATGATCTCTCCGCACTCGGCGCATGAGCCGAACTCCGGGTCGTCGTCGATTCTCTTTAAAGCCCTCTCAAGGCCCTGTAATTTAACCTTCATTGAGCGGAGCGCGGCTTCACTTACGCCTTTTGAGCTTATCGCCTCCATACGCGTTAGCCTCCCTATCGCGTTATCCGGCTCCACGGGGGCGGTTAGTTCCTTAAAGGCCGCTATAGCCGGCTTTAGACGCTCTATCTCTTCGGTAATCGTCTCTTTGAGCTCGTCCTTATCTAACACGTCCATCAGCGG
>JAJCZG010000092.1 GCA_029262475.1 Deltaproteobacteria bacterium
CCATTAGCAACGAGGGGAGCGCCCTCTGTCTCGCCTGTCACCTGAAGTAGCCGGGTTTATGCACGCATATAGGCAATTTATTTAGACTTCGGGGGTTTTTTATTATTAGCCTCCCCGGTCTTTACCTGTAAGTCGCGCGAATCTGAAGCGCACAGGTGCGCTTGGAGTAAGGCGAAGCGGCTTACGCACTAAAGTCCGCCGCGTACGTAGAGAAATCACTCGTCTCCGGTGTCAAGTCGCTCGAATCAGCAGCGCACAGGTGCGCTTGGAGTAAGGCGAAGCGGTTAGCTCATTAAGTCCACCGCGTACGCAGAGAAAACACTCGTCTCCGGTGTTAAGTCGCGCGAATTAAAATCCTTGACCCGTACGTTGAAATCAGATAATATGAACCACTTAATCTTTATTCTGCGCGTCTTTTACTAATAGTACGAAATTCTTTATTTTTACGGAGATTTGATTTAGATTATGTTCGAGGGACTATCAGATAAATTCAGAGGAGTGCTCAAGAATATCAAGGGGCACGGCAAACTGAGTGAATCCAATATTCAGGATGCGCTAAAAGAAGTACGCATGGCGCTCCTCGAAGCCGACGTAAACTTCACTGTGGTAAAGGATTTTGTCGCCAGGGTGAAGGAGAAGGCGATGGGAGTAGAGGTTCTTGAAAGCCTTACTCCGGCGCAGCAGTTTACTAAAGTTGTCCAGGACGAGCTCACCGAGCTCCTGGGCGGCAAGGCAAGTGAGATTACACTATCCGGGAAGCCGGCCGTTGTGATGATGGTCGGCCTTCAGGGGTCGGGTAAGACGACCACCACGGGTAAGCTCGCGGCATATCTAAAGGGCATGGGCAGGAGCCCGCTCATCGTTCCGGCTGACCTTCAGAGGCCTGCGGCCGTATTGCAGCTAAAACGCCTCGCCGAAGAAGTAAATGTCGATTTCTTCGATATAGAAGAGGGGAGCAAGGATGTAGCTCTGATAGCGGCTGAGGCCAAAAGAATAGCAAAGATAAAGGGTTACGATACCCTTCTCGTCGATACTGCGGGTCGTCTTCATATAGACGAGGTCCTTATGGACGAGCTTAAGGGCCTTAAGGAGATTTTGGATCCATCCGAGGTTCTCTTCGTCGCGGATTCCATGACCGGTCAGGACGCGGTAAATACCGCCAACGGCTTTAACGACACTTTGGGCATTACCGGTGTTGTCTTAACCAAGCTTGATAGTGACGCGAGGGGTGGCGCAGCCCTTTCGATGCGTATGACGACGGGTCAGCCCATAAAGTTTGCCGGTGTCGGTGAAAAGCTAGACGCCCTCGAAGTCTTCCACCCGGATAGACTGGCCGGTCGAATACTCGACATGGGCGACGTAATGACGCTGATCGAGAAGGCTCAGGACGTTGTTGACGAGAAGAAGGCCAAGGAGATTGAGAAGAAGATCCGTAAGGACACCTTCTCGCTCTCGGACTTTAAAGACCAGATAAAGCAGATAAAGAAGATGGGTTCTCTCGATAGCATCCTCGGCATGGTCCCCGGCTACAGCGCGATAAAAAAGAAGAGGGGCATAGAGGTAGACGACAAGGAACTCGTAAAGATAGAGGCTATAATAGACTCCATGACCGGCCAGGAGCGCACTAACCCCACTATTCTTAATGCGAAACGCCGTTACAGGATAGCCCGGGGGAGCGGCACCAGGGTCCAGGACGTTAATAAGCTCATAAAGCAGTTCAATGATATGCGTAAGATGATGAAGAAGTTTAAAAAGGGCGGCCCCGGAGCGCTAAAGGGGCTTTTACAATCCAGGGGAATGAACAGATAACTGGATAGATGAAGAAGCTATAAAAAAAGAGTTTTCGGTTTGCTAAAGGGGCTTTTACAATCCAGAGGAATGAACAGATAACTGGATAGATGAAGAAGCTATAAAAAAAGAGTTCTCGGTTTGCTAAAGGGGTTTTTACAATCCAGGGGACTGAACAGATAACGGTTTTCAGTAAAATCATAGAAATATAAGAAAGATACGGAGGTACGAGAATTAATGGCTGTAAAGATAAGGCTCGCCAGATACGGCACCAAGAAGAAACCATTTTACAGGATTGTCATCGCAGATAGAGAGGCCCCGAGGGACGGGAGCTTTATCGATAACGTCGGCACCTACGACCCGATGGTCGAGCCACCGGCAGTAAAGCTCGAAGAGGAAAAGATCCGCGGCTGGCTGGATAAGGGCGCTCTCCCGACCGATACCGTCAAGAGTATCCTTAAAAAATCCGGTTTTAGCCGTGAGGCGGCGGTGGCCGAGGCTGAGGCCTAGGGTCTTTGGCTGATGTCTGAGATGATCGAGATCGGCTATATCCACGGCACTCACGGCATTAAAGGGGAGTTAACCCTGAGGTGCTACGGCGAAGTGGAACTCCGTGAAGGGCAAAAGCTCTTTTTTAAGGATAAGTCTGGGGCAAAAACCCTTACGGTGCGTCATGTGCGCCCTCATAAAGGTGATTTCCTTGTCTTCTTTGATGAGGTTACGGGCAGAGATGCGGCGACCCTTTTAAAGGCGACTCCGCTCTTTATGGATAAAGACGAACTGCCGGAGCTTGAGGAAGACGAATATTACCACTTCGACCTCCTCGGTATGGATGTCGTTACCGACACCGGCGTCTCTCTAGGGTCCATCACCGAGATCATTGAGACCGGTGCGGCCAACGTATATCAGGTCGAAGGCGAGGTAGGCGAAACACTCCTTCCGGCGATACCGGATGTGGTCCTGGATATCGACACTGAGGCAAGACGCATGACGGTTCACCTCATGGAAGGGCTTGAGCCGGAGAAGAAGCCGGAGAAGTAGGGGCCGGGGCGCAGCAAGGGGCAAGGTGGGGCAAGGTAGCGAACCTTACGTCCATCTTCGGGGAATAGATGATATTTGATATACTTACCCTCTTTCCGGGTTTTTTTGACTCTCCTCTTGAGCAGAGTATCATCGGGAGGGCTATTAAGAACGGACTAATAAAGGTAAACACCCATAATATCAGGGGGTTTACCACGGATAAGCACAATACTACCGACGACTCTCCGTACGGAGGCGGCGCCGGGATGGTGATGAAGCCCGAGCCACTGGTAAGCGCCATAGAGTCTTTAAGGGAGCCGCCGGGGGATAGCACAGAGGGAGCCGGGGCGAAGGTCATACTCCTTACCCCGCAGGGCGTACCGTTTAAACAACGGATAGCCGAAGAGCTCGCAACCGAAGAGAGGTTAATTCTCGTCTGCGGCAGGTACGAAGGGGTGGACGAGAGAGTACGCTCCTTTGTAGATATGGAACTCTCGGTAGGGGATTACGTGTTGACGGGCGGTGAGATTGCTGCCCTGGCTGTGGTCGATGCCGTTGGTAGGCTTAAGGCCGGCGTTATAGAGGAGTCCTCGTCGAGAGAAGATTCCTTCTCCGAGTCGGTCGGGGGGCTTGAGTACCCGCAGTATACGAGGCCCGAAGATTTCAGGGGCATGCGTGTGCCGGAGGTTCTCCTCGGAGGCAACCACAAAGAGATAGGCGAGTGGAGGAGGGTTAAGAGCCTTGAGCGTACGAAAGAGAGACGCCCGGAGCTCCTGCCTGATAGCTTGAAAGAAGAAAGCGGTTAAAGTGGAGCTTGGTCTTGACTTTAAGCTGTTAAAGATTTTATAAAAATAGAGTTTTTGTCTTAGAATAAAAATTTCCAGGAGGAGATAGAGAAATGGGCGCAATCGAAGATATAGAAAGAGACCAATTAAGGACCGATATCCCGGAGTTTAAGAGCGGAGACACCGTCATCGTCAATGTCCGCATTAAAGAGGGTGATAAGGAACGTATACAGGCCTATCAGGGCGCTGTCATAAGACGTAGAGGCAGAGGGATAAGCACTACCTTTACCGTGCGCAAGGTTAGCTACGGCGTAGGCGTGGAGAGGGTCTTTTCCCTTAACTCTCCGTCTATTGAGTCTGTAACGCTCGTAACCGAAGGCCGTTCGCGTCGCGCTCGTTTATACTTCATGAGAGAGCTCAAGGGTAAGGCCGCAAAGCAGGCCCTCCGTAAGAGAAACTAGCTCTACTTTTTCTCTTTATTAAGCTACTTGAAATATACTCCACTTGCCGCCCTCCGGGATAACAATCTTCCGTGGCGGCGGTGGAGTTTTTTTATCCGGGTAAAAAAACTCGTTTTAAACAGCTACGGAACCGCCCATGCCGGGCGATCATCTTTGTGATCCTGCGGGGCGGCGTGGCGTCGGGGCGTCGGGCGGCGGACACTTTATGGACCGATATGAGAAAGATGCCTTTTCAAACGGCTTTTATTTCGTAGCAGGCATAGATGAAGCAGGAAGGGGGCCGCTTGCAGGCCCGGTGGTAGCCGCTGCCGTTATCTTCTCTCCCGGTAGCCCTATCCCTCAGGGGATTGCGGATTCAAAGAAGCTCACTCCCGCCAGGCGCGAGACTCTTGCAACAGAAATTTTTGCCTCGGCCACCGGTATAGGCGTCGGCCTATCATGGCCTGAGGAGATAGACAGGATAAATATCCTTCAGGCAACATTTAGGGCAATGGAGCGCGCCGTTTTATCCATTAGCTTCTTACCACCGCTAAACGCCACTTCCGTGAAATCTCCTTGCGACAGAAGAATTGACCCCCCGGCCCCGCAGCTGCTCCTTATAGACGGCCCGTACACAATTAACCTTGAGATACCCCAGATATCCATCGTAAAGGGCGATAACTTAAGCGTAAGCATAGCCGCAGCCTCTATTATTGCAAAGACGCTACGGGACCGCATCATGGTGGGCTACGCCTCACTTTACCCGGAGTACCGGTTTGAGAAGAACAAGGGCTACGGCACAAGGGATCACTTAAGAGCCCTCCACAAGTGCGGCCCTCTCCCTATCCACCGTAAGAGCTTTAATTTCCCGGCGCCGAGATAACCCGAGCGACTTTAATTTACTTTCTTTTTCCAACGGTATGAGGTAAAAACTTACATGAGTTCATCTAGTAAAGATTTTGGCAAACGCGGCGAGCTTTACGCCGAAAGGCTCCTTAAAAAGAACGGCTACAAGATACTTGACATGAATTACCGCTCGCGCTTCGGCGAGGTGGATATCATTGCAAGGGATGTTGATACTCTGGTCTTCGTCGAAGTAAAGACCCGGAGTTCTCTCGACTTCGGCTCGCCGGGGGAGGCGGTCGGAGAGAAGAAGAGGGAGCACATAATACGAGCGGCCCAGGACTTTCTCATACGCTTCGATGACACGGGCGTGCCCGAGGTGCGCTTCGACGTAGTGAGCCTCCTCCTTAAAAAGGGCGCAGAAGATGAGGTCTTCGAATCCGAGATTATAAAGGACGCATTCGACGCCGAAGGCTACTGGTAGAATTTTTTTAATATATCAAACGATTGCTCTAATGCGCCGGGTGGTCTTCGTATGCGGCGGACGGTTTAATAAAGAAACTGGTTGGGGGGTCTTCAGTAATTTATCTCTCGTAGAGCCCCTTACTGTCGCCGGGATGGTTTTCGTACTTGGAGCGGTCTATAACCGGAGAGACCTTAAGTCTATCCTCCTTTACGTCTTCTTTTGCGGATATGTCGGTCAGTTCATTAAGGGCCGTCTTCTTTATCTCGGTAAGCCTCGTAATGGCCGAATTTACAATCACTTTATCTTTCTCTGCGACCTTACCTTCGATAACCGTAAGGGCATCGATACGACCGGTGGTGTACGCGAGATAGGCGTTATAGACCCTGTTAAATCTCTTACGGCTTGGCTTCTCGGACCAGCGAAGCGTCTTTATCTCGGCGAATGTCTCGTTAAAAGCCTCTTCCGAGGAGTTTAGGAAAGCCTTTACCTCTTTTCCCTCAGAGACCCTCTTTAAGAGTTTGGCCTGTTCGAAGTCGAAGTCGTTCAGGAAGCCGATGGCAGTACCTATACTATCGGAACGCGCTGAGGCGTAGGAGGTGACGGCAAAGGTAAGGAGTAGCATTATGGACAGAATTTTTAATTTTTTCATGATGTAATTATATATCACCCCCCGGGAGGTGTCAATCTCTATAACAAAGATACTGGCACTAAGCAGCTCTTGCCAGAGTATAGAAGGATTATGAAGAAATTTTTTATAGTTGACGGAAGCTCTTGCTTCTACAGGGCTTTTCACGCTCTACCCGTATTTACCAATTCAGATGGGCTCCCCACGAACGCTCTCTACGGCTTTACGCAGACGCTCAGGAAACTCATTAAGGACTACTCGCCTGAGTACATGCTAGTCGCCTTCGATTCCAGGGGTCCAACTCACCGTCACGAGCTCTTCGACAGCTACAAGGCGCAGAGGCCCTCCATGCCGGACGAACTCTCTCTCCAGATACCTTACATTAAAGAGATGGTTAAAGCGCTTAACATTGCGCATCTCGAAAAAGAGGGTGTTGAGGCCGACGATATAATTGCTTGGGCAGCGCGTCTCGGTAACGCGGGGGGGGTTAAGACATATATCATCTCCGGCGATAAGGACCTCTATCAGCTCGTAAACGATAAGACCGTTATTCTCGATTATGTGAAGGATAAGGAGCTTGGAGGGGCTGAGGTGAGGGAGAAGTTCGGCGTCGGGCCTGAGCGGATAGTCGACCTCCTCGCACTTGCCGGAGACACCTCTGATAACGTCCCGGGGGTGCCGGGCATAGGGGTAAAGACGGCGGCCAAGCTCATAGAACTCTTCGGCGGCTTTGATGAGATTTATTCCTCGCTAGAGGATGTGAGCGGAAAGAAGGTAAAAGAGAATCTTGTTAATTTTAAGGATCAGGCGCTCCTTTCAAGGGAGTTAGTAACGTTGATGCCGGAGCTTGGCTTTAAGTTAGAGATAGAGTCCATGCCCGTCGGCCCGCCCGATACGGAGGCCTTAAAGAAGATACTAAAAGAGATGGAGTTTACCAAATTATATAATGAACTCATCCCGGCTGCAGACGAGTTCACTTCGGAGTTCACTGTGGTGCGTTCGGTCGGTGAGCTACGTTCGTCTTTTCAGGGGTTTTCTAATAAGGGCGCCCGCACGGTAGCCGTCTACCCGCTCGTGGAGGGGGACGGTGTGCGCGCCGTACTCCTGGGGCTGGGGGTATGCTCCGCAGTTGCGGGGGAGGCTGCATATATCCCCGTATCCACCGACCCGGAAGAGGGGGTCGGTGAAGCGGATGCGTTATCAATACTTAGCGAAGTCGCCGGTAGCGACGGAGTAAGTGTCGTAACGAGCGACGCCAAAACGCTCCATATCCTCTTTCAGCGGAACTTGCTCCGGTTACAGGACCCGGCAATGGATACCTCCCTTGCTTCTTATCTGATAGACCCTTCTTCCGGCAGGCACGATATCGATAGCGAGGCCCTTCGCAGGCTCGGCCTGAGGCCCGTCAATTCAGGGAAGAAGCTAAAGGACCTTACCGCTGGCGACATTGCGCAGTACGCCGCCTCAAGGGCTGAAATTCTCCATAAACTCTCCGAGGCTCTGGCCGTAGAGGTTGCGGCCTCCGGGTGCGATGCGCTACTTGCGGATATGGAACTCCCACTCTCCGAGCTCCTTGCCTACATGGAACTCCTGGGCGTAAAGGTGGACACAGCATTACTGAAAACCTTATCCGCCGAGCTTACGGTGGAGATAAAAACCCTTGAAGAGGCCATCTACGCCCTATCCGGGAGAGAATTCAATATTAATAGCCCAAAGCAGCTAGCGGTCCTCCTCTTCGAAGAGATGGGCATTAAACCTGTAAAGAAGACGAAGACCGGGTTCTCGACCGACGAGAGCGTGCTTAAGGCACTCGCGGGTGAAGTGCAGATAGCCGAAAAGATCCTCTCATACCGGGGGCTCGCGAAGCTAAAGAGCACATTTGTTGACGGCATCATCGCTCTAGTAGACCCGGGTACTGGCAGGGTGCATACCACCTTCAACCAGACGGTAGCCGCTACGGGAAGGTTATCCAGCTCAAACCCGAACCTTCAGAATATCCCTGTTCGTGACGGCTACTCGGCCCGCGTTAGAGAGGCTTTTATTCCCGAAGACGGGTTTGTCTTCCTCTCGGCGGATTACTCGCAGATAGAGCTGAGGCTTGTGGCCCACATGAGCGGCGACCCTGTCCTCCTGGACGCCTTTAGAGAGGACCAGGACATTCACGCCATTACCGCGAGCGAAGTATTCGGCATAATGCCGGGTCTCGTCACCTCCGAGATGAGGAGGCGCGCCAAGGCGATAAACTTCGGAATCATATACGGCATGGGGGCGTTCGGGCTCGCCTCTGACCTTGACATCTCCGTAAAAGAGGCCGGTGAGTATATAGAGAGCTATTTTAGCCACTATAAGCTCGTCAAAGAGTTTATCGATAAGACGATAGACGGGGCGAGGGAGGCGGGTTTTACCGAGAGTCTACTCGGGCGGAGACGTTTTATCCCTGAGCTCGCAAGCAGCTCCCCGGCCACGAGAAAGTTCGGCGAGCGTATCGCGGTAAATACCCCGATACAGGGCACTGCCGCCGATATGATAAAGGTTGCTATGGTAAGTATTTTTAAACGTATGAGGGTTGAAGGTTTCTCGTCCCGCATGATACTTCAAGTCCACGACGAACTCATCTTCGAGGTCCCGCCGGAAGAGGAAGCCGCTTTAACCTCTCTCGTAGTTGAAGAGATGGAAGGGGTGATGGAACTTTCGGTGCCGATTAAGGTAAATATAAAGAAAGGGCCTAACTGGAGGCAGGTTGGTTGATCTTAACGCCGAATGTTTTCCGTAGCCAGACCGTGATTTCTTCTGCGGGCAGCGGCCTGCTTATGAAATAACCCTGAACTATATCGCAGTCGAATCTCGCCAGCATATCCCAGTCCTCCTGGCTCTCCGCCCCCTCGGCTACGACCCTTAGCCCGAGGTTATGGGCAAGGTCTATTATCGCTCGCACGATTACTTCGTCGCTCTGGTTCTTTCTCATATTCATGACAAAAGAGCGGTCGATCTTTATCTCTTCCACCGGAAGCTGCCTCAGGTATGAGAGCGACGAGTATCCGGTGCCGAAATCGTCAATCGAAGACTCCACACCCATATCCTGCAGGTCTTTCAGGAGTTTTATGCCCCTAAGCGGGTCTTCCATGAGCATGCTCTCCGTGATCTCTAGCACGAGGCTACCCGGAGGCAGGTCGTTTTTTCTGAGGTTTTCGGCGATTCGTTCCGCAAGTTCCTTTTCACGAAGGTTATGCGTCGAGAGGTTGACGGAGACGTTTATGTTGAGGCCTTCCCTCCTCCAGGCGGCGCACTGCTTTGTTGCGAGCTCCAGTACGTGGAGAGTGAGTGGGTTTATGAGGCCGCTCTCCTCGGCGAGAGGAATGAATCTATCCGGGCCTATTATGCCGTGAACAGGATGCGGCCACCTGACGAGCGCCTCCATCGCCGGTGCTTTGTCTCCGTGAATCTCAAGTTTTGGCTGGTAGTAGACGATAAGCTCTTTCTTCTCAACCGCGTGCCTGAGTTCGTCTCTGAGCGAGAGGCGTTCCTGGGTATATGAGTCGATCTCCTGGCTGTATATCGAAAATCCGAGCCTGTTTCTCTTGGCGTGATACATAGCCACGTCGGCCCTCTGCATGAGCTGGGCGGTGTCATCGCCGTGCTTCGGGTAGAAGGCTATGCCGATACTTCCGCCTATGTAGAGCCTCTTGCCTGCGAGCTCGAAGGGTTTATTCAGTACGTCGAGGAGTATTTTTGTTATCACCGTCACCTGCTCTTCACCGAGCTTCGGTAGTACGATGGCGAATTCGTCCCCACCGAGGCGCGCCAGCGTATCTGAAGCGCGGAGGCATGTTTTAAGGCGTCGGGCGACCTCCTGCAAGAGCAGGTCGCCAACGTGATGTCCGAGCGCGTCGTTAACTTCTTTGAAACGGTTAAGGTCGAGCATCAGGAGGCTGCAGGGGAATTCGTCGCGGTTAGCGAACTGGAGCGACTGAAGCGCCCTCTCTATGAGCAGGCTTCTGTTGGGGAGCCCGGTAAGGCCGTCGTGGAGCGTCTGGTGCTCTAGCGCCATGCTCTTGTGCTCAAGCTCGGTCGTTCTCTCCCTTACCATCTCCTCCAGTTTGTCGGTGTGTCTCCTTAGCTCAAGCTCTGCTTGAAGCCTTCTTGCCTCACTTTTTTTAAGGCGTCCCGTCATGAAGTGGAGGCCGAATAGACCGGCGAGCCAAATGGTCGAGTGCGCTAGTATCATGCTGAAGATTGAGTGAAACTTCGCCTTTGTTAAAGGGCCCATCGGAACCGTAGCGCTTAGAGCGCCAGCGATATCCCCGGCCTTCAACCCCTGCGAGTTGTGGCACGATATGCACTGTTTTACGGCTACGACCGGCTTCATAAAACGCATGTAGTCCTTACCGTTTGCCGTCTCTATTGAGCTGTACTCCGTAACGCCGCTTGTAATGACTGAGAGGGCGCCCACCTCCCAGGCGTCGGGGCTGTTTTCACTGTTTAACGGGTTAATAGAGGTAAGTCTTGTGATGGTTCTCTGATTATTATTGGAGAGTGTATTTACCTCGCGCATCATGGCCGCAGGGTTTACAAGCCTAAGCTTCTTATCCGTGGTAGTTACTATCTTCTTCTCGACACCGGTGATTATATCGCCGTCAACCTTAGCCTTTTCAATGTCTTCGACATAGACTCCGCCGTGCTCTGTGTTCCAGCTCATGTAGACTATTGCTTCGTCGTAAGCTGAGCGTGCCTCTATCCTTGCCGATTCGAGCGTATTTTGAGAGGTGACGTAGAGGTTCCACGCAAGAGATGTCGCCAAAAGGGTGGTCCAGAAGAGAGTAAAGAAGGTTATATAGCGAAGGGTGCGTGATTTAGGAGCAGGACTTTTAATATTTTTAAGTGACAAACCGTAAAGCCTTTCATTGTCGGTATGGTTATAAAGCCAATAAATAAATGTTAAAGCCGCGCTAGTGGCTTTAGTGTGCACGCAGCCTTCGTCCATACCAGTTAATCAAATAAGCTAATGATTTCGTCCTGATACAAAATTTTAACAAAGGTCTTCAGTGGTAAAATACTTATTTTTTAAAGATGCAATAAATAAGGCCACCGAACTATTTCCAATCTCTGTGGTCTCTATCAATTTTCTGGTATTATCGTACTCTTACACTCTTTCCAGTAGAGTATATTATAGAGTGTGCCATACATGAGGACCTTCTCTTTTTGCATAAAGAACAATTTTTTATCGGAAGAAATTGAGAGAGACTTTAGTTTTATTTTGGTTACTTGAGGGAAATAAGAGAGGTTTAAGCTACGGTGCGAGATCTTTTTCTTTACAGACTGCGGTGTTATAGCATTTTAAGAGGCGACAGATAGATTAGGGCGCGGTTTTTATTAAGAACCGCACCCCAGGGCGCCTTTGATCTTCTCGTAGTACGAGCACTCACCGAGTTCACATGCCCACTTCCAGTCGGAGCACGCACGGGTGGTGTCGCTCTTCACGGTATAGAGGACGTAGCCCCTGTTTATGTAATGATCTGCACTCTCCGGCTCAAGCACAATTGCCCTGTCGTAGTCGGCCTTTTCATAGAGAAGCTTGCCCTTCTGGTATGCGTTCAGTGACGCGGCATCCGTTTGAGCCGAAAAAGCCGGTGCAACCGGCAGTGTGAAGAAGAGCGCCACATAGATAATAATGGCCGCGACTAAACTGCTTAAGTCTCTCATTTTGAGTACCCCTGATTTTAATTAGTTTGATGTAAGATACAGCATTTGATTTGAATCCGCAACGTCTCTATTGGTCGCTGCGACAGGTTCTTTTGAAGAAGGGTTTTTAACCCATATACGGCCAAATTTTAATACTTCCGTGGTTTAATTATACTTAGTGTGGATCGGTTATGGAAAAAAGCGTTTGAGTCTATCTTGTAAATCCTGTAGGATTATTAAGACGGCACGGCTGATTTGTCTGGCCTTGTCCTTAATTCTAATCGTCCCTTTATTGTAACAACAGGGGCATGGGTTTTTTCTGGAGGTTAGTTTATGAAGATGAAGATAATGGCCGCAGCGGCTCTTCTGGCATTCGGGGTCATCTTGACGGTCTTCTTCGCCCCGGCCGCTCATGCGGCTAACGGTGTCGACACCGTTACTATCGAGGAGCTAAAAGCTATAATGCTAAGCGGCGAAAATGTCGCCGTGATAGACGTCAGGGGCAGGACAGATCACGAATCCGAGGTCATGATGATCAAGGACACCCTCTTTATCCCTCTTATTGAGATGAAGGAACGCGCCTGGGAGATACCCCTTGGCGCTAAGATAATCACATACTGTTCGTGACCTAACGAAGCCTCGAGCGCGCGTGCCGCGCTCATGCTGATGGAGATGGGTTATCCGAACGTAAAAGCCTTACTTGGCGGTTTCAGGGCCTGGCAGCGCGCCGGATACCCGGTTGAGCCGAGGGGCAAGTAGAGCTTCTCGCCTCTCTCCTTCGCCCAACCATCGTTACGCCATCTTTAATAATTTTCTTGTGAAACGATTAAGCGCCCCGGCCATGCCGGGGCGCTTTTATTTAATTCGCGCTCTCTGGCGCACTCCCTAAGCTGCACTCGCCGGTCCGTTCGAGACAATAGGTTGCAGTTTTATCTTCTCATATCTCCTTGATTTGATAAGCTCGTAGAAAACCATGAAATTTCAGGTAGTAAACCAGGGGAGGGTTCCCCTGTCGCCGCCAGGCGCGACGCTAAAAGCCCGGTACTTTTCATGGCGGGGGGCAAAAGCAGCGCGTTTTGCCGAATCTTCTTGACTATAGAGCGATAAAGTTGATATTTTGAAAACCGTGTTAAGTGTAGTATTTATAGAGTCTAACTTCCGTTACAGGTTGATTTACAGTTTATGAAGCTTAAGACATTTCAGCGGGGCATTCACCCCGCATATCATAAAGAACTCTCAAATAATTCTGCTGTCGAGCGCGCTGCGATTCCAAAGACCGTGGTTATTCCGCTCCGCCAGCATATAGGCGCGCCCTGCGAGCCTCTCGTCAAACGCAGCGATATCGTCGAAGAGGGGCAAAAGATCGGCGACGTCCAGAGCTTTGTAACGGCCCCGGTACATTCGAGTGTCGCCGGTAAGGTAAAGAGCGTTGATATGCTCCCTTTTCCCGGAGGCGGTAAGGTGCAGGCCGTGGTCATCGAGACGGCCGAGGATTACGTCCCCAAGGACTGGGAGGCCGAAGGCCCGATAGTTGATGTTGACGCATTAACCCCGGAAGAGATACGATACACTGTCCGCTCGGCCGGTATCATCGGTATGGGCGGGGCGGCATTCCCGACATCGGTAAAGATAAGCCCGCCCAAGGGGGCCGTAGTAGACACGCTCCTTATTAACGGCTGCGAGTGCGAGCCTTATCTCTCTTCAGACCACAGGCAGATGGTGGAGAATGCCGATAAGCTAGTGCTCGGTATAAAGGCGCTCATGCAGGCTGTAGGGGCTAAAAACCCCCTGATCGGCATAGAAGATAACAAGATGGACGCGGTAAAGGCTGTGAGGGAAGCCGCTAAACGGCTCTTGCCGGAACTTAAGATAGTCGAGCTTGAGACCAAGTACCCGCAGGGCGCAGAGAAGATGCTCATAAAGGCGGCGCTCGACAGAACCGTGCCGATAGGCAAACTCCCCTTCGAGGTTGGAGTGGTCGTAAATAACGTCGGCACGGCGGTATCTATATACGAGGCTCTCGCCTTTAAAAAGCCGCTTATCGAGAGGATAGTAACGGTAAGCGGCAACGGCATAAAAACCCCGAAAAACCTTATGGTGCGAATCGGGACGACCTTCGAGGCTCTTATAGAAGAGTGCGGGGGGTTAAAGACCGACCACAAGGAGATGGTCGTAATAAATGGCGGCCCCATGATGGGTATTACGCAGCCCCGTCTCGACGTGCCTGCCGTAAAGGGCACCTCGGGTATAACATGCCTTACGGCCGATACCGTAAAGCCCGCAGATTACTTTGGCTGTATCCGCTGCGCAAGCTGCGTTGACGCCTGTCCGATGCGCCTCATGCCTTTAAAGCTCGGCGATATGGGACGCTTGAGTATTACTGAAGAATTTAATAATTTTAACGGTATGAGCTGTATGGAGTGCGGGTGCTGTTCCTTTGTTTGCCCCTCCAAGAGGCCGCTCGTCCAGTGGATAAGGCTCGCTAAGATTAAGTTAAGGGACGAGGAGAGGGCGAAGCACGCCTAATAGTAAAAAAACCTGTAATTAATCTTCTATATTGGAATATCATGGCTGAAGAAGTTAAAAATGACGGTTTTTTAGCGGATAAAGACGGCGCCGGGCTTATAGTATCAAGCTCGCCGCACCTCTTTAATACCGAGAGCATACCGAAGATAATGCATACCGTCGTGATGGCGCTTATACCGGCGATGATTGCCGCTATTTATTATTTCAGGCTCGACGCAGTCGTCTTGCTTGTGACCTGCATAGTTACGTCGCTTATCACCGAGTTTATCTTTCAAAAGGCGAGGAAGCAGCCCGTAACCGTCTACGACGGGAGCGCTATAATTACAGGCATTCTCCTTGCCCTTATGCTTCCTCCGAGCTTCCCGATATACGGCGCCATTATAGGCTCCGTCTTCGCCATAGGCGTCGGCAAGCAGATTTTCGGCGGCCTTGGCTACAATATCTTTAACCCGGCGCTCCTCGGGCGCGCCTTTCTTCAGGCTACTTACCCGGTCATGATAACGACCTGGCACGAGCCGGCTACTAAAGGAGTGGATGTAGTAAGTGCCGCGACACCTCTCGCGCTCATGAAGTTCGAAGGAATATCTACCGGCTGGGGTTCGCTGCTGATCGGTAACACCTCCGGCTCTATGGGAGAGACCTGCGCTATAGCGATACTGATCGGTGGGCTCTACCTCTTTTACAAGGGTTATATTGACTTGAGGATGCCTCTTGGTTATCTTGGCTCCATCGCCGTCTTCGGCCTTCTCTTCTGGCTCGGCGGTGACGGAAAGTACCCGGACCCTGTCTTCCATATCTTAGCCGGTGGGGCAATGCTCGGGGCGTGGTTCATGATTACCGATATGGTTACGAGCCCTGTGACCCCTAAAGGGCAGTGGATATTCGTCATAGTGGCGGGCTTCCTAGTCGTGGCGATACGTAACCTCGGCGGGCTCCCGGAAGGCGTAATGTATTCGATTCTTCTCATGAACGCCGCCGTGCCTCTTATTAACAGGTGGACAAGGCCTAAAGTCTTCGGCGAGCAGCCTAAAAAGAACGGGAAGGAGAAGGGTTAACCATTATGAAACAAGCTACTTCCCCGAAGATGCTCGCGGTCTTAACCTCCTTCGCCATTGTGGTAGGAGCAATACTTGCCATCTCGTACCAGGCTTTTTACCCGAAGATAGAAGCCAACAGGATTGCCGAAGAGAAGAGGGCTATATTCGCTGTCCTTGTCGGCGCTACGGA
>JAJCZG010000093.1 GCA_029262475.1 Deltaproteobacteria bacterium
GAGGTTCGGATAATCGATTATGCGGCGGAGGTTACACTTAAAATGCCCGACGTAGACCGGGTCGAAGCGGACGAGTGTCGTAAAGAGCCGCCAGTCGGCCTCGGTGATCCTCGCGCCGACGAGGTAGCGCGCCGCTCCGAGGCGCTCTTCTAGCGTATCGAGCGCGGAAAAGAGTGCGTCGAATGCCTCCTCATATGCCTCCTGCGTAGTGGCAAAGCCGCATTTATAGACGCCGTTATTTACGCTCTCGTAAACGAGCTCGTTTACCGCGTCTATCTCCCCTCGAAGCTCCTCCGGGTAGAAGTCGAGGCCCGCGTCTCCGAAGGCGTCGAACTCGGAGTTAAAGATGCGGATAATCTCCGAGGATTCGTTACTTACTATTTTGGAGGTTTTTTTATCGAAGAGCACCGGCACGGATACGATGGCGGTACATTTTGGCTCGGCTTTGGTGTAGACTTCGTAGAGGTATTCGGCGTTATTTACGGTATCAGGGATACAGCCGGGGCCGGAACTAAATGACCAGCCCATAGGGCCCATATGCGGGTCTACTACCGAAAGAGATATTACGTCTTCGAGCGCCTTAAGCTTTCTAAAGATCAGGGTGCGGTGCGCCCAAGGGCACGCAAGAGAAATATACAGATGATAGCGCCCGGCCTCGGCCTTAAAGCCCGACGAGCCGTCGGCTGTAACGCGGTCGCGGAAGACACTCTCGTAACGCACGAAGCGCCCTTCGGTCGACTCGGTGTCGAGCCACTTCTCCTTCATCTCTCCGTTTATAAGGGGCGACATCTTATATTACCTCCGTAGCAAATGGGTTGTTTTCGTATGGCGCACCGGGAGCGGGCAAAGAAAGACCGTAATATAAATAGATTGTACTCCCGACGAGTGAGGGAGTCAATGGGGTGGTTGCCGTAAGGCTATCAGTTGTGAATCATTATGGAAAGTCGTATACTTATACTGATAATTAGAAACTAGAACCTATCGCAAAGAATATGGGAGCAAAACAATGATTATTGAACCAGGCACTGCAATAAAGCTCGCAACTGTTATTGATAAGATCACTCCGTTTTTCATTAAAGGGGCCAAGAAATTCCTAAGTGATGCCAGTAGAGAAGTCAAACTTCGACTTGAAGATTCTTACAAGGCCTATCTAAAAGAAAGCGCACACAAATACTCTCAAACAAAATCCTTTTTCTTTAATCGTGATACACCCGCGTATCTGTATGAGTTCTATGTTCCAATTGCAGTAGAGTCCGGAGCAATCAGCGTTGAGAATCCGACATTTAAGAACCTTACTGAGAAATCAAAAAGATTAGTTATCCTCGGCACTGGTGGCAGTGGGAAGTCAATCTTAATGAAGCATCTATTTATTAACTGCTTATCGTCAAAAGTACAAGTCCCGGTTTTCCTGGAACTAAGAGAATTGAACTCAAAAAAGATAAGCCTACTAAATTTAATTAGTGAAACGTTGAACTCAAGCACCTATAGTTTTGATGAGGAGTATATAGACAAAGCCATTAAAGGCGGACATTTTGCTTTTATTCTTGATGGGTATGATGAAGTAAGTAATAGCCTACGGAAGAAACTCTTATTAAATATTAAATCGCTCTCAAAAAAAGGCAAGGAGTGTTCGATAATTATTTCTTCCAGGCCTGATGATGCACTTACTGGAATGGATGAGTTCAGCAACTACCATCTCCAAAGCCTTTCTGTTAATTCCGCTTGCAACTTGGTAAATAAGCTGCCATATGACGAAAAAACAAAGGAGCAATTCATTGCAGAGCTAAGAGATGAAATGTATGAACAGCACAAATCTTTTCTTTCAAATCCCTTATTACTCTCGATAATGCTCCTCACATATGGTCAGACTGCGGAGATACCAACGAAGTTAAGCATCTTCTACGACCATGCCTACACCGCTCTCTTCCAGAAGCACGATGCCTCTAAGGGCGGCTATAAACGTGAGAACCTCACAAACTTAGATATTCAGGATTTTTCTAAAGTATTCTCAGTATTTTGCCTACAAACATACGATAAAAGGCTTTTTGGTTTTTCAAGGACAAAGGCATTAGACTTCATTGACAAGAGCAGATCATACTTATCAATGTCATTCTCAAGCGAGTCTTATCTGGAGGACGCTTTAAAAGGGGCATGCCTCTTAATCGAAGATGGATTAGAGATAGTATTCTCACACCGCTCATTCCAGGAGTATTTTGTAGCACTGCATATCAATAAAGCCGCCCCTGAAACACAAAACACTCTAATCAATAAATATCGGGACAATATCAACTCTGACAACGTAATATCTCTATTGTTTGAGATGAACCAGTATCTGGTGGAACGAGAACTTATACTACCAGCATTGTCAGAGTTATTTGGAAAGATTGGGGTCACCAAAAAGATTGGAATCACTCACTACTCAAAATACATTAAATTACTCTACAGTAGCATTAATTTCAGAGAGGATGTCAAAATTTCCGCAACCCTGAATAAAGATGTAATGCTCAGGTTGGACAGAATACTCTACTTTGCCGTTAACTCACAGCAAGCCTTTAGCTTCTCAGACAAGAAAACTCATAAAGCATATAATCAGGGGTTAGTGGGAAAATATAAATCTAAGGGATGGAAAAACTCATACGAAACCAAGAAATTAACCTATCGCCATCCCGTGATGCGTGACCTGGCGTCAAGTCACGGTTATTTTTCGATGGCTTATCTTGAGGCTGGTCATGACGTATTTAAGAGATTGCAGAAGAAACACAGTGAGATAGAGAGTAGCCTGGACGAATTATTAAAATAATAGAGTTCACCTAGCAGTCTAGCCACCGCCTCGCCACTCAAACCATCTTACCACCCTCCCATCAAGGGAAGTCTTTTTTATATTTCTTTGCCCTTCATAAACAAGGGTGCGGGGTCAGCGACCATAAGATGGGGTAAGTTTACGGAGCGCCGCATTACCGCGCGACTAAACTTAGGTATTTGGGAAGAAGGGAGCTGCACCCCGCACCCAAAAGCGCCATAAGCGCAAGGTTCGTCTCGTAAACCTCTGCAATATTCCGGGCGTGAGCCCGGCCCGAAGCGATATTGTTATAATGCCCTTTCCCCCTACGCGCCACAAGCGTAAGGTTCGTCTCCGTAAACCTCTGTAATATTCCGGGCGTGAGCCCAGCCCGAAGCGATATTGTTATAATGCCCTTTCCCCCTACGCGCCACAAGCGCAAGGTACATTTCGTAATAGAAATGCAATTTTTCCGCTCGTCAGAGCGGCCCCAAACCTAATGCAAAGACAGATTACCGCACCGCAGAAAGACAGAACAGGTGGGCAGTGCCCACCCTACGAGTTTTTTCACCCTTCCCCAACCCCTCCCATAAAGGGAGGGGGAACTTTCTCTCTCTTAGAGATTGCCGCGTCGCTAATGCTCCTCGCAAAGACAGTATTTCCGCTCATCAGTGCGGCCTCAGCCACAAACTATTAAAGCACACCTACACGAGAAAACACCATAATCGGCATATTTATTGCAAGACTGTAAAAACACATGACACTGCAGTACAATTAGTATATGGAGGAGATTAAGCCGTGCGGTTTAGTCTCACCAAGTCAACAGGGAAAACATCGAGAGGATCTCACTTGAATACGTTGGCGGATAGATTCAGGGACGACGATACTGGAATCGT
>JAJCZG010000094.1 GCA_029262475.1 Deltaproteobacteria bacterium
CGGCCTCGTCGGCCATATGGAGCTCTCCATCCACGGCTTGCCCGTCTTGTAGGCGGATATGAGCATCACGTCTTTCGCCGTCTCCTTGCCGTCTATTATGAACGGCTCTTTTAAGGGTACGCTGAACTCCTGGTCGGGTCTCTCTTCCTCATCATCGCGCGCGCGCAATCTGATCCTTCCGTCTTCGATGCGGAGGGTTTGCAGGTATGCCGAATACTCGGGCGGCACCTTGTGTTCATCCAGAGGATCAAAGAGGTATTCCGGGGTGATGAACCCGTCGTCTTGCATATGCTCGGTGACGCTCAGGCGGAACTTGGCCTGTTCCCTGTCTTTTATGGCTTCGTACATATGAGGGTTAACGGCCTTGTAGACCAAGCGCACGTACTTTTCCCGAGAGGCTTCACTCTTCGGTATGTAGGTGTCCCTGGGTATTACGAGTATTATTCTCGTCACCCACTCGATGCGCATTACTTCCGAATACTTCCTGTGGAAGTCGTTCATGTCTTCGCGTTTGCCTAATAAATTCGAGAGAAACCCCATGCGTTTATTAAACCCTTCATCTTCGCGTTACAGTTGTTAATCGGATAGACGGTGCCATGCGTATCCGTATCGACCCGGCGCTCTCCTCTACTACTTCCGGCGGGGCGCTTTAAAATAAGATAAATTATTGATACATATAGATATCAGCTATTGTTCTTTTTTGCAAGTCCGGGGTAGTTAATAAGCGGCGGTTAGCGTCCTCGAAGGAAGCGCGGCTTCTTTAATAGTTGGTGACAAATGCACTGTCTTGTGCTAACTTATTAAATTATATTTAGCTAACCCAAGAGAGCGCCTTTAACCGTTAAAGGCTGGAAGAATGAGGTATAACGTTTGAGCAGGAAATTTACATCCTTCGGTGAGTTCGGGCTGAGCGACTCGGTCTTAAAGGCAGTATTCGCCATGGGCTTTGAGGAGCCGACACCAATCCAGGAGAAGACGATACCGATACTTCTAAAGGGGAGCGATCTCATCGGGCAGGCACAGACCGGGACGGGGAAGACAGCCGCCTTCGGAGTTCCGATAATAGAGAATCTCGACAGGGATGCCAAAGGGGTGCAGGCACTGGTGCTTGCACCGACCAGGGAGCTCGCGGTGCAGGCCGCCGAGGAGTTCAATAAGCTCGGAAGCTATAAAGATATACACGCCATACCGATCTACGGCGGCACATCCATAGAGCGTCAGATAACCGCCCTCGAAAAGGGCGTGCACGTAGTCGTCGGCACACCGGGAAGGGTGCTGGACCACATCAGGAGAAAGACGCTCCACCTTGGAAGTATTAAGGTCGTCGTCCTGGACGAAGCCGACGAGATGCTCGACATGGGTTTTATAGAAGATATTACGAGCATCCTTTCCTCTACGCCCGTCGAGAGGCAGACGATGCTCTTCTCTGCGACGATGCCGGAGCAGATAGTAAATATTTCCAAGCGCTATATGAGAGACCCTGAGAAGATCGTAGCAGAGTCCAAGACGCTTACCGCGCCGAAGATAAGCCAGATATTCTACGAGGTTAAGCATACGGAGAAGGTCGAGGCCCTAACGCGCCTCATAGACACGGCAGACTCCGGGCGCTTCCTGGTCTTTAGCCACACAAAGCGCGAGTGCGACGAACTCTCCCATAAACTCAAGATGAGGGGTTTTGACGTCGAGGCGATGCACGGCGATTTTAGCCAGGCGCAGCGCGAGAAGGTACTTAAGAAGTTTAAGGATAACGAAATAGATATCCTCATCGCCACCGACGTAGCCGCCCGCGGCCTTGATATAAGCGATATATCACACGTCGTAAACTACTCCATCCCTCAGGACCCGGAGAGCTACGTCCATAGAATTGGCAGGACAGGCAGGGCCGGTAAGGCGGGTGTAGCGATAACGCTCGTTACCCCGAGGGAGACGATGCAGCTGAGGCTTATAAAGAAGGTTTCCAAGGCCGAGATAACAAAGGGCAAGCTCCCGACGAGGGCCGAGATGGCAGGAATGCGTATGAAGGGGATTAAAGAGCTGATCACCGCTGAGATGGCCAAACCGGGGCTCGATAAGTACGTGGAGATGGCGGAGAATCTCTTCTCGGAGTTCGACCCGGCCGAGGCTATGGCCGCGCTCGTAAGGATGCGGATGGATGCCGAATCGAGCGCCGCCGGTGAGCGTGCCAGAGAAGAAGGGGCTGCAGAGGCCGAGCGTGCCGGGGCCTTTGGCGACGGAAGCGCGAGGCTCTTTATAAGCATTGGTAAGGATCAGAGCACCACGCCCGAAGAGATCGTAGACGCGATAGCCGATAAGACGGATGTTCATAGAGACGACATAAAAGACGTAAATGTCTTCGATTCATTCACATTAGTTAAAGTTCCGGCAGTAGACGCCGAGAAAGTGATAGAGATGATGCACGAGTCCATTATTTCCGAACGAAAGGTCGATGTCTCTCAGGCAAAGACGAAGGCTAGCACGCTTGAGGGGGCTACCGAGGGTAGCGGCGGCAAGTACGCGCCCTCCGGTGGCGGCGGCAAGGGTGGCCCGAAGAAGTTTGGCGGTAAGCCAGGCGGTGGTAAATCAGGCCAGAGACCAGGGTCAAGGGGCGGCGGCAACAGGCCCGGCGGCAGGACGGGTGGCGGACGCAGCGGCGGGCGCGGCAGATAGATCACTTTTTCCGTACCCTGTAGCGCAAAGTAGCTTTGCAGGCGAGTTAAGTACAGTCTGAGGTTAAAACACTATAGTCAAGGGGGCTCTTTGCCCCCGGTTTAAGTCTTATCTCTCTACCCCTTCCGCAGACACCGGAGGGGGTTTTCAATTTATCACTCCGACGCCTCTATATGCGATGGGTTTTAGATTATCACTCCGCACCCTTTTCGTGCCGGAGTTTTTATATTAACACTCCGCCGCCGTTACCGTGCCGGTGTTTTAGGTTAAACAACACTAGCCGCCCTTCCGTCTTTCGGGAGGCGCGGCGACGCAAGCAGGAAGGATGAAAACGAGTTGATCAGATTATCAAACCTCTCGGTCTTCTTCGGTAAGAAGAACCTCTTTACGGATGTAAGCCTTAACCTCTCGAACGGGAACCGCTACGGCATTACCGGGGCGAACGGCTCCGGGAAGAGTACGCTCCTTAAAATTCTCGCTGGAGAGGCTACGCCCCAGGAGGGTGAGATTGGAGTGCCGTCGTCATGTAGGGTCGGCTTCCTTAAACAGAACCACTTCGACTACGAGGACGAGCGCATAATAGACACCGTCCTTATGGGTAAGCCAGCCCTATGGAAGGCCTTGGATGAGAAGCACGCCATCTTAGATAAAGAAGAACACACCATAGACGAGGGGATGAAACTCGCCGAACTCGAGGCCGATATTGCCGCAGAAGACGGCTATGAAGCCGAGGCCGAATCAGGCTCCATCCTGGAAGGGCTGGGTATCGAA
Organism: Deltaproteobacteria bacterium; assembly: GCA_029262475.1. Classification (GTDB taxonomy): domain Bacteria; phylum Desulfobacterota; class GWC2-55-46; order GWC2-55-46; family JAJCZF01; genus JAJCZG01. The sequence continues at coordinate 3,439 of JAJCZG010000094.1, forward strand.
AGCTCTCTTCATAATATGCCGATGAGCACACTCTCGGGCGGCTACAAACTCAGGGTGCTTCTGGCTCAAACCCTCTTCGCCAGGCCCGGTCTGCTCCTAATGGACGAACCGACAAACCACCTGGACATTGCCTCCATAGGCTGGCTCGAAGGCTACCTGTCATCCTACGCCGGTACCGTCGTCGTCGTCTCGCACGATCACCACTTCCTGAACGCGGCGTCGAACTATATCCTCGATATTGATTACGAGACGATAAGGCCCTACAAGGGCAACTACGACGAGTTTATTGTGGCCAAGGAACTGGAGTTCGAGCAGCGCGAAAAAGAGGCCGGGCGTCAGGAGAAGAAGAAGGACGAACTAAGGGCCTTTTATACCCGTTTCCGTGGTCAGGCGACCAAGGCTCGTCAGGCTATGAGCCGCAAGCGCGAACTCGACAAGATGGACGATATAGTTGTTAAACGTTCTTCCCGTATTGCGCCGAAGTTCAGGTTTACGCAGAAGAGGCCGTCGGGGCGTCAGCCAATGAATGCCGAAGGGATCTGTAAATCATTTGGCGATAAGTCCGTACTGAAGGACGTTAGCTTTAGCATCTCTCGCGGCGAACGTCTGGCCGTAATCGGCCCTAACGGTGTCGGTAAGACGACACTCCTGAGGATCCTTGCCGAGACGCTCAAACCGGACTCCGGCGAAGTCACGCCCGGACATGAGGTGAGTATCGGCTACTTCGCCCAGAACCACAGGGAGCAGATCCCTGCTGGCTCGACCCCGTACAAGTGGCTCCTTACGGATGCTCCAGCGGAGACGTCGCAGGCGGTGCGTTCCACACTTGGCATGATGCTTTTTAGCGGAGACGACGCTGATAAGAATACCAAGGCCCTTAGCGGAGGAGAGGCCGCGAGGCTCGTCTTCTCCGGGCTAATACTCAGGAAGGCTAATCTTATGCTCCTTGACGAGCCGACGAACCACCTGGACCTTGAGACGATTGAGGCGTTATCCGAGTCGCTTAAGAAATTCCCCGGAACGGTGATATTCGTAAGCCACGACCGCTTCTTTGTAGAGCGCGTCGCGACCTCTGTCCTCGAACTTACCCACGAGGGTTTTGAGCTATACATGGGCCGGTACTCGGAGTTTCTAAAGGACAAGGGCACGGACCACCTTGAGAGGGCAACAGGGCGCAGGAAGGGGAGAGGCTCCAATGCAGCTTCCGACTCTCCGGAGCCACAGGCGGCTCTGAAATCTCCGCCTGTGAAGAAGGACTCTACCAGCCCACCGCCCCCCGAGCCCGGGAGCGCTGCGGAGCGCACCCTTAAGAAAGAATTCTCAAAGATCTCAAAGAAGATACCAAGGCTTGAGGGAAAGATAAAGGAGATGGAGGATAGTATAGAGACGATAAACGTAGAGCTTGCCTCAGGCGAACTCTACGCGAAGGGGCGCGAGGATGAGTGCGCCAGGCGTCTGAGCGCCTTAACGGCTGCCGAAGCCGGGTTGGCAGCAAGTGTCGCTCAGTGGGAGGCTGCATCGGTACGGCTCGCCGAACTCGAAGAGATATTTCCGAAGCTTTAATTAATAAACAGGTCCATACGTTGTGAAGAGAAAAATCCTTTACCCCATATTGCTCCTTACCGTAAGTATATGCTTCTCTCTTATACTCCTTGAGATAATCATACGGCTTTTTTTTCCGCTCCACGGAAAGATCCTGCAGGTAAATAAGTACATGGAATCCGAACGCGGGAAGTTTGCCAGGTACGACCCCGTCCTCGGCTGGGACGGACTTGAAGGGGTCGAGGACGACTTCGAGTGGGTGGACTGCCGCCACCATGTACGCCATAATAAGTACGGCTACAGGGGCGCCACGCACGGGCCGGAGCGCACCGCCAGGAAGAGGCTTTTATTCTTAGGGGATTCCTTTACGTGGGGTTTCGGCGTGGAGGAGGGCGAACTCTTTACCTCTCTTATGGAGAGCGAAAGCGGCGGTGAGATCGAGGTTGTGAATATGGGCGTCTCCGGGTACTCGACCGACCAGGAGCTGCTCCTGTGGGAACGAAAGGGGCGGTTATGGAAACCGGATGAGGTGTTTGTGATGGTCGTCACGACGCACGACCATATCGACTCCCTGAAAGAAGTAAATTACGGTCGCGGTAAGCCGCATTTTCTGATTGGCGCAGACGGCTCGCTTCACCTCAGTAATGTACCTGTTCCTGTTCCTGTTAAAGGTGACGATTGGGACATCGGCCCCGTTAAGATTAATACGGCAAAAGAGCGCGGCGAGTGGCTCCACAGGCTCACGTCGCATTCGGCCTTCGTAAGTCTCCTCGTGAGTGCGGCGGCACGGAACGACTCCTTTAGGGCTTACCTTAGCGACAGGGGGCTACTCACAGGAAAACGCCATACATATACCGGCAGTAGTGAAACACACCTGCGCTATCTCAGTGAGATAACAGAAGATACCTCGGACGAGTGGGAGACGGTCTTCAAGATACTCCTTAACTTTAGAGATAGCGCTCTGGAGAGTGGGGCGCGCTTCACCGTCGTCATGGTCTCGACCGAGCTTCAGGTCTACCCTGATATATGGAAGCGTTTCTCGGAGCACCACTCCATTAGCGGAGACGACCGTTACTCGCCTGACGCGCCGAATAATATAATCAAGAGATGGGCCGCTAAAAATAATATAAATGTAATAGACCTCCTGCCGTTATTTCGTGAGGCCGGGGAGGGTAACCCATACCTCTTCTTCCCCTATAACGGTCACTGGACGAGCGCCGGCCCCGAGCTCGTGGCCGGCCGATTACTTGGTGATTTAGAAGACAGATAGAAGCTCCGGAGTTGCGGAGTGTCTATCTCTTCCAAGGAAAGGCGAAGAGAGTTTGAGAAGTAGTTAACGTATGCTCCCACACTATAATATATTCTCCCCCCAGATATGCCAGTGTTTTTCTTCAGGCTTCTAAACAACCCGGGTCGGTGTAAATCTTTTCCAGCGCCTCTATGGCCCTGCCAACTTTCTGCTATAATATAAAGTATGGAATAAGCGCGAAGCCGGGCTTAAGTTAATCTCTTGCGCTTCGAAGCCGTAAGATGTCTTTATAGGTGTCGTATAGAGCCTTAAAGATGTATAAAACGTTCATGGAATGTGCTGAAGAGAGAAGAGGGAGACAAACTTATAAAGGAGGTGAGGAAGATGCTTATAAGGATATCAAAAGGGATATTTATTCTTTTGCTCTTTTTCTCGTTAGTCTTTTTGCACGGTCCCGCCGTCGCTCAAGATACGGCAGTGGAGGATGGAATAACAAAAGAGATGCTCCATATGATGAGGGATACTGTAATAGCGATGAAGAAGCTTCGACACACCCCTACCGAAGAGGATATGCTAACGCTTGGCACCTTTGCCGTAAGGTATGAGGAGATCGCTAATACTAAAAAAGTTGGCAGTGAGGGGCGTATGGAGATACTCAGAACTGTGGCGGAGATGATGAGCGAGACGACTCTGATCATAGAACATATTCACCACTCGGCGTCCACATCAGAGAAAGAGAAGATGAAGGCTATGGCCTCATCCTTAAAGAAGATGCGGAGCGATTATATGGCCGTCGTCACCAAGCAGGGCATAAAAGATGAGCGTGACGAGCTTACAGGCGGTATAGTTACGGCGGCTACGGATATCATGGACGTAATGACGAAGATGAAACATACCATACCAAAACGTAAGGAGCAAAAGCGCATGGATGGCATGGTTAATGACCTGGATGTACTTACTAGCACCCATGAGAAAGTCTCCGGCAAATAGACTGCTCCGGGGTTTGAAGCTCCTCTGCGGGCTTATGTTTTTTACAAGGAAGGATTGATAAGTTCTTATGAAAAACCGTCATTTTACTATTGAGGGAGCGAAAAACAGCATATGCCATTTACCTTAAAAGAGGTCGCACCGTGGGGGCGCTCATACGAGGAGTACCTGCGTTTCTTCTCCCTCTCTGGCGATGACCTTAAGAAAAGAGTCCTCGGATGCGCCGACGGCCCGGCCTCGTTTAACGCCCTTCTTACCGCCCGAGGCGGTAGAGTCGTATCTGTTGACCCTTTATACCTCTTCTCCGCCGAGGAGATAAGGGGGCGTATCGACGAAACAGTCGGCGGGATAATGGACGGTTTGCACGACAATATGGACTCATTCGTCTGGACCGATATCCCCTCCGTCGAAGCGCTCGGAGAGAGGCGTCTTGAAGCGATGGAGCTCTTTGTTAAAGACTATTCGAGAGGGCTTAGTGAGGGGAGGTACGTTAACGCGAACTTGCCCAGTCTGCCATTTAAGAGCGCCGCATTCGACTTGGCGCTCTCCTCACACCTCCTCTTCCTCTATAGCGGGCATTTCTCGGAAGAATTCCATGTGGATTCCATTAAAGAACTATGCCGCGTGGCAAGTGAGGTCAGAATATTCCCGCTCCTTTCGCTCGACTCTGAGACCTCAAAACACCTCGCACCTGTGACGGAGAGGCTTCGTAGAGATGGTTTCTCATTGGATATTACTCGGGTCGATTATGAATTTCAGAGAGGGGGAAACCGCATGTTAACGGTCAAGGGGCCTTACTCTGAAAATCAACCCCTTAGGTAAGTCACTGCTTTAATTAAGTATTTAAGGTGCTATCTTCCTTAAGCCTCATCTCTTACAGATCATCTCCAAATTATCTCCTCCAGTTTGTTGATCGAAATCTGCCGGAAAAACCGTTAAAATTAGAAAATACCCCATTTCTCTAATCTTCCTTTAATGTTTGCTTGGGTAAAGTCGCGGTAAGATCCAAAAGCAGGTTTTTGACAAAGGCATCATGGTAAGTAGTTCTTAGATAAGTTTGGAGAAGAAGTAATGGAGACGGCGAAGAGACGCTCTGCCGTGGATACGGCCATGAATAATGTCGTATCCATAATAAAGGCCGCAGTAAGGGCGAAGAGCGACATAGTCTATAAGCGCGAAGAGGGTGAGTTTAAGGTTGTATTGCCGTATACGGGTGAGAGCGCGCATCACGTTCCGCTTAAGAGATTAAGGAGCAGGCTATCCGAGGTCTCCGTGGAATTTAAGTGTTCCTCCGGGGTGAGTAAAAGGTTTGATATCAACGTGGCAGGCGTAAACGTACTCTTGAGCGAGGCTGAGTTCGACTATATGGATGAGGCTGACAGGGCAAGGTATTTGGCCAATAAGAAGACCGGCAACAGGTTTGCCGTCTTTCACGCAATATCTAGCTCTACCGATGAAGAGGCCGCAAGCGTGAGCCACTCCGGTATTTTGTAAGTTTTTTTACGGCCTGGCCGGAGCGTCGACTTAAGATTCTATCCGCGCTCCAGAGCGCCGGATTGTAACGACGCCAGGGTAGCGGCAGGCCGCATCGCAGGGTAAGGAGGTACGGTATGCAGTACGTGCGCGATATCATGACCAAGAAGGTTATCACCATCCACCGTGATAAACGCATATGCGAGGCGGAGGTGATACTTTGTTCCAATAAGATAAGCGGAGCTCCGGTGGTCGATGACGAAGGTGCTGTCGTTGGCATCGTATCCCTTACCGACCTTAACGGCTTTGAGAGTACCGACGACGACCACTTCTACGCAAGGGTATGGGAGGTCGCAAGCCCCAGGGTTATCTCCATCGACCCGTCGGCTACGGCAACGGAGGCGGCGGAGAAGATGTTGGAGGCGCGCATACACCGTCTGCTTGTAATGGACGGCGAAGAGGTCGTCGGCGTCGTTTCGGCCTTTGATTTTATAAGGCTCTGGGCGAAAGAGAATACCGCAGCAGCCTAGAGCGAGGTTTCCCCCCGCCTGAGGTGGGTCTACACCTCAATCCTTCATTTCGCCACCGGGCCATTATTGAGGCTGTGGAACCCATTCCCGGCCCGGCCCGGCCGGCGTGTATACTACCTTACCCGAAAAGCTCTCCCGCCGCTTTTTTTTAATCTCTTCTTATATGTATCGACCGGCAGCTCCTCACCGTAACGCAGCATTTTATGGAATAGAGTTAAAAGCCTTTCTTCTTCGCACGAAACCCGGGGAAACAAGGATTGACAGACTCTTTTCTACGGTATAAAGTATTTCTTTGGAAAGCCGCGCCGACCCGTTTCATGCGCTCAAGCGGCTCTAGCATTAATATATTTAAGAGAAAGGGTTTTTCTTTTGTCCATACCGAAGAGGGGGCGAATATTGGACGGGCTTCTCTCCGACGCCTCGGGAAAGAATATACTGGACCTTGGCTGCGGTACCCAGAAGGTGCCGGGTGCCGTGGGTATAGACTTTATCGCTCTCGACGGGGTCGATATCGTCCATGACCTAAGCGAGTTCCCGTGGCCGCTGCCTGACGACAAATTCGACCTCGTGGTCTTCAAACATGCTGTGGAGCATGTGCCGGATATCCCTAGGACTATGGCGGAGATTATGAGGATTTCAAAGGACGGCGCCAGGGTTTACGTCGAGACCCCCCATTATACGAATAACGACTCATGGGGTGATCCAAGCCATGTAAGACACCTTAATTCGAGGTCTATGCAGGAGTTCTGCGGTAAAACCCCTCCAACTATGAAGGAGCTCGTCTCATATGTGGAATTAAAGGGAAAATGGAAGACCCTGAAGCTCGAATGGATGATAAACAGGGTAAACGACAGGCCGGATTCAAAGTTTTGGCGAAAGTCGCTAAGGGACAGGTGGGAGAAGTATTATAGTTTTATAATAAGGGGCGGTAATATGTTCTTCGTGCTTCAGGTGATAAAATAAACGGGCAGTGCTAGTTATCTCTTCGTATAAATCTTCCGGAAATCGACACCTCGTCCGTACCCTGCAACAAAGAATTTTTTCTTATAATTAAGAATAATAGCTGCTAATTATAGTAACTTTTAGAGGATTTCTGGTCGTACATCAACCTGTCGGCCTTGGCCAGCAGCTCATCTATTGAACATGCAACCTCCGAATCACTGAAGACCGTTCCGATGCTTATCGACAGACTGTAATCCTCCGGCGCTCGATCATTGTGTTCGTCTATTCTTTTTCCCAGACGTTTGGTGATGAAACCCACGCTCTCCATGTTAGTCCCGATCTGAATGATTACAAACTCATCTCCTCCGATGCGCGCTATAATATCGGATTCCCTGAAAGTCGTCTTAAGAATGTTAGAAATGGAAATCAGGGCCTTATCGCCTTCCTTGTGTCCGAGATCATCGTTGATCTTCTTTAAATTATCCATGTCGGCATAGAATACACATAACTCTTTACCGCCCCTTTTAGCCGTCTTCAGCGCATGCTCGGCAAAGGTAAAGAGCCCGCGCCGGTTGTAAAGCCCTGTGAGTTCATCGGTCAGCGAGAGTGTCCGCTGCTTATCCTCCAATACTTTGAGCTCGGCCAGACTTGATTTCATGGGTTTCATAAAAAAGAAGTAGATTGGCAAAAGCACGAGAACGATAAGCAGGGATGAGTCGATAAGTATCGCCAGCTCATTTGAGACAGGCGGCAGAACGTAAAGCAAGGACATCACGACCGACTCGGCGATGAATATCGATACTATCGTAATCAGCACCAGCTTTAGTGGCGAAGGGTGTGACGTGGAGGAGTGGGAGTGTATATTCCCTGTCCCGCGCCTCTCCTCCGAGCGCTGATAAGCACGCCGTTCTCCTGTGTAGTCCTTTACGATTCCAGTATCGTCGTCCCTGAATCTATCCGCCAACGTATTCAAGTGAGATCCTCTCGATGTTTTCCCTGTTGACTTGGTGAGACTAAACCGCACGGCTTAATCTCCTCCATATACTAATTGTACTGCAGTGTCATGT
>JAJCZG010000095.1 GCA_029262475.1 Deltaproteobacteria bacterium
AAAGACCTCCGCATAGGCGATAAGGTCGTAGTCCAGCGCGCCGGAGACGTCATACCCGAGGTCGTAAAGTCTTTGATAGACAAGCGCGACGGTACGGAAACCCCCTTTATTATGCCTGAAACCTGTCCGGTCGAGGGGTGCGGCGCGGTCGTTAAGCGCGTTGGCTCCATACACTACTGCACCGGAGGGCTTACTTGCCCCGCGCAGCTAAAGGGTTCGATTACGCATTTCGTATCCAAAACAGCCCTCGATATCGACGGCATGGGCGAAAGGAATGTCGAGCAGTTCATAGAGGCCGGATTTATCAATAAAGTATCTGATATCTATACGCTAAATAGAGAAAAGATCCTCTCTCTCGACCGCTGGGCCGAAAAGAGTGTGGATAACCTCATCAAAGCGATAGAGGCGAGCAAGGCTACCACCCTCCCCCGCCTCGTCTACGCCCTCGGCATAAAGGGGGTCGGAGAGAGAGGCGCGCGTATTCTCGCCGAAGAGTTCGGAACGCTAACTAATATCATGGCCGCCGACTTTGAGCGACTAACAGAAATAGCCGATATCGGCCCGGAGACTGCGGCAAATGTCGTTAATTTCTTCGCTGAAACCCATAATCATGGAGTTATTGAAGAGCTTCGTTCGGCCTTCGGATCATTCCCCGTGATGGAGGCGAAGGAAGCGGGCGCACTTAGCGGCAAGGTAATAGTCATTACAGGCACCCTCCCCACGTTAAAAAGGGCCGAGGCGAAGGCCAAGATAGAAGCCGCCGGCGGCACGGTAAGTGGAAGCGTAGGTAATAAGACCGACTTCGTCGTCGCAGGCAGTGACCCCGGCTCCAAATACGATAAGGCCAGAAAGCTCGGCATAGAGGTGCTTGACGAAGACACTTTTAAAGCGCTCCTTGGTATCTTGTAAGCATGTCGAATACTCCACCAGCCATCTCCCGCCCATTTGTAATTAATTTATATAAATTCTCCTAATAAATCTCTCTTATATGCCGATTATAATGTAATGAGAGTGAAATATCGTACAGAGTGTTTCGCTTGTGCCTGTTTTTGTAGGAACGGGTCTCATAACGAATACCCGATATAACTCAAAAAGAGGGATGAAAGATAATGGCGTTAATTACATGGAATAAAGATTGGTGTGTAGAGGTTAGCGAGATTGACAGTCAGCATAAGGAGCTCGTCGGCTACATAAACGACCTTAACGACGCCATGCTCGCAGGGCATGGCGAGGATGTGATAGGCGGTATCCTCAACGGACTTATCAGCTACACGGTAATGCATTTCGGCAGTGAGGAGCAGTATTTCACTGAATTCGCCTATGTGGAGGCAACGGCTCACAAGCAGGAGCACGACGACTTCGTCAAGGAGATCATGGATTACAAACATAACTTCGAGATTGGAGGCAAGTCAGTTGCGGGTGATCTCCTGATGTTCCTCTACGGATGGCTTTTAAATCACATTAAAGACAGTGACAAGAAATATGTCCCCTGTTTTATTCACAACGGGCTCCACTAGGGCTCGCCGCGCTTACTTCACTTAAGTCTTTCTCAAAGACTCCGCAACAAAAATCATACCTAAAAGAGGACCCGAAGGGGGTCCTCTTTTTTTTGTCCACTTATAACTATACCCCCCCTCCGATTGACAGCAGCGGTAATGGATTATATTATGTCTTTATGGGGGTTTTTAATACCTTTAAGGAGGGTCTTTTATGTGCAGGTTCGTCTTATATCTCGGAACGGATATCACACTCGGTTCACTCGTAACCGAGCCGGCTAACTCCATCATACACCAGAGCCACCACAGCCATGAGCGCGCCGAGCCGCTAAACGGAGACGGCTTCGGCCTCGCCTGGTACGTCCCGAAGATGAGTAGTGAGCCCGCACTCTTCAAGGATATCACCCCGGCGTGGAATAATCAGAACCTCATAAACCTTGCGCGCGTTACCAGGAGCGGCTGCATACTCGCGCACGTGCGCGCAGCAACTCCCGGATTTCCGGTAATACAGTCCAATTGCCACCCCTTTACCTGCGGGCCTTACTCGTTTATGCATAACGGGTCTATCGGCGGATTCCGGCATCTAAGGAGAAAGCTCTTAGGGAGCTTATCCGACGAGGCCTTCGACCTGATACGCGGCTCGACGGACTCAGAACACGTCTTTGCCCTCTTCATGGACCATATCACTAGAGCGAAAGAGACCGGAGACCGTACGGAGATGATCGCACGCGCCCTTAAGAGCGCTATCACCCGGATAGAAGAGCTTAGCGAAGAGGCCGGGTTGGATGAGCAAATCACTATGAACCTCGCCGTGACGGACGGGGTAAACGCGGCGGTCACGCGTTATATCAAGGGAGATCAGGAAGAGGCCGTTAGCCTCTATACGAAGAGAGCATTGGAGCTTACATGCGTGGACGGCGAGTACTGTATAAATGACAACTCGTCTATAGAAAAAGACAGTGCAGTGCTTATCGCTTCAGAGCCCCTTACAGTAGACACGGGCTGGGAGAAGGTGCCGCCCGGGAGCATAGTCACCGTCAACGAGGATTTAAGGCTCAGTATCAGACCCTTGTGAGATGAGGAAGAGGATATAGAGGTCTTTAAAGTTAAACCTGTATGCCTCCCGGTAAGCTAAACCTTTCTTCGAAGCCCAATCTTTAAAGTACGGAAGCCTTTTTTTATTAACTAACATATACGCCGGAGTCTCTTCAATTACCGTATCACCGGTAATGGGGATATTCTTCCTTCCCGTCGCCCAGACGAGCTTGTCTGTCCGTTTCATTATATATAAGTCTTTATCTCCAGTAATAGCAGATACCCTCGCCGCGCCCTCTATGCTCTGAGAGCCGTCTTTAATGACAACGTCGCGCACGAGCACCATCAGTGTCAGGTTAAAGAGGAGCATCAGCGGAAACATCAAGGCTATTACGTAGCCGACCGTCTTCGTCCCCCTTATGATCTTTAATAGAAATAAAATAGCGACCGGTACGACCAAAAGCACGTATATGGGCGAGCCGGTAAATACTGCGCCGTAGACTGCCGCAGCTATGAGGAAGAGCAACATTAGCGGCGCCATAAGCGCCTGGCCCCTCCAGAGGAATCTGAGGGCCCCGGGGGCTGTTTTAAGAGCGTTTTCCTTAATCTCTCTAAGGAAGAAGCCCACCAGCACAGAGGCCGGGAGTATTGCGGTTATGGCGTAACGCGCCTTCTTTTGCGGAACGATGGTAAGGACTGCAATGGATAAGATAAACCAGATGAGGAAGAAGAGGTGTTCCCTCCTCTTCTCTCCCGTAAGGAGCGTCATCCCGTCCCTGAACTTAATAAAGGGCATGATAATGGCTGCAATAAGGGCCAGTGTCCACGGAAAGAAGAGTAAGGGAAAGGGCAGGTAGAAGAGGTAGCCTGCGTCGTGCTTCGAGCTCCAGCCGCTCACCTCGCCCTTAATAACCGTAAATGTCTCCGGATAAAAATTGTAGATATAGGCCCACCAGGATACTCCAATTATGCATGTAATAACGCCTATAGGGACAAGTGTCCACCACCTGTACTCAAATCTTTTCGGTGAAATGGCAAGGGCCAGGAGAAAAGGCAGCATCATCGGGCCGATAGTTGCAGGGCCCTTACTGAGGAAGGAGAGGCCCCAGAGCGCGCCCGATATAAGTATCCACAGGCCAATACGCCTTCCCTCTTCCCGTTCAAGCGCCTTAAGCATCGCCCATACCCCTCCGCAGGCGAAGGATAAGGCGTAGATATCCCATGTGATGCGCCCCCCGGCCTTGCTCAGGAGGAGGCTCGTAAGTGAAACGAGCGTAACCGAAAGCGCGAGCCCTCGACCTAGCCAGCGCCTTGAGAAGAGGTAGACGAATACACCCATCAGGGCGACTATAAATATATTTGGAACGCGAGCGGAGGTGATCGCAGAAGTGCTGCCCGCTACCTTCATAGCCAGAGCCGCGGCCCATGTCGGAAGAGGCGGTTTTTTGACTCTCGGTACGCCGTTAAAGGTGGTGACGATGCAGTTACCGTCCTCTACGCACTCCCTGGCGGAGACGAGGTTCCTCGCCTCCATGATATCGGCGAGCGGGTAGTTACTTATAAGCGTTAAGTAGAGGGCGGCGGCAAAACATACGATTAGAGCCAGTATCTTCCACTCGCTCGCCCCTTCTAGTGTATTAAAGAAGTCTTTCATATTGTGTGGTTAGGCCAATACGTTAAAGTTCAATCTCACGTGATGAGACACTCACTGCCGTCCCGGTTAGATATACCCTGTCACCGGCAAGGCGTACTCCGACGGTGCCGCCCCGCCTGGAAGCCTGATAACCGGTCATCTTTGTCATACCGAGCTTTTCACCCCAGTAAGGGGCTAAGACGCAGTGCGCCGAGCCCGTTACCGGGTCTTCGTCGATACCCACAGCCGGAGCAAAGAAGCGCGAGACGAAGTCGCAGCCGGGCTTAACGCTCTTGCAGGTGACGATTATTCCTTTCGGGAACGCGCTAAGGTGGTTCATATTGGGTTTTAGCCCTATAAGCTCCTCATAGGATGATATCTCGATTAGATAGTAATCACGCGCTTTACCAAAGAAGAGCGGGTCTTTAACACCGAGCGCACTTAGAATAAGAGAGTTTGCCTGCTCCTCCACTGCCGTGTCCCCCGGGAAGTCGAGCTCGATCAGGCCATCTTTCAGGCGTGCCGTAAGGGGGCCGCTCCTCGTCTTAAAGATAGCCTCTTCATCTTTTTCGAGCACTCCCTCCTCCCATAGATAGTGCGCAGAGGCGAGTGTGGCGTGTCCGCACAGATCTACCTCGGTTGTCGGTGTAAACCAGCGGAGTTTAAATTTGTCGCCCTCCTGGAGGAGAAAGGCCGTCTCGGAGAGTGCTATCTCGGAGGCTACATGCTGAAAGGCCTCACCGGTAAAAAAACCTTTAAGGAGGGCGACACCGGCCATATTGCCGCTCTCCGGAGTATCCGCAAAAGCGGCTATTAAGTTCACCTTCATCTTCATTAACGTCACCTCTCAGGTAATTAGTGAAAAAAGGAAATCTTTTGAAATGATGGAATAAAGATGGAAGAGTAGCATAGTAGTTATGAAAGTTACAGCATTAAAGGGGGATTCGTGTATGTGGCGCTAGTACGCTCTCTGGTTTTAATATGATGATCGGGAGGAAATATAATCGTTAGAAGAAGGAAAGGGTGTTTTTCCCGGGCGCCTCAGGTGCAGATCTTATCTCTCCCGCTGCCCTTGGCCTTATATAAAGAGATATCGGACTTTCTAAGCAAGTCGAGATGGTTCTCGGCGCAGGTGGGGTATGAGGCGACCCCCCCGCTTACGGTTATATTTCTGTTGGGCATCTCATAGGCGGCGATGGCCTCCCTCAGCCTGTTTGCGAATTTAACCGCTCCCTTCTGATCGACTTCCGTTAGGAGGAGGCAGAACTCCTCGCCACCGAAACGTGCCACTACGTCCGTCTTTCTGGCGATCTCTTCAAGGAGGCGAGAGAAGATTTTCAGGAGTTTATTGCCCTCCATGTGGCCGAATTCGTCGTTATAGCTCTTAAAATGGTCTATATCGAGCATAATGAGGGAGAGGTTATGGCCGTGTCTCTTGGAGCGCTCTATCTCTTGTTCGAGCCGTTCCATAAAGCTTCGCTGGTTGCAGAGCCCCGTTAGGCCGTCAGTCATACTCAGGAGGCGCATCTTTTCGAGAGAGCCTATCCTGTCTATACCGACGGCGGCGAAGATGCATAGCATGGTGAAGAGGGATATCTCTTCGGATGTAAAACTCTCCTTTTCGGGGTTCGCTACTAAGATAAAGCCCGTAACACTATTCTCCACGTTTAGCGGCATAGCCATGACACTATCGAGCTCAGCCATTTCATGGCTTAATATCGGAGTAGAGGCCGCTTCGATATTCTCAAAGAATACCGGTTCCGCCAAAATCTCGCTTACGAAACGCTTTGAGAGAAGACACTCGTCTACGTGCCAGCGCCTTTCGCTTAGGGCGTCGTCTGAAAGCCCCTTGCTTGCAAGGAGCTTCGCTTCACTTTTTTCTTCGTTAAATAAAACAATAGCGGCGGTATTCGTAGCAGTGAGCCTTGTGGCGTAATCGGTTATGGCATGACCCGCGTCTTGTAGGTCGTCCACGTTTTCGATAAGGAGTCCGAGATGATAAAAAACCTCTCGCTCGCGCATGATCAGTTCTTTCTGGGCGAGCCGGGCATTCTTCTTTTTTAGTAATTGCCAGAGGAATTTGGCGCTCTCGCCGCCCATAAGCTCTACTTCAGGGCTCATCAAGCGGTGTATCTCACTGGAGACATCGGTACTATCAGTAAGGTTTATTACTATATCGACTTCATCGTCCAAAACTTCGCTAAGGCTCTCGAAGATCGGGAGGTCGAATTCGTTTGCACGCTTAACTCCTACTGCTGAGGGGTTTTTTTCAACGATCCACCGTATGTCGAGCACCTCGTCGTCTTCGAAGACGTCAAAGAGCGAGAGAGCTCCCTTGCCGCAACCGACTATTCCGACCCTGGTATAGGTCGTACTGCTAAGCGCGGCGCCGGTCGGCTTTAACGAAGGAACCTCTCCGCTGGCCATTGCGTCCATTATAGAGCGGGTCTGCCTGTATGCCTCGACCTTTTCCTTGATCTGCTTATGGCGGTAGTTGATCGTCCACTTGGTATAGCCAAGCTTCAGCCCTATCTCTTCGCTGGACAAACCATCTTCAAAGAGTTTTACGATGCGATATTCTTCATCGCTTAGCACGGATGCTTCACTAAATGAAGCAGATTCGGCCTTGTCGGCGGGCATTTTCTTTTTGGTTTCTTTCATGGACTGATAATAACAATATCCTGGATGAAAAATCAAAATAAAACACTATAACTGCCGATAATATTTCAGACGCTTTTATATTAAGTTACGCACTCCTTGAAGGCGAAGCATTACTATAGGTGCTATTTCGCTGCACAAAACTAAGCAAGGAGCGTGCCACTTGCTGCTAATCCTCGGAGAAACGAATGTCGTCGTAATAGGCCGTGCTCCTCTCGCCGGTATTGTCGGTATCCGTCATGATAAAGATGGCTTTAACGCTCGTGGGTTCGCGTCCGAATAATTTTTTGTAGTCCTTATAGACGTTTCTTTCTTCATCAAACCACCTTCCAACACCTGCCGGGCCGCTCTTTACGGCAAGCATTATAGACTCTTCGGCATACGGATTTTTAATTGAATCTCCGGCGGGGAGCTTATTTGCCCATATATAAACAATCGCCTCGCCCGGAGCCTCGTCTCCGTAGACGGCATTTAGGGCGGCGCGCTTTACGCGGTTAATAAATGACGCATTCTCTTTATCGAATGAGAATGTGACATAGAGCCTCGCAGCGAAGTCGTCTGCTTCCTTCTTTCCGGCCTCACCTGTCTCCACAATATTTTCTACCCTCCATCGCCACTTAAGCAACGGAAATTCCTTCAGGTCTATATCGACCTTCTTGTAGAGGCCGGAGGCAGAAGCCATACTGTAGGCTCTGAGATATCTGTTCCCCCCGCCTATTACCTTGTACTGTGTGTGATTTTTTATGCGTGGAAAGTGGACTTCCTTCCAGCTTACCGGGGTGCCGCTCGGCGAGATGGATGTGGAGAAGTCGTCTACAAGTATCTCTTTGGCACGAAGCGTGGCGGGGGATAGAGTGAGCAAAAAGAAGAAGGCAAACAAAAAGATCTTTTTAAACATAAAATACGCTCCGGGAGAGACGGTTTGTATGAGTTGCCACTAAATCCTGAATATATAGAGGTTTATAAGCCCCCCGGCATGCGTAAGCATCCATAGGAGGGCGGTAACGCTCCCTAATACCTTGTGGCGGCGGTTTATGCTCCCGAGCAGCCCGGGAGCCTCGTCGTCGGTGATAAGGCGCGCTACGGCTAATACCGTCGCCCCAAGGAGCGCCAGAAGGGCAGCCGTGCCGTGAATGATCACCCACGCTAGAAGCCCGCTAGTAAGCTCCTCGATATGGGGCCTGTCGTACCTTGAGCCTATGAGGTAAAAGAGGAGGAATGTCCATCCTCCTGCTACGAGAAAGAGCATTACAGCCTTATGCAGGGACTCTTTCTCACGCCTTGCTATTACCCATGCGTATATAATTAGCAAAATCGCACTGAGCGCCCAAATATGCCCTACTACTATGAAAATTTCTGAAAAATTCTTCAAATCTTTAGTCTCCGCACTTTATTGGCAGGTTGATGAATCCGAATCTAGTAGATAATACTTTCAAATCGTATATAACTCAAGTTGAAAATCATAATGACAAAAGAAATACAAAACTCGACCCCCCCTTCCCCGAAGACTTATGAGCGGGCTTTGACGGCTCTCCCGTGAGGCGCATTCTTTCACAAGCAAAACCGTGATATTACAGACACTTATAAGCAATATTTTTTATTGTTTTTTTATAGTAAATGCACTTTATTCATGGTATCATCCAGTAGTTCAAAGTATCAGAAGAAGACTGCCATCCGCCGCAATGAATCCACCAATATTAAGACTGATATTAAATATCGGAGAAGAGTAAGATAAGCATGGAGAAGAATAAAGAAGAAGAGAGTTATGACTCCGGGTCTATTAAGGTCCTCGGAGGGTTAGAGGCCGTAAGGAAACGTCCTGCTATGTATATCGGTTCCACCGGGCCGATGGGGCTTCATCATCTGGTTTACGAGGTAGTGGACAACTCGGTTGACGAAGCACTCGCCGGACACTGCAAGGTCATTAACGTATTTATCCATAAAGATGAATCCGTTACCGTAAACGACGATGGCCGAGGCATACCCGTCGATATGCACAAGCAGAAGAATAAACCTACCGTCGAGGTCGTTTTAACCGAGCTTCACGCCGGTGGAAAGTTCGAGAATAAGGCTTACAAGGTCTCCGGCGGTCTCCACGGCGTAGGCGTTACGGTCGTAAACTTCCTCTCTGAAGAGTTAAACGTCGAGATTAAGCGCGACGGCAAGCTCTACACCCAGAGCTACAGCCGCGGAAAGAAGAAAGACGAGCTTCAAGTCACCGGAACGTCTAAGGAGACGGGCACGTCCATCACCTTCAAGCCCGACCACAAGATATTCGATGAGACGGTCTTCAGCTTCGATACGCTCAGCCAGAGGCTCCGTGAGCTATCTTTCTTAAATGCCGGCGTAAAGATAACAATAACAGACGAGCGCAGCGACAAGAGCCACGAGTTCCAGTATAAGGGCGGCATCAGGAGTTTTGTAGAGCATCTCAACGGAGCCAAAGCCCCCGTGCACCCGAAGGTCATCTATATCGACGGCGAAAAAGAGGACGTTTCAATTGAGATGGCCCTTCAGTGGACAGAGACCTATTCTGAGAATGTTTACAGCTATGCAAATAACATTAGTACCACCGAGGGCGGCACTCACATGATCGGCTTCAAGAGCGCGCTCACTAGGACCATAAACAGCTACGCTCAGGAGAAGAAGATCGTAAAGGATTTTAAGGGAGGGCTTCAGGGCGACGACATAAGGGAAGGTCTAACAGCCGTTATAAGCGTTAAGCTTCCTCAGCCGCAGTTCGAGGGGCAGACGAAGACAAAGCTCGGTAACAGCGAGGTCGAGGGGTACGTAAAGACGATCATTAACGACAAGTTATCGAGTTTTCTTGAGGAAAACCCTGCAATAGCGAAAAAGATAATAAATAAGGCCACCGATGGAGCGCGTGCGAGAGAAGCCGCTCGTAAGGCCAGAGAGCTTATACGCCGTAAGGGCGCGCTCGACAGCGCCTCTCTGCCCGGTAAGCTCGCCGACTGCCAGGAGACGAACCCCCAGCTCTGCGAGCTCTTTATAGTCGAGGGAGACTCGGCCGGAGGCTCGGCCAAACAGGGCCGAGACAGAAAATTCCAGGCCATCCTCCCCTTGAAGGGAAAGATACTTAACGTCGAGAAGGCGCGGTTAGATAAAATACTCTCCAACGAGGAGATACGTACTATCATAACGGCGCTCGGCTGCGGCATAGGCAAAGACGAGTTCAACTTCGATAAGCTCCGTTACCACAGGATAATCATCATGACAGATGCCGATGTTGACGGCTCTCACATAAGGACTCTACTCCTCACCTTCTTCTATCGCCAGATGCCGATGCTCGCCGAGAACGGCTGCCTCTACATCGCCCAGCCCCCGCTCTTCAGGGTTAAAAAGGGCAAGACCGGTCGTTACTTGAAGGACGAGTTCGAGTTTGAGAATTTCATCATAGATAACGTCTATGAGGAGCTTACGGTATCTTCGGCAAGTGGCAAGAACGGCGGCGTAAAGGGGCAGCCACTCCTCGCCCTGCTCGCAAAGGTTCGCGAGTTCAAGCTAGTCTCGGATAAGCTTTGCAGACGCGGAGCCGAGGAGACGGTCGTCTGCTCGCTCGCAATGGAAGATAAACTCTCCGCTTCGATCTTTGACGATAATAGCTCTGTAAAAGTTCTTGGCGACTCCCTCACCGCGAGAATCAACGCCATCAACCCGGATGTAGACTCCATAGAGTGCACTATAACCGAAGAAATCGTTATCGCCGAAGAGGCGGATTTAGACGATGAAAGCCTTATACCGAGAGAAGTGGAGCCGGTAACGCGCTTTGCCCTGAAGATCGACACTTCGAGAAAGGGGTCGGTGGTAAGGACTTTAGTAAATAGCGACCTCATAGAGCTCCCGGAGCTAAAGCGGCTTACGGCCCTCTCAAAGGAGCTCGGCAAGCTCGGCACCCCCCCCTTCACGGTCTCGATTAAAGATAACGACGAGGTGGCGACTACTCTCCCCGAACTATACGAGATGATACTCGAAGCCGGCACAAAGGGGTTAAATGTTCAGCGCTACAAAGGTCTTGGTGAGATGAACCCCGACCAGCTATGGGAGACGACCATGGATCCGGAGAAGCGTATACTCTTGAAGGTCAAGGTAGACGATAAGGTCGCGGCCGAAGAGATATTTACTAAACTTATGGGCGACCAGGTAGAGCCGAGGCGTAAATTCATTCAGGATAACGCCCTCGACGTCAGTAACCTTGATATTTAGCCGGACTTTACGGCTCTCTCTAGAGGTGATTTATGAGAAGTTCTTTCCAAAAGGTAGGTTTGTACGTGGATGTCGCCAATATCGCCCGAAACGGCGGTTACGGCATGCGCTTCGATATTCTTAGGGATTTCGCCTGTCGCGACCATGGCGAGCCCATGCGGCTTAACGCTTACGTCGCCTACGACGCCGACCGCGCGAAGACCGATAACGACTACAAGTACCGCACCCTTAACTTCTACTCCGCACTTCGTGACCTCGGTTACAAGGTCATCGAAAAGGTCGTTAGCTGGTACGTTGACGACGACGGCAACCGTTTCGGCAAGGCCAACGCCGACCTCGACATGGCCGTGGACGCGCTCCTCCAAAGCGAAAACCTCGACCGCGTCATGCTCGCCACCGGCGACGGAGATTTTATAGAGGTCGTGCGCGCCCTCCAGAACAAGGGCTGCCGCGTCGAGTGCGTCGCCTTTGAGAATATCTCATCTAACCTGAAGCGCGAGGTAGACCTCTTCATGTCCGGCTACCTGATCCCTAACCTCCAGCCCATCGACGGCTCGGACTCGGCCAAGCTCAGCTGGGGCGAGATAGGCGGCCGCGTACGCGGTATATGCTACACCTATAATCAGCAGAAGAATTTCGGCTTCATGCGCTACCTTAAAGCCATAGGCCCCGGCCTCTGGGTCACCGACACCAGAAGGGACGACAGCCCCTTCGAGACGGCATTCGCCCACGAATCCACCTTCGACTCATCCGTAGACCTCTCAAGACTCCCCAGCCGCGATAA
>JAJCZG010000096.1 GCA_029262475.1 Deltaproteobacteria bacterium
GCCTGCTTCCGCTCGTCAGAGCGGCCTTATATGAAAATTACTAGTCCGCTATTAATTTTGTGTAAACCCCTCGCCGCGTGGTAAGGCTGGCCGATAACCATATACTTTACGCTGCGCGTATCAAAACTGCACTGGTGCGGCGCTAGTGTGGTTGACATTGGGGAGGGGTAATTATATTATGACATGACTTTTTATATCATGGGGGTCGCTCTCGAAGCAGTAGCGGCCCGGAGACAGGAGAGAAGATGGCCAAGAAGATAAACCTGCTAATTTCTATAAATGTATTACTACTTATACTCGGGTATATAGTGTTCCGTTCGTATGCCGAGTGGAATGCTCGCGAGTGGATAGACAAGGCCATCGCCTCGGTAGACGGTAAGGCAGCGGTGGAGGTGAAGGCGGTTAACGTAAACCTTCTGGACTCATTTATTACACTTGCAAATGTCGATATCACTCCGGTAAGGGCTGAGGGGGACTCCCTGCCGACACATATCCATATAGACGAAGCAGCCCTAATGGACGTGGATAGAGATAACCTTATCCCGAGAAAGCTCCATGTTTCCATGACCGGCGTTAGCGTTCAGTTCGACGAGGGAAGCCTGGTCGGAGGAAGGCTTAAGGCTCTCGGATACGAGAAGCTTCTCGGCACGGTCGAACTCGATTATATCTACGACCCAGGTAAGGGAGTGCTTCAACTTAAAACTCTTTCCCCGAAGATCGACGGCATGGGCACGCTCACCGTTAAGACGAAGCTTAGTGAGATAGACCTTGACGCGGTTATAAAGGCAGGGCTTAGGGGCGTGATGAACCCCCTTCAAAAGACTACTATGGACGACCTTGAGATACACTACGAGGACGACTCCCTCTACTCAAGGTTTATTAGAGATGGCGCCGCCGCAAGTGGCCTTAAGGAGACGGCGTATAGAAAGGCCATTGAGGTTGAACTGAAAACCTTCTTTTCGGGCTTAGGCGGTGAGTCGGCAACGGCTGTATCGGATTTCCTCCGGTATCCACATTCAAGGAGGCTCTCCCTGAGCGCCCTTCCTTCACGGGTCGTAAGGCTCGGCAATATAGATTTATTAAAAGACCCGCAGGGGACGGCCCTCGCCCTCGAAGCAGTCTTTAGCAGTTCGGAGAAGAAGAAAGTGGAAGAGGCTAAATAGAAGGGCCTTCACGGAATTTTGATTGGCTTTAGCTTTGTGTTGTGAGGAGTTATCGCATGCCCAAATGTTTCTCCTGCAAGAAAGAGCTCGATATAAGCGGGAAGCCTGCAAGGGGGGATACTTGCCAGTTTTGCACTGCAGACTTAAGATGTTGTTATAACTGCGGTTTTCACGATAAGGCGGCGTACAATGAGTGCCGCGAAGCACAGGCAGAGCGTGTGGTCAATAAGGACAGATCAAACTTCTGCGATTATTTTGTCTTTGTGGGCGGGCGGGACGGCTCCGGAGAAGATAAAGCCGAAGACCCCCTTTCAGGTCTTAAGGGGCTCTTCGGAGACGACTGATCTTCACCTTACGCCCCGATAAGCCTCTGCCCGTGTGAGGTCTTTACGCTAATCATAACCACATCGCAGGTTTTACAGACATGGAGCTTCGTCCCTTCTCGCCAGAGCGTGTAGAAGAGCCCCGGCACTATCAGAAACCACAGAGCAATCTCCAGAGTCCTGCTTCCCCTCTTGTATATGAATGCGTTACTTGTCGAGCTACAGCTCGGACAGACGAATTGAGGTCTTCCCATCGTAGTTACTCCTTTTCAGATGTATTTATATTCTATAGTACACCTGAGAGAGATTGGTGTCAAATATTCACGCACGTTTACGAGTTCTCCTTATGTCTTAAAGTCGCGTTACCTTACAGTTATGGCCGGTTTTTATAGGGCAAGCCCTGTGAATATGGTTTTTTTCGCGGCATTGCGTTTTAACCGCCAATTTCCGCATGATAGTGGGGTAAAGAAAGGCAATAACCTTGTTTTTTAACTGGTTTTTGTGTATATTGGCTCTATGAAATGTCCATTTTGCTCTCACCTTGAAGACAAGGTAATCGACTCCCGCCTCTCGCAGGACGGAAACGCTACCAGGAGGAGGCGAGAGTGCCTTGCGTGCTCCAAGAGATATACCACTTATGAGACGATTGAAGAGACACTTCCGCACGTTATTAAGAAGGACGGCATGCGCATTACCTTTATGCGCTCTAAGATTCTTAACGGAATACTCAGGGCCTGTGAGAAGCGTCCCGTAGGCATGGAGGATATCGAGGCGGCCGTTGATCGCATCGAGATGGGTTATCTTGAAGGCGGCGCTAAAGAGATAAAGAGCTCTGATATAGGCGAGAGGGTCATGGAGGAGCTTAGGGCGCTTGACGAGGTTGCTTACGTGCGTTTTGCCTCCGTCTACAGAGAGTTCCGCGATATCGACGAGTTCATGAAGGAGCTTAAGGAGCTCTTCGACCTTAAGAAGAGAAGTAAGATTAAGAAATAGCCGGTGGCGGGCCCTGAGACTTGAATAATACGGAAGATAATTTAAAGGTAATGCGGCTGGCCTTGACACTTGCGCGCCGCGCTATCGGTAAGACGAGCCCTAACCCGGTCGTTGGGGCGGTGGTAGTAAGCTCCGGCGGAGAGGTGATAGGGCGCGGCTTTCACCGGCGTGCCGGCGAGGCTCACGCAGAGGTGGAGGCGATAGACGACGCTCTAACCTTGGCAGGGGTTAAAGCGCTTCATGGCGCGCTTCTCTTTGTTACCCTTGAGCCGTGCAACCATTTTGGCAGAACCCCGCCGTGCACTGAAAAGATCATAGAAAGTGGAATAAGGAGGGTCGCCGTAGGCGCTCCCGACCCTAACCCGCTCGTCTCCGGCAAAGGCGTAAGTAAGCTCCGTAAGGCCGGTATTGAAGTCATAGAAGGCGTTCTCGCTCAAGAATGTACGCGCCTGAATGAAAGTTATAATAAGTTCATTACTACCGGGCTTCCATTCGTAACACTTAAGATTGCGGCCTCTTTGGACGGTCGTATCGCAATAAGCTCCGGTGAGTCGCAGTGGATAACCGGCCCTGAGTCAAGGAGGCTCGTGCATTCGATGCGCGCCCGCGCTGACGCCGTAATGGTCGGTTCCGGCACTGCTTTAGCCGACGACCCGCAGCTTACGGTAAGGGACGTTACCGGGCCGGAGCCGTTAAGGGTAATAATCGACTCCTACCTTAAAGTATCGCCATCTGCCCGAATATTTTCCAAGGGCGAGAGGCCGCCGGTAATTTTCGGTGCGAAGGGGGTTAGTAAGGGGAAGGTAGATAGACTTCGCGATCTCGGGGCCGAGGTGATACTCGTAGCTAGAACAAAGGACGGACTTAGCCTGAAGGGAACGCTAAGGAAGCTCGCCGCGATTGGAGTGACAAGCCTTCTCGTAGAGGGCGGCACGCGCCTTTCGGCAGGTTTTATTAAGGCCGGTCTTGTAGATAAACTTTCGCTCTTTTACGCCCCGGTGCTCATAGGGGGCGACGGTTTCCCAATGACCGGAGGGCTTAAGATAAGCAGCCTTAAAAAGGCACCGCGCTTAAAGGATATGAAGGTAAGCCGCGTCGGCGCGGATATTTTAGTCGAGGGTTAT
>JAJCZG010000097.1 GCA_029262475.1 Deltaproteobacteria bacterium
TTGTAGGCTCTCAGAGTAATGCTTGCAAGACTGGAAAAAACATATGAAGTTGTCAGTTTGCCTATATGATAAGCAGTATCAAAAAGAGATTGAAATTTTTCTATCAACTACAGATAGAACGCATTGGACTAAACGTCTTAAGGAGTTGGAGGATTATAACGGACTATACAAAAAGTTCCTTACTACAAGAAATCCATTTCTTGAACCAATTAAAGAGTACTGTGACCTTAAATCAAAAGGCTTAGTAATAAGAAATAAGTGCTCTGACAAATTAAGGTTATTTGCTGGAAGAGCGTATATTATAAATAGAATTATTCACAACATTAATGATGTTGGAAAAAGACAATTAATTAGCCGGTTAAAGGATAATGATTTAAGATCATTACTCTTTGAAATATCAACAGCAACACACTTTTTCAGAAATGATTTTGATGTTAATTTTGTCGAATATGAACGAAGTGATAATGAAGGACGTACTTTTGACTTCGTGATTGAAAAAAATTCTATTAAAGCCGAGGTAGAATGCAAATGGAAAAGTATAAATGCTGGTAGAAAAATCACACAAGATGGTTTTTACAATCTTGTAGATAATATAGTTAAGCAACTTAAAGGAAAGAAAATTAGTTGCCTTTTTGAAATAAAAATACCCCAAAAGCTTGGCAAAAATCTAACAGAATTCACAGATATGGCTTTAGCATTAAAATCAGCAGTAGAATTAAAACAGACAGAAGCTGTTTTTAGCGACTTTGAAATAAATATAAAATATTTGCCTGTAGTAATTAAAAATATTTCAGAAGAAAAACTCAAAACTATAGTAAAGTTTGATAGAACTAGAAACCAGCATGTTGCATCCTACTCTCGTGGTAGTTCAACTATAATAATTAAAATTGAGTGCGAAAAAAAAGATGAGGTTTTAAATGCCATTTACGCAGACCTAAAAGACTCCCTTGAGCAATTCTCTAAGAAAAAAGCCGGATTAATAGCTTGTAACATTGAGGGTGTTCTGGGACATCAATGGAAGGAATTATCAAGCGAAAGTGGTTTGGCTGAGAAGACAAGGAAATTGTTTGAAAAAGAAACTGCGGTGCACATACATACTGTAGTATATACATCCGAGGATGGATACGAATTGAAACAAGAAGGAGTAGTAGAAATTAGGAGTATTTGTTTAACTTTTCTAAACCCAAAAAGAAAATTTAAAATAGACCAAAGATTCTTTTAACTCACCCGCATGGAAAGTAAGTGAATCAAAAAATTCGAAGACTATAAAAAAAGATCCATCGCAATTTTTTACGAAGAGAGCCAAAATTGGCGGAGGGTGTGGGAGTCGAACCCACAAAGGTTTTACCCCGCCGGTTTTCAAGACCGGTGCCTTACCAATTAGACTAACCCTCCATAAAAATATATTATCTAAAGAACCTCTGATTTATTCGTATTTTCTTGTCTTTGCGAGGAGCGAAGCGACGAAGCAATCTGAAGCTTATTGATATATACTAAGGGATTGCTTCGCTTCGCTCGCAATGACGAGCCGGATTAATCAGTGTTTCCCAAGAAGAAGAACGCCCGAGGGCGGTTTCTTATCTTTCCGTTAAAATTCTATTCGCTCTAACCCGCCCATATAAGGCCTAAGTGCTTCGGGTACTACGACCGAGCCGTCTTCTTGCTGATAATTTTCCAGTACCGCGACGAGCGTTCTGCCGACGGCAAGTGCCGAGCCGTTTAGGGTATGGACGTACCTGGGCTTTCCGCCGCCCTCGGGCTTGAATCTGATTTGCGCGCGCCGTGCCTGAAAGTCCTCGAAATTCGAGCACGATGAAATCTCGCGGTACTTCCCCTGCCCCGGTAGCCATACTTCTATATCATATGTCTTCGCCGATGAGAAGCCAAGGTCCCCGGTGCAAAGGGTCACGACCCGGTACGGGAGGCCGAGGCGTTTTAAGACCTCTTCGGCGTTCGCCGTAAGTAAATCGAGCTCTTCGTAGCTCTTCTCCGGGCTTACGAGCTTAACGAGCTCAACCTTATTAAACTGATGCTGGCGTATAAGACCCTTTACATCCTTACCGTACGAGCCAGCTTCTTTTCTGAAGCACGGGGTATGGGCGGTATAGTATAACGGGAGCTCTGATTCCCTTAAAACCTCACCGGAGTGGACGTTTGTGACGGGCACCTCCGCCGTAGGGACGAGATACTGGTCAAGCCCTTCGAGCTTATAGAGGTCGTCCTCGAACTTCGGGAGCTGTCCGGTGCCAAAGTAGCACTCCCGGTTGACCATATAGGGCGTAAGTAACTCTGTGTAGCCGTGCTCACCGGTGTGGAGGTCGAGCATAAAGTTAATGAGCGCACGTTCGAGGCGCGCTCCGGCCCCACGAAGGAGCGAAAACCGCGCCCCCGATAGCTTGGCCGCACGCTCGAAATCCAATATGCCGAGCGCTTCGCCGATATCGCCGTGCTCCTTTGCGGTAAATGCCAACTCCGTCGGCTCTCCGACTATGCGCTCTATCCTGTTATCGTCTTCGTCCGCGCCCTGTGGCACGGACTCATGCTGCACATTCGGTATAGTAAGGAGAAAGTCTTTAAGGCGTTCTTCGCATTCGGCTAGCTCCAAGTCTATCTCCTTAATGCGCCTGGAGACCCCCTGCATCTCGACTATTAGCTCGGTTGCGTCACTACCCTCTTTCTTTAAATTTCCGATTTCTACGGAGACGGTATTACGCTTCTCCTTTAAGGCCTCGCCGTCTTGCAAGAGTTCACGGCGTTTGGTATCGAGCTCTGTAACGAGAGAGAGGTCGAGTGTTGCGTCGCGCTTCTTAAGCTTACCCTCTACATCTTTAAGGTGGCTTCTAAGATATTTTATATCGAGCAATATAAATCTCCAAAACTAAGTATTTTCTAAAGAGCCGTGTAGCAATGCGTAAAGCCGGGCTAACCCCCTGTCGGGATCCACCTCTTATATATCTCGTTCTCTATGCCGAGCATATCGAGGATTTTACCAACGATAAAGTCCACCATGTCGCCGACACTCTCCGGTTTGGTGTAGAAGGCCGGCATCGCCGGGAGTATCACGGCCCCTGCCCTTGAGAGCTTTAGCATATTCTCAAGGTGTATGTCATTTAAGGGCGTCTCCCTCGGCACGAGCACCAATGTGCCCCTTTCTTTTAATATACAGTCGGCCGCCCTGTCAATAAGGTCTTTCGATATCCCGGAGGCTATGCGCCCGAGTGTACCCATCGAGCACGGTATTACCACCATCACACGCTTAAGTGAAGACCCGCTCGCCGGTGGGGCGGCAAGTTTCATAGGGGAGTAATAAGTAAGCACGCCGCTTTCGGCCCCGTCGGTTAAGATACCCTTATCCTTAAGAAAGGCCGTTACAGATGCCTCGGCACTAGCAGCACTCATCTTTAACCCGAGCTCTTCCTCTATTATGATAAAGGCCGTAGGCGAGATGATAAGGTCTACATCAAAGCCGCGCTTTAGGAGCTCGCCCGTAAGGTTAAGGCCGTAGACCGCTCCGCTTGCGCCGGTTATCGCTACAACAAAAGATTTACCTGCCATAAGGTTATCCCATTATGCCAATAGTTACGTAGAATACGCTCTTACCCCTGCTAACGAGGAAGAGTATATTTTTTCTATCGGCCCTGGCCATCTCCGTTGAAAACTCGTCGGGGTTTTTGACCTTCTTTCTATTTATCTCTTTTATTATGTCGCCGCTCCTGAGCCCGGCCATTGAAGCTGCACTTCCCTCTACGACCTCGCTTATGAGCACGCCCTTTACCTGCGTTTCGAGGCCGAACTTCTCTATTATCGACGGGGTGAGCGACTTTACCGTTACGCCAAGCTCCTTATCCGTGACCTCGCCCTTGGTGCCGCTTCCGGTTGTATCCGCGGAGGAGGGCTTATCGTCGTCTGCCCTCTCGGCTACCGTGACGGAGAGGGTCTTTAACTTCCCGTCCCTTAAGACCTTTACTTTAGAGGTCTTTCCGGGAGCCGTGGCGGCAACGGCCCTTGGAAGCTCGTTTAGTTCGGTGATGGGTCTGCCGTCGAACTCTACTATAATGTCTCCAGCCTTTATGCCGGCCTTCTCTGCAGGCTCGCCCGGTGTAACGGCGCTTATGAGCACTCCCGCGCCGTCCTTGAGCTTAAAGTGGCTCGAAAGCTCCGGAGTAAGCTCCTGAATGGAAACACCAATCCATCCTCTCGTAATCGAGCCCTTATCTTTTAGCTGTAAGAGTATATCCTTAACCGAGTTAATCGGTATGGCAAAGCCTATGCCCTGCCCACCGGCGATGATGACTGAATTTATGCCGACGACTTCGCCCTGGAGGTTGAAGAGGGGGCCGCCGCTATTGCCGGGGTTAATCGAGGCGTCTGTCTGTATGAAGTCGTCGTACGGGCCAGCGCCTATAAACCTCCCCTTCTGGCTAACGATACCGGCGGTAACTGTTCCGCCCAGGCCGAAGGGGTTGCCGATGGCGAGCACCCACTCTCCTATCCTTAGCCGTTCAGAGTCGCCGAGGTTAACGACCGGCAGATGGTTCTTTGCGTTAATCTTAATAAGTGCGAGGTCTAGCTTTTCGTCTTTACCAACGACCTCGGCCTCGAACTCCTTGCTGCCCTCCGAAAGGGTGACTATGATCTCGGTGGCGTCCTTTATAACGTGGTTATTTGTGAGTATATAGCCGTCCTTATTTATAATAAAGCCGGAGCCGAGGCTTTTACGCTTGAGCTCTCTCTGGTTATCGTCGAAGAATCGCTTGAAAAAATCGTCTCCAAAGAAATCCTCGAAGGGACTCCCCTTGAAGCCGGGGAATGGCATATTCACACCACCCTTTACCACATTCGTGGTGGATACGTTAACTACAGCCGGAGCGAGCTTTTCAGCGAGGTCAGCGAAGCCCGGTACCGGAGAGGTTAATTTAAGAGCTCCGGAGGGCGATGCTGCGCCCGGCCCTTCATGCCAGAAAGGGCTGTCTTTATCGCCAGAACCCGCATTAGTGCTCCCTGTGATGTCAAAGCCCGCGCTTACCATAAGCCCGACGATCAGGAAGGTAGCAGCTACGAGCACAAGTGCTTTCACCCCAAAACCCTTATTTTTTTCCACCATAATCATCCTCCTAAAAAAATAAGATAGTTATACTATCCGTAATGAGCTTTATTTTGCGTATTTACAGTACCTAAGGCGAAGGTCGCCGAGAATCTTCTCCAGAAAGCCGGACTCATCGGCTGTGAGATTGCCCCTGGTCTTTTCCTTCAGCATGGCGATAAGGTCTATGGAGTGCTTCGCCATATCCAGCTTTTGAACGGTCGACCCTGTCTCCGGGTTCTCTATCTCGCCAAGATCTATCAGCGCCGAAGTGCTCATGGAGAATATAAAAGACGTAAAATTCGGCGGCGGCAGCGTCTCTAGGCCTTCTGTGGCAACGTCGTCCTCGACCTCTTTTCCTTCTTCATTCATTCTTCTCTAAACCTCTAATATTATATTCCGCCGTAAGGCCTCCTGATAAATAAAGCGGCCCTTTGAGCTAACTTTTAGAGATAAATACGGGGTTTTATTCGTCTCAAAACTTCTGACAATCTTTAGGGGGGTTTAGTGCTAACTGCTCTCCACCTTAATGCGCTTGGCGTTAAGGGGCTCTACCTTCGGAAGGGTAATCCGTAAGACCCCGTCCTTTAAATTAGCCTTTACGTTGGCTTTATCGACAAAGGCCGGAAGGCTGAAGACCCTGTGAAAGGTCCCGTAGTAACGCTCCATGCGCAGGTAATTCTCTTCGCTTATATTTTTTTCAAACCTGCGAAACCCACGGATGATAAGCACGTTCTTGTCTACCTCGACGTCAACGTCTTTTAAGTTCACGCCCGGAAGCTCCGCATTAAGGAGGAGCTTGTCGTCGGTCTCGAAGATATCTATCAGCGGAGCCCAGGCACCCTTCGTAAGGCTTCCGAGACAGTCCTTCAGACCCGCCGCTTCACCGTCAAAGATGCGGCTCATCCTCTCTTGAAGGGTTACTATATCAACAAAAGGGTTCCATTTCAGTAGCGCCAAGACCTTTGCCTCCTACTATTTAATGTATTGAATTATCATCATTTTGTCAAGGTCTCTCTGCCACACCAGGCGCAGCAGCGAGCTCTTAATACGCGCAACGAAACGCTGGTCGCAGACGGTAAACCGTGCAACGCGGCGGGAGACGGGCGCGGACGCAGAGCCTTTGAAGACTGCTGACGGTTAATTATGCACATTTTAAAACGCACCGGGTCGCCGGGCCG
>JAJCZG010000098.1 GCA_029262475.1 Deltaproteobacteria bacterium
AAGAGATAATGGCTGCGCGCATCAGAAAGCAACTTAAGATAGACGAGAACATAAGAAAAGCCTTGGGGTTGGATGAGGGAGCAGGAGAAGGAGCTAATTCATCTAAATAGTGCATTTAATGCACTAGGTGCGCTATATGCATCTAGTTGTGTCGTCTAGGGAGGAATAAAGTGAAGAAAGTCGCCTTGCTCCTGTCAGTTATGCTTGTAACGCTCGTCTCGTGCCATTCCGGACCGCTTAGTGATATCCGGATTGGAAAGACCTACGGCGTATTTGCTGCGGATGAAATCCTATTTCAAACCGCACCGTCGCCGGATGCGGAGACCTTTACTCTCGATAAGGCTCAGTCCTTTTACGTGGAGGACTATGCCTGTAGAGATGGAATGAGCAAGCCGGGATGCTTCTTTGAGATGAGCATTGCCCTGGAAGATCCGAAGATGTTCGAGGTTATGTACTTTATGGTGAAATTCGAGTCAAGCAGGGAAGGTTATATAAACGCCAGATATTTTCTGCCTGAGTTACATGGTTCTATGGTATCCGATAAATTAGCTGCTAGGATGGGTATGACCGCCTCTGATTATGCGGTAAAAGCCCGGCGGATGTATGTTGATGAGAAAGAAATATTACGCCGAGCAGGCAGAGAAGGCGGCTGAGCTAAAACGCATTGAGGATGAACGCCTTGTAAGGCGATAGAGAGCACCCTGTCCCGTAGCTGAAAAGGAGCGTGTAAAGACTCACGAGGTATGGATAGGCATGAGCCGCGCCCAGCTGATGCTCTCCAAAAAAACTCCCCTGCCAATTTAAAGAAGAGCGTCACCTCCGAGGGGCAAATAGAGCGCTGCACTACGGAGATACCGTCTATCACCTTAAGAACGGCATTGTAATCAAATGGGATGTTAATGTTGTGGATACGGTAAAGTACCTAAAGGGGAGCGAACGAGACAGATAGAATTAACTAAACTCCAAACGCCTGGAAGAAGATCATCAGGCGTTTTAATTTACATAAGGTTGTTCTTGATATGCACCTAAAATGCATTATAGTTAAATTAGTTCTTTAAAAGCACTTACAAGGTTTGACAATGAACCCTAATAAAAAGCTATCACCTGACTAGAGTGAGAGTGAATTAAAGATAGGCATGCACATTAAACGGAGTAAAAGATGGCTGATTGGGCAAAAGTTAAGTTCTTCTGGGAAACTATGCTGGGTTCTACCGGCTCGACGCTTACGGCTTCAAGCACTGAGGGCATCGGTGATTATAATGCTATTTATATATACAACATGTTAGAGACGAACAGATGGAAGGGCGCTCTTGCAACTGACCCTCACTACATAACCTACGACAGCGGAGCAGGGAATAGCAGAAATGCCGATTATCTGGCCATCTCGGGGCATAATCTCGATAAAGTTGGGACTTCGGTAACACTACAGTTTTCGACCGATAATTTCAACCTCGACATAAACGACGCATTTGCGCCCGAAGCGGTTACCTCCGGTAAGGTCTTTTTGAAAGAGTTTACCTCTCAGGGTGCTAAGAGATACTGGAGACTTAAGATAACCGGACTTACATCTCCTGCGGAGATTGCGGTCTGTATCTGGGGTAATAAGACGGAACTTGACTACTTGACAGGCTCCTTCGATCCTGACGCTGAAGAGGTCTCGGCGAATACAAACCTTAGTTACGGCGGGTATGTGACAGGGGTTCATCGGCAATACAGTGAAAGAAAGCTTACGGTAAACTTTCAGGACGGTGACCCGGCTCTCTACCAGAAGGTAAAGGCATGGTGGGAGGGATCGGGACTAAAGAACTTCTTCGTAGGCTGGGAGACTGCAAACCGTCCCGGCGAGGTATATCTCATGAGGCCGGGGAGTTCCTTTGTGAACGCATTTACATACGGCGGTGCATACAGAAATATAACGATTAAGCTTAGCGGACGGAAGGAATAGATGGGAATAACACTAACAGGCACGTATCTGGCGGAGCTCGAAAAAGGGGTAAATAAGCCTAACGTTATTGTAGAGATAACACTTGATGGTGGTACTTACAAGTTCGGCTATCACGACGGCGGTTTCTCTGACGTAACTCCTGTGCTTAAGTCGGTATCATCGCTTCAAAACAAGTTAGATCTCTCCAAGAGCCTTACTACACGGGGGCAGATAAGTGTAACGATCACCGGACGGGATAACTTCAAAACCCTTATAAGGGACGAGTATCTGAAGAACCGTAGGGTAAGGCGCCTTGACGGTTTCGTATCAAATGGTTTTCTCTACTCCGATTATGCAGAAACATTCTCGGGGAAGATAACGAGCTGGTCGAGGAAGGGAGACGAGCTAACGATTACAGTCGCAGACGAGCTTAAGGAAGCCAAGAAGAAGATACCGGTTGAGAAGGAGAATAAGACACAGCTCATCGACTACAGGAGTTGGAACCCGGTGGATATCGTAAAAGATATTATCACCGTGCAGCTCGGTATAAATACAAATACGGATATTCAGAAGTTTACGGACGAGAGGGACGACTGGCTGGCGGGCTGGCTCTTCGACAGGGTAATAACGGAACCAAAGGAAGCGAATAAATACCTGAGCGAGCTCCAGACCGAGATGAACGCCTTCGTCTTCCATGACGGGAAAAATATCAGTTTTAAGGTCCCGGCACCTCCGCCCCCAGGTACTTTGATCGATGAGTGGAGTGATGGAAAAAATATCATCGATGGGACACTTGGAGTTGGTAGCGGTTACGGGGAGAATTTCTTTAACCGGATAGTCGTCTACTACGACTATGATGAAAGCGGAAGCGACGGCGCCGAGAACTTTGAAGCCGCCGTGATAGCGGTCGCAGCCGATTCGCAGGACCCAACGCAGTGGGACGAAATAAAAAGTAAAACAGTAAAATCAAAATGGATTAGATCAAATAGATATACGAAAACAAACAACATAACTGGAGTGACCATATATCATCTGTCGGCCTCAAACGGTCTGGGTAACGGTACGCTTAATTTTACGGCAGCGAGTAAAACCCTTAGCTGGACGGCACCGGGTGGAAGCGCCGGGCAGTCTGTGGAACTCTCAAAGGACGGAAAGCACAAGGTAAAGGGTGCTGATGAAAATAAATTCATTCGTGTAGTGGTGGATACGACACTTCTTCCATTGCTTGATAATACGGATACCATAAATATAACTGCTCTTGACGGAAGGAAATTTGCCACCATGCTCGCGACAAAGCTGTTGGGTTTATATAGAAACCCTACGGCCTCCGTTGAGTTCAGTATCGACTTAAACGACATGGCCTGGAACGGGGAATTCTTAAAGCCGACCGACCTGGTGGACCTTACGACAGACGAGGCGTTCGAGAAAGGCGAGAGTTCCTGGAATAAGGAGCGTATATTTATCACCTCGGTAAGGCCCGACTTCAGGGCCGGGCGGGCGAAGATAGAAGCAACCGAGACGAAGATGTACAGGAAATACGGATTTATTGCTCCGCAGACGGTTACGGTCGATTACGATTCCTCAAGCCCCGGCGAGAGGGAGTACGCTTTCGTCGCTGATATAAACGATACGCTCGGCACTGGAAATTCCGGAGCCGATTACACATGGTATCAATAAAGATAATTCATATAATTCATAGGGAGGCAACATGGCTTTCACTGAGAACTGGTCCGATATACTCACTACTCAGGTAGATGCGGATTCACCTATAAACGAAACACTTATGCAGTCCATACGCTCTGACCTGATATTCCTGAAGGAGTATTTGGCACAAAACTACACCCCTGTACCCGACCACGACCATGACGGCGTGAATAGCGCGTTTGTCTCAAGCGTCGGAGACGGGGCTGTTACTTACCCTAAAATAGGCGGCTCTCAGGCCGGCGACGTGCTATTGGTAAGTGCGGATACGATACGGTGGACTACTAGCACTACGGCAGTTAAGCTGAAAGAGATCAATACGTTCAGAGGGGGAACTTTTAGAGTGAAGTGGGACCAGCGGTCTTCAATATACCCGTATGTCTCTTACGCTCAGGTTTACATTAATGGTTCACCTGTCGGAGCAGTGCAGACTAATCCAACTCAAGGTTACATAAATATGTCTGTGGATATTCCCGGTATCAAGGGTGATGATCTGGTTCAGTTATATGGATGGCACCTGAATGGTGGTTCCGGTGGTGTCTATACATACGTCCAGAACTTCAGGATATACGCCGCAAGAGCAGAGGGCATTGTTGCACTTATCGATTAATTCTAAGGAGCAAGTATGAAGAAAAAGGTTTTATTTAAGTCTGTGACGGAGAGGGAACAAGCGATTGCCGATAACCCTGATCTCCGCATCGAAAGTTATTACGACCATATCGTCAACACCAAAGACGATGGCACTGTAGTGAGGGAGACTGGTGTTATCTTTACCGATGAACCTGTGCCTGCCCCATCAAAGGCGGCGACTATAGATCCGATAATACAGGGCTTCCTGGACGGGCATGAAAAGAGGATCAAGGCCCTGGAGACTAAATCCGGAACAACAGCGACGGTGATTTGATGGAAGAGTGGCAGATAGAAGAGTTGGCCGAGAGGGTGGCTTTAAAGGTAAATGCACACGAAAGGCCCTGTTGTGCGCTTAGTGAAGAAGAATGCGGCTCAGTAAGGGAGCTTCTAAAGACGAAGCGAAACGCCGTTAAGGTCTTTATATATATCTTCGGGGCGATAGCCCTCTATGCGTTAAAAGACATATATCTTTTCGTCGCCGGGCATCTCTCGTTTAGATAGGTGTATTTTGAGTTGACGGAGTTATGTTTTTCCAATCAGGAGGCATCATTTGAAGTTATCCGAAAAGCAGAGGAAGTTTACGCTCATGGTCGCTGAACTTATACTCTTCGCATACGCGCGAGATATGGAACTTACTATGGGCGAGGCATTCCGGACAGATGAGCAGCAGGATATCCACCTTCGAAGTGGTGCGAGCAGGGTAAAGAGATCAAGGCACCAGGACCGCCTTGCCGTGGATATGAACCTCTTCATAGACGGAAGATACGTGAGGGAAAAGGAGAAGTACAGAACTCTCGGCGAGAAGTAGGAATCAATCGGCGGCAGGTGGGGCGGCAGGTTTGGAGTGGAAGAGGAGAAGTATAATGAACGTGTCGGCTGGGACGCCGGACACTTCGAATACGTGGGGTAAGGATATGGACGCTCGAAAAGATATTGACTGGAAATCTATATTAAAGACTGTAGCGCCTACGGTGGCAACGGCGCTTGGCGGCCCGCTTGCCGGTACCGCCGTAACGTTACTTTCAAATGCCCTGACTGGAAAGGCCGACGCGGACTTAGGTGATATATCGAGGCTTGTTCGCTCCGGAGACCCGGAAGTGCTCCTTAAACTGAAGGAGGCGGAAGGCGCATTTAAGGTGCGCATGAAAGAGCTCGACGTTGATATTGAGCGCGTAGCTTCTGACGACAGAAAAAGCGCTCGCCAGAGGGAAGTTAGCATAAAGGATAAAGCCCCTGCTACTCTTGCGGCGGTTTCCTTTGCGGGATTCTTCGGGGTGCTTGCGCTTATGATATTCGTCGAGGTGCCAGCCTCTACAAAGGACCCGCTCCTTATAATGCTAGGCGCCCTGGGTGCGATAGTAACCGGGATAACGCAGTACTACTTCGGCTCAAGCTCGGGGTCGTCAAGGAAGAACGATATGCTTCAAAGGATGCTCGGGTAGATGCTTTGCAGAATTAATAATGGCTATACTCTTCTTAAAAGCTACTTCGTGACAGAAAAGTAGAAGAGTGGTAGAATCATAAACACGGTGCTACCGGAGAAAAGATGCCTCCTCTCCAAGCGGCGGCGCCCATTATAATTCAAGGGGGTAATTTTAGGAAATATGTTCGGCTCTTACCGTTTTATCCTCGCGCTTTTGGTGCTGATCCAACACACATAGCCAGCGCTCGTAGATGACATCGGCGGACAGTTTGCCGTATTCTCATTCTATATGTTAAGCGGCTACCTGATGACCCTGGTACTGAACGAGAGGTACGAGTTTACATCCAGCGGCCTAAAGAGATTTCTAATTAACAGGGCGCTTAGGATTTACCCGCCGTACTGGGCGCTGCTCATAGTTTACATTCCACTTTCTATTCTTGTATACGGTAATGAGATCTATCCATTCGGTCCGTACGTCTGGTTAAAGAATTTCGTTATATTCGGTAGCAGTTATCATCCTGTCCATTACCTCCAGGAAGTCTTCATCTCACCGATATGGTCTCTAAATGTAGAGCTCGTCTTTTACTTGGCCATGGCGTTTGTATTATCCAGATCAAGGTCCATAACGATCATATGGTTTCTCCATAGCCTGGCATATACGACCTACAGCGTGGTAGGGGGAGTTGAGTATGCGATGCGTTATTATACGCTGATAGCCGCTTCCCTTCCGTTTAGCACAGGGGCGCTCATATATTTTACAAGGAAAAGTCTAAAGAGGGTGCCGCCTATCCTGTTAGTGCCGGTATCTATTCTCTTTATCGTCAATACATTCTTTGCAGGAGCACTTGGTATCGAGAAAGAGACTCTCTCCTTCTATCTTTCCGTAATTATTACCGCAGGAATGATTGTAGCTTTAATTAATGTAGATGTTGCGAAGGTGCCGAAACGTATAAAGGAAGTTGAGGGATTATTCGGCGATCTTTCGTATCCTGTCTTTATCTGCCACTGGCCGATAGCAGGTTTCGTGCTCTACCTGCTACCTCCGCAGAGTTCGGGCGGTCGCCTGCTCGCGCTCGTTATTACCATCGTGGCTTCTGTTGGGGTAGCAGCTATTCTAAATATTTTCGTGGAGAAGAGGGTTGAGAGGCTACGGAAGCGTGTGAGGGGATAGGGTATTTGATTTATTACTACTTATTCAGAGCACTTCGAAAGAAACCTACTCCACAGCCTTGGAGAGCTTTTCAATAAACGCCTTTATGCGTTTCGGTTTCGTCTTAAGGCTTGCCCTATTACATACCAGGCGTGAGGTGACTTCCATTATGTCTTCGACTTCAACAAGGCCGTTTTGCTTTAATGTCTCGCCGGTCTCCACAAGGTCGACGATCCTGTCCGAAAGGCCGAGTATCGGGGCGAGCTCTATGGAGCCGTAGAGCTTTATGATGTCGGCATGTACGCCCTTTTTCTGGAAGTGTTCGAGGGTAATCCTCGGGTACTTTGTGCCGACGCGGATGTGGGTCCACTTTGAAGGGTCGTCGCGTTCCTTTAGCTCTTTGGCCTCGGCCACGGCCATGCGGCAGTAACCTATCTTAAGGTCCAG
>JAJCZG010000099.1 GCA_029262475.1 Deltaproteobacteria bacterium
AGCGATTTAGCTTCCTTTAGTTCACTCTCAAGATAGGTAGGGCTCGTCGCCGTAAGCGCCGCCGCCATCTCACCTAGGGTATCACTCGCGACTTTAAGGAGGAGGCTTGAGTCAACGCCACCCGAGAAGGCCACGAGCACAGAGCCCATCTCCCGTAGTATCTCTTGAAGAAGAGAGAGCTTCCCTCGCGTTTCTTCGGAGAGTTCCAAAGTAGATGGCGCATCCGGGGTAAGGCGCGATTCGTAAGAAGCGGGTTTCTCACCCGGCGTCAGCATACGTTACGCTCTTCTACAGCCCCCGGGTCGAGGGCGCCGCCGCCACGGAGCTCTTCTGTGACGCCGTCGCGGGTGGATTTTATGAGGTGCTCGGTTCCGTCGGCCTTGGTGGCGGCGTACCTTAAAATGACCCCGCATGCGAAGTCGGTAGCGGCCTTTATATGACCGTTACCTGCCCCTGAGATGATGGCGTTCGGGCCGGTGAAATCTTCCGGTTCAAGGAGCGTGTCGCCTGGTTGAGCGAGGTTCCTGAGTCTGGTGTTGTCGAATTCGTCTTTTCCGACGACCACCTTTGCGCCCTCAAAGCGGAAGTGACGTCCGTACTTTAAGAGCTGGAGGTCCTTTGTCGTTACGTCCTCCTTGTGGTCTAAAAGGTCACGGACCTTCTTTGAAAATATCTTGTCGGTAAGGAGGCACCCGCCGGACGGGCACGGGTAGTCTCCGATGTCGAGTTCTTCTGCCATATCCATCTGACCGCGCCTCGAACGCCCGGTGATATCCAGGAGCTTTTCCCTGTCCACGAGCCCTTCCTTCTCGGGTATCGTCGGCTCAAGGTTTTTGGCGCAAAGTGGTCTAAGGATCAGCCCCTCAAGGCCGCTCTCCTCTTCTATGGTCTTGAAGCACGGCCTCCTCTGGCTCATTGGCCTTTGGCCTATAACCTCTCCGGTGATGATAAACGAGGCCCCGCACTCCTCCATATATTTCTTTGCGGCGTGGAACATGTATATCCGGCAGTCAACGCAGGGGTTAATACCCTTTCCGTAGCCGTACTTGGGGTTACGGATTATCTCCGTATAGTCGCTCCCTTTGCTCATGACCTTTATCGGAACCCCGAAGCGCTCGGCAACTATCCTCGCCTGACCCTTACAGCCGGTTGCTTTTACGTCTTCGCTTCCTTCGCTCTTCCCAGCGCTCTTTTTTGCCGCTTCGGCGGTCTCTCTCTTTTTACTGCTTCCCTCGCAGGTGCAGAATGCGGATGTGAAGTTAAGCGCCTCTACCTCTATGCCCTGCTCTATCATCAGCTTTACGGCGAGCATACTGTCGAGCCCGCCGGATAAGAGCGCAATTGCCTTTGTCATCGGTTGTAAATCCCTTCTTTTGTAGAGTTGATGTATTTTAATACGATATTATACTTCGAAACACCGAAGAAATCAAACTGCACTAACAGGGGTTTAATAATTACCCGGGTGAAGTCTTGAGTGCTCTTTAAAGACCGGTGCTCTTCGAGATAGCACACTCAGGCAATTCTCAAGTGCTGCGTATGCGACTGGCGCGTTTCGCGGTGCAAGGGCGCATTGCCAGGCGGGATTTATGCCTATATAAACCCTTCTTATTAAGCTATAATAATATATTGAAGGGATTGACTTATGGGAAATAATGGAGATACATACTACGACTTCGAAGAGGCGGACGCTTTCGTAAATGGAAGTATTGAGCGCCCTAAGGTGCTTTTGCCCCTGCTTCTCCTGGTAGTTACCTTCATAACCACGACTATCTCGGGGGCCTTCTTTGAGGGCGCTAACCCTTTTAAATACCCGGTGGATTTCTTCCAGGGGCTCTCTTTTTCGGTGCCATTTCTCCTTATTCTCGGTACGCACGAGCTCGGGCATTTCTTCGCTTCCCGTTATCACGGGGTCTCGACGACCCTTCCAATATTCATCCCCGGCCCACCAGTGCCGCCGATGATCGGGACCTTCGGCGCCGTGATAAAGATAAAGTCGCCCATTACCACCAGGCGAGCCCTAATTGACATCGGCGCTGCGGGGCCGCTTAGCGGCTTTGTGGTGGCCCTGCTAGTCACAGCATGGGGGGTTAAGCTCTCGTGGCTCGTGCCGGTTCCCGCTCCCTCCGGCGAGACCGTTAACCTCGGCTCTTCACTGGCCTTTCAAGCTATCGGTTACCTTGTCTACGGCCCTATACCGGAGGGGCTAAGTATCTTCGTCCATCCGATGGCCTTTGCCGGGTGGCTCGGGCTATTTGTTACATCCATTAACCTGTTGCCACTTGGTCAGCTCGACGGAGGGCACCTTGTATATGCCGTCACGGCGCGCCACCACAGGTTCATATCAATGGCGTTTGTCGTTATTCTTCTTATACTCGGCTTAAAGACATGGCCCGGATGGTTTGTTTGGGCGATACTCATAAGTATCATAGGGTTAAGGCACCCGCCAACAAGGGATGTCTCTCTCCCCTTAGACGGCAGGCGTAAGGCCATATGCTGGGCGAATCTGCTGGTATTTATATTGACATTTACCCCTGCTCCATTTTATATTACATAACTAATAACTACATATTAAATGGAGATATCATGGAAAAATTTAATGAAGAAAGATTAAGAGAATTCGACGGCAGTGATCCTGATAAACCGGTCTATATCGCCTATGACGGCAAGGTCTACGATGTGACCGACAACCCGCTCTTCGTGGACGGCGTCCACTACGAGCATACAGCAGGAATGGACCTTACCGAAGATATGGCCGATGCTCCGCACACCGATGAAGTCATTGGTGAGCTTAAGGTCGTCGGCGAGTACGAAGGGTAAGGTCTTAGAAGTTGATCATATGAAGCTCGTCTTTCTAGGATGCGGGACCTCCACCGGCGTGCCGGTAATAGGTTGCCGGTGCGAGACCTGCTCCTCGAACGATCGCAGAAATAAGCGAACCAGGAGTTCGCTGCTCGTCAGGTGCGGTAGTAAGAATATCCTCATAGACACATCCACGGATCTAAGGGCCCAGGTCCTTTCATCCGGTGTCGAGAGGGTAGATGCGGTGCTCTATACCCATTACCACGCCGACCACGTTCACGGCATCGACGACCTGCGTTCATTTAACCGCATCCAGAGCGAAGAACCGATCCCGTGCTACGCCGATGCCCCCACCATCGCCTCTTTAAAGCACTCATTCGATTATATCTTCTCGGTAAAAGGCTCGAAGAACCTCAACGGGTGGAAGCCGAACCTCACGGCCAACCTTATCGACGGGCCTTTTGAGCTCTTTGGCGAGCTGATAGTGCCGGTAAACATAATGCACGGCAAGATGAAGATCCTGGGGTTTCGCATAGGGGACGCTGCCTACCTTACCGACTGTAGCGCCATACCCCGGGAGTCGATGGAGATAATAAAAGGTGTTAAGGTTCTTATCCTCGGCGCTCTCAGGAACTCACCGCACCCGACGCACTTTAGCATCCCCGAGGCGATAGAGGCTGCAAAAGAGGCTGGTGCCGGGAGGACAATACTAACCCACCTCGGACACTCCGTAGACTATAACAAGACTGCCCCCGAGCTCCCAGGCGGCATAGAGCTCGCCCACGACGGCCTCGTCGTCGATCTCCCGGACTAGTCCGGTTTTAATACGCCCAACTCTTCGACTGAGTAGAGCATAAGCACTTCGTACGCGACAAAGGAGCGTACCCACCAGAGCCTCGTCGTCGATCTCGCCGGACCAGTCAGGTTTTAATACGCGGCACACGAGTGTGCTTTTATATCGCGTAACGCTACCACGTACCAGTACAAGCCCTTTGCGTACGCGGTGAAGGGTTGTAGCTCTTCAATTGCCCTTTTTATAACTCTTCCCTTATGGACGCGTAGCACGGCATCCGTATATCACACTCCTCTCACCTTTCGTATCAGTAGCAGGCTCGACTGATCTCTGCTTAATTAGTATCCATAAGTTAGATAGAAAAATACTCTGACGACTTTTTTCTATTGTCATGGCGGCCTAATCCTGCTAGAATGCCTATAAATTAGGCATCTACTATGAAGATATGAAGAAAAAAAGACCAACATTTGAAGATATCGTCGAGAACCTCTCCGAAGGTGTCGTCTCTGTATCGGCCTCCATGACGGTGACGGTCTTTAACCAGTCCGCCGAGAAGATTACCGAGACATCGAGGGCGCTTGCCGTCGGTAGCCCGCTCTCGGAGGCCATGAGGAGGAACCCCTGGCTCGTTGACGTCATGGAGAAGAGCCTTGATACCGGCAAGCTC
Source organism: Deltaproteobacteria bacterium (assembly GCA_029262475.1). Taxonomy (GTDB): domain Bacteria; phylum Desulfobacterota; class GWC2-55-46; order GWC2-55-46; family JAJCZF01; genus JAJCZG01. The sequence continues at coordinate 4,260 of JAJCZG010000099.1, forward strand.
TATACGGACTTCGAGGGAACGCTCATACGCGGCTTCTCGGAGCCGATTCAGGTGGGGGTGACGACATACAGGGTCTACGACGACGACGGACTCCTCTGCGGCGCGGCGGCCCTCATAAAAGACCTATCCCTCTATAATTCTCTACAGGTCGAGAACCATAGAAAGGAACGCCTCTCGTATATCGGTACATTCGCCGCGAACCTCGCCCATGAGGTAAGGAATCCGCTTAGCGGGATTCGCGGTGCGGCTCAGCTCGTCGAGAGGAGGGTCGATGACGTCAAAATCAAGGAGTGCGCCGAGGTTATTATCCGCGAAGCCGACAGGCTCAATCTTATCGTAAGCGATATGCTTAATTTCGCCAGAAGCTCCGAGCTCGTTAGAGTACCTCTAAACATCCATAAGCTCATAGATAAGGCCGATATGCTTCTCGGCGAAGGGAAGAAGGGTTTTTTAATAACTGTCGCTAAGGAATTCGACCCGAGTCTGCCGCCGGTCATGGGGGACGCAGGAGGACTCACTCAGGTTCTCCTTAACCTCATAAAGAACGCCAGAGAAGCCGCAGGAAAAGACGGAGAAGTGAAGGTCGTCACCCGCATGGTGACAGATTTCCATATCTCACTCACCGGCACGCCTTCGGATAAATTTGCGGCCATTGAGATAAAAGACAACGGCCCCGGCATCCCGGCTGAAGAGATGGAGAATGTTTTTACCCCGTTCTTTACGACGAAACCCAGGGGGAGCGGCCTGGGGCTCCCTATATCGTTTAGAATCGTTAAAGAGCACGGCGGCTTCATGAAGATAGACTCCGTAGTAGGGGAGGGGACGCGCGTGCTCCTCTACCTGCCGACAACCGATAAGGACGTTTTTGTTGAAGAAGAATAGAATACTCATAGTGGACGACGACGCGAGCATCCTGATGGTGCTTCAGGGCCTGCTCGAAGACAAGGGTCTTGACGTGGTGACGGCGACCGACGGAAAGTCCGGCGCAAAGCTCCTCTCCGAGAGAGCTAACGATGCCCCCTTCGACATCGCCTTCCTTGATATAAATATGCCTAAAAAGGACGGCCTTACCGTCCTTACCGAGATGAGGGAGGGCGGGTGCGGGACTTCCATAATAATAATGACCGCCGAATCAACGATGGAGAATACCCTGGAGGCTATGCGCCGTGGCGCCTTCGATTATATAACAAAACCCTTCGACCTCGACGAGGTGGAGATACTCGTTGAGCGCGCGTTAGAGAATACCCTGTTAAAGAGCGAGCTAACGGCCCTCAAGGAGAGGTTAAGGGAGAGGGTGGAGAGCGAGACCGCCTTTATCGGCAGGAGCCGTAAGATTCAGTCCGTCTTTAAGACCGTCGGGAGGATCGCCGACCAGGATGTTACAGCCCTTATTCTCGGCGAGAGCGGCACCGGCAAAGAACTCCTCGCCAAGCTTATCTACTCCAATAGCCCACGTAGCGAAGCCCCTTTTATCGCCGTAAATACCGCAGCCATACCGGCCGATTTAATGGAGAGCGAGCTATTCGGGTACGAGAAGGGGGCATTTACCGGAGCCTCGGAGAGGAGGAAAGGTAAGTTCGAGCTCGCCGACGGCGGCACGCTCTTCCTTGATGAAATAGGGGATATGAGCCTTGACTTGCAGGCAAGCCTCCTTAGAGCTATCCAGGAGCGCGAGTTCTACCGTGTAGGCGGTAGGGATCCGGTGAGGGTAAATGTCAGGATAATAGCCGCCACCAACCGTGACCTTGATACGGAGGTTACGGAGAAGCGCTTTCGCGAGGATCTCTACTTCAGGCTAAATGTCATTAAGATTGTGCTCCCGCCGCTTAGGGAGAGGAAGGGGGATATTCAACTTCTCGCGGACTATTTTCTTCACAGCTTCTCCGGCGAGATGGGTATCGCGGAGAAATGTCTCTCAAAAGGCGCTTTAAAGGAGCTTGAAGGCTACCACTGGCCGGGGAACGTAAGGGAGCTTGAGAATGTTCTTAGGAGGGCGGTGCTCCTTACCTCAACGGAGGTGCTCACCCCCGGAGACCTGATGCTCCCGAAGGACGGCGTGAGGGAGAAGAACCTCTCCGATATAATTACGGATAAGATATCAGGGTTTATAGATAAGACCCCCTCAGAGGGAGACCAGGAGCTTTATGATACCTTTATGCCGATTATGGAAAAACCCTTGATCTCTCTTGTCCTTAAGAAGGCAGCCTGCAACCAGGTCCACGCAGCTAAGCTGCTCGGGATAAACAGAAATACCCTGAGGAAGAAGATAAAGGAGCTCTCTATCGACCTGAAGGCACTTAGTGATGATTAAAGCCGCCCCGCCGCTGACTATGCCGAGGCTCTATCCTATTATTGATACCTCTATTGTAAGCGCCGGGGATATCGCACGCGTTACACGTGAGATACTTTCAGGTGGTGCGCGCATCATCCAACTCAGGGCCAAGGGGTTAGGCGCGCGAGATACCCTGAGTGCCGCCCGTGAGATAAGGGCAGCTACAATCGGTGCCGAGGCACTTTTTATTGTAAACGACAGGGTAGATGTGGCCCTTATGACCGGTGCCGACGGCGTACACCTCGGGCAAGACGACATGCCGCCAAAAGAGGCGAGAGAGATACTTGGAGAGGCTTCTATTATCGGCCTCTCCACTCACGGAGTGGAAGAGGCGAGAGAGGCCGTCGCAAGTGGAGTTGACTATATATCTATAGGACCGGTGTTTCCTACGGATACCAAGGCTGATACAATGGCCGTTCAGGGCGTAAGCGGCCTGGTGAGCGTCGTGAGCGCAGCCGGAGGTACTGAAGAGAGTGCGACGCCGGTTGTCGCCATAGGTGGGATAAGCGCCGAAGCCGCCCAGGAGCTCATAAGCGCCGGTGCTTCAAGCATAGCCATGATCTCCGGGATACTCCTCCGTAAGGATGATTTAATAAGCGGAGAAGTATCCCGGATAATCAATCTTTTAGGCGGCCCCTGAGAAGTTATTGGCCTAGAGGTTATAGCCCCTCTCGCCGTGCTGCGATACGTCGAGCCCCATCACTTCTTCTTCCTCCGTTACCCTGAAGCCGATTGTGCGGTTTATGAGTATTACGATTATAGACGTAACTACTGCCGCGAGTATTATCGTCGCTACTACTGCTATGATCTGAATGAAAAGCTGGTTTACGTCGCCGAAGAAAGCCCCCTTCGCCCCGACAGAGGCGAATAGCCCCGTCCCGATAGCCCCCCAAATGCCGCCTATGCCGTGGATACCGAATACGTCGAGTGAGTCGTCGTAGCCGAATATTGGTTTTAACTTGCTTACGGCGAAGTAACAGACAGCCCCGCCGATAAAGCCCATTATAATGGCCGATACAGGGCCTACGAAGCCCGCAGCGGGGGTAATAGTGACGAGCCCCGCGACCGCTCCTGACAGGGCCCCGAGGAGCGTTGGCTTACCCCTCTGTAACCACTCTATGAATGTCCACGAAAGTCCGGCTGCGGCGGCGGCGCTGTTGGTGGTGACGAAGGCGAGGGCTGCGGTCCCGTCGGCGGCGAGCGCGCTCCCTGCGTTAAAGCCGAACCATCCGAACCATAAGAGCGCCGTGCCGAGGAGCGTCATTGTGAGGTTATGCGGCTGCATCGCTTCCCTCGGGTAACCCTTTCTCTTTCCGATTATTATGGCCGCAACAAGCGCCGATACTCCGGAACTGATGTGAACGACTGTGCCTCCCGCGAAGTCGAGCGCACCCATAGCTCCGATCCAGCCGCCGCCCCATACCCAGTGGCATAAGGGGTCGTATACGAAGGTAGCCCAGAGGATGGAGAATACGACGAAGGCCGAGAACTTTATCCTCTCGGCGAAGGCCCCGGTAATTAGCGCAACTGTTATGACGGCGAACATGCCCTGGAAGATCATAAAGATATAGTGCGGTATGGTGCCGTTCGCCTCCATGCCTACACCCTTAAGCCCAAGGAAGTCTAGCCCCCCAACCACGCCGCCTAGCGCGTCAGGCCCGAAGGAGAGCGTATAGCCGTAGAGCACCCACTGCAAGCTTATGAGGCAGAGGATAAAGAAGCTGTGCATGAGGGTAGCGAGTACGTTCTTGCTCCTTGCCATTCCGGCGTAGAATAGCCCGAGCCCCGGTATCATGAGCATGACGAGCGCCGCAGATACTATTACCCAGGCAGTGTCGCCGCTGTCTATAACCGCTGCGGACCCGTCCTCTGCCGAAGCCATGCCTGTAAATATCGTAATCAAAAGTATGCATACTAATGGTATAAGTCGTAAAATCTTCATATTATTAAACTCCCCTATCTTTCCGAAGCTGTTTAAAGTGCGCAGTTACAGCGCGTCATCGCCACTTTCTTCAGTTCTAATCCTTACGGCGTCTTCGATCGTGGTGACAAATATTTTTCCGTCCCCGATCTTACCGGTCTTTGCGCCCTCAGCTATCGCCTCCACGACCCTCGGGGCGAGTTCATCGGTCGTTACGATCTCGACCTTGACCTTCGGGAGGAAGTCGACCATATACTCGGCGCCCCGGTAGAGTTCGGTATGGCCTTTCTGCCTGCCGAACCCTTTTACCTCGGTAACGGTCATGCCTTCTATATGCATTTCATTTAGCGCGCTCTTCACTTCGTCGAGTTTGAAGGGTTTAATTATCGCCTCTATCTTCTTCATCCGTAACCTCCATTTGCTTCTTTTACAAATACAAAAAGGCGCCTTTCGATAACGAAAGGCGCCTTTGCCGTTTATCCACTTACTCTGTGCGGGCACTCCGTTGTGCCCGCTCTATTCTGTTATAGTATTAAAATTTAGAAGAGGTTATATCCGTTCTCCCCGTGCTGCGATAGGTCGAGGCCCATGCGCTCCTCTTCTTCGGTTACCCTGAGGCCTACTACTAAGTTAACGAATTTAAGTATTAAATATGTTCCTACTCCGGAGAGAAGTACCGTAACCACAACCGCTACGAACTGCTTAAAGAGCTGTCCCGGGTTACCGAAGAGGACTCCGGTCACCCCTCCCATGGACGAGAAGACGCCTACCGCAAGGCTTCCCCAAATACCGGAAATGCCGTGGATGCCGAATACGTCGAGCGAGTCGTCGTACCTTAACCTGGGCTTAAGTATAGTGACGGCGAAGTAACAGAGCGAAGCACCGATGATGCCTATAATAAGCGCGCTTCCAACACCTACAAAGCCCGCGGCAGGGGTGATTGAACCGAGCCCTGCTACTGTGCCTGAAACCGCGCCAAGGAGCGTGGGCTTGCCACGGTGCTTCCACTCTATAAAGACCCAGGTAAGGGTTCCTACGGCGGCAGCGGTGTTGGTCGTCATTAGAGCCATCCCTGCCTGACCGTTCGCGCCGAGCGCGCTCCCTGCGTTAAACCCGAACCAGCCGAACCACAGGAGCCCCATGCCGATGACCGTAAGCCCGAGGTTATGAGGAGGCATGGCTTCCTTCTGGAAGCCTTGTCTGTTGCCGATTACCAGGGAGGCGACTATGGCGGATACTCCACAGCTTATGTGGACGACTATGCCCCCGGCAAAGTCCATCGCCCCGAGCTTGCCGAGCCACCCTCCGCCCCATACCCAGTGGCACAGCGGGTCGTAGACGAATGTCGCCCAGAGGAGCGAGAATATGATTACGGCCGAAAATTTGATCCTCTCAGCCACGGCCCCGGTAATAAGTGCAACGGTGATGACGGCGAACATCCCCTGGAACATGGCGAATACCACGTGAGGTATCGTCCCGTTAGGCTCGACGCCGACATTCACGAATCCGAGGTACTGAAGTCCGCCCACGACACCGGAGAGATCACTGCCAAATGAGAGGGAATAACCCCATACGACCCACTGAATTCCAATCAGGCAGAGTATGAAGTAGCTCTGCATTATAGTTCCGAGTACGTTCTTCTTCCGGGCCATACCGGCATAGAAGAAGGCGAGCCCCGGAGTCATGAGCATAACGAGGGCGGTTGAAACAAGTACCCAGGCGGTGTCTCCGCTGTCTATGGCAGGGGACCCGGCTGCACTGGCAATCACCGGCACGGCAAGTAAGAAGGCCGAAACGGCAAGTATCATGAGTGCTTTAACATGCCCTTGGTTTCTTCCCGAAGATGGCCTCCCGGATAAAGCGTGTAGCAAGGCAGCACCTGACCCTCTTAACCTCGTCTCTGCTCTTAACTCCATTGTTAAAAACTCCCTTCATCTCAAACGATCCGGCTCCGCTGCCGGGATAACAGGTATTTTTGAATTTCTCTTCTAGAAACTAAACGACGTTCCGACGCCTGCGTATAATATCGAGCTTTTCTTGTCTGTACTGCTAACGCCGAGCCCTTCGATTGCGTCTTCAGCGTCATTGGAGAGCGCCGTGGTATAGGCTATCGTCGGCGAAATGCTTATCCCGTTTTTAAGGGGTATGGATAGCGAGGCGCTTACCTCGCCGTTATAAAAACCGGTGAAGGCGTCGGTATTGCCGTCGCCGTTCGTATCGATCGACATTACATCGTTATCGATATTTACGCTGATTGAGGCCCCGAACTCCAAATCAATACTATTTCCGACCGGCAGTGGCATGGAGTGGCTTGCCGAGGCTACGAGGAAGGCCCCATCGCCTGCGTCGAAGTCGTAGTAGAGGGCGACAGTCGGGCTAAGGAGCGTCGCGTATGTTACAGAAAGGTAAAGCTCCTGCGTGTCGTTACTCGCGCCGTCTATGGCGTAGTAGATGTAACCGGCCTCATAAGAGAAGTCGCCGCTCTCTCTGGCGTAGCTAATAGTTAGGTCCGTTTCATTCGCCTCATCGGTCTTAAGATCATAGTTCGTCCAGTAGCTCGCAGAGAAGGGGCCGTTTGTAATGGCTAGCGAGGGCTCGACGACGCCTTTATCGTCACTTAGCTTAATACCCCTCCATACGTAGTTACTTAATATATCTACGCTTGCGTCAGCTCCAGTATCCGCCGCCTTGGCGTAGGTTGGTAAGGCGATTAGAATTGCCAGAAATAGGGCGGTTAGTAGTTGTTTCTTCTTCATGGAAGTGATTCCTCCTGATCGTTATTTCTGATCCTGAAAGTTAACGGGTACGGCCCTCTTCCTCACATATAAAGAAGATTATAAATAAGCCGCTTGCCCACCAATTAAGACCGGAAGAAGGGAGGCGTCGTTGCCTGTTCTTGCTCGGAGATAGCATTATCTCAACTATCCTGACTCAAGTAATGAGCAACTCGCGTGCCAACTATAACTTGTTGATTTTATTAGGATTTATTTTTGTGGTATGGAGGTTAGTGCACTTTTATTAGGCACTCGTGCTTGGAATTCAGTCACTGAAGATGCGTGTAAATACCTTACGTCCGTGCTCTATCAAGGAGTTTATGTGGAGGCGCGTATCAACGACGATCTTTTTAGGATTTATAACCCCGCGAAGCTCGGAGAGCTCTCCGGGGTTGGCCTCCAGGAAGCCTTTTATCATCTCTTCGGTGACTTCGAAGTGGAACTGGAGTGCGTAGGCGTTTTCTCCTATGCGGAATGCCTGGTTTGGAAATAGCTTTGACGATGCGAGCAGAGTGGAGCCCGAAGGCAGGTCGAAGGTCTCGCCGTGCCACTGAAAGACCGATTGGGTTTTAGGGAGGGCGCTAAAAGATTTGTCCAGAACTCCTTCGCCGGTAAGTGTAAGGTCGTACCAGCCTATCTCCTTTGTTTCGCCATGGTAAACCCTTGCACCCGCCGCATGAGCCATGAGCTGGGCACCGAGGCAGATCCCCAGAATTGGCGAACCCGCCTTTAAGGCGCTATCGATGAGCTTTAATTCCGAATTGATATACGGGTATTTATCCGCATCACTTACGCCCATTGGTCCGCCAAGTATCACGAGCCCGTCAAAGCCTGTAATATCTTCCGGCGGTAGTTCTCCAAGGTAGAGGCGCGTATACTCTACGCCGTATCCGGAGTTAATCAGTACCGGGAGGATAGTTCCAGGCCCCTCGCACCCGACATGCTGGATTATAAGTACCTTCTTAGCTATCTCACTTACCCCCGTCTCCCCCCTTGCCCATGACAAGAATTATCATCTCGGCTATCTCTTTCATACTCTTTCTCTGCCCCATGCTGAGGCCCCTGATCTTTGTAAAAGCCTCATCCTCGGTAAGGCGCTCCTTCTCCATGAGTATGCCCTTCGCCTTATCGATAAACTTTCTTGCGGCTACCTGCTCTTTAAGGCCGCTATTTTCTTCTCTCAGCAGTTGGAGCTCCGAGAATCTCGCCGAAGCGAGCTCCATAGCAACATGGAGCTCATTTAACTTAACCGGTTTTGGGACGAAGGACATGATGCCTGCACTAACGGCGCGTATGACTAATCCCTCGTCTTCGCTGGCGGTTACGAGCACTACAGGCGTTGGAGAAGTTCTGTTAATTTCCTTTGCCGCTTCTATGCCGTCCATCTCCGGGATCTCCACGTCCATGAGTACCAGCTCCGGCTTTACTTCGAGGCATGCCCTTACGGCTTCGGTGCCGGTGCTCGCCTCGGCCACTACGGAGTAGCCCATCTCCTCGACCAGGTTTCTAAGTACGAACTTTTGTGACGGGTCGTCTTCTATTATGGCGATAGTCTTCATGGAATTTTAATAAGAGCAATTTAAGTGCCAATAGCTAACTATCTGTAATGTAAGGATGTTTCTGTGTGGGTATGTGTGTGGGTGACTAATGATTAGGTTGTAAGTGCCTAAGAAACGTGCAGGCTGCTAAGCGCGAGCCGGTAAAGCTCCATGTAGCGTCCGGCGCTCCTCTCCCATGAGTAATCCTCCTTCATGGCGGTACACATGAGCTTCTTCCAGCGAGACTTGTCCTTATAAAGGCCTGCGGCTTCGGAGAGCGTATCAAGAAGGGCTTTAGCCGAAAGCCCTTTGAACTTAAAGCCGTTACCTCCAGGTTCCGTAAAATCACGAATAGTATCGTTAAGCCCGCCTGTCGCCCTGACGACCGGGATCGTCCCGTACTTAAGGCTGTATATCTGGTTAAGGCCGCACGGTTCGTACCTTGAGGGCATGAGGAAGATATCCGCCCCGGCTTCTATCCTGTGCGCGACCCCTTCGTTATAGCCGATCTTCACGCCAACGCTTTTGGGGTTTTCGGTAGCGAGCTTCCTAAAGAACTCTTCGTAGCGGGTCTCCCCAGTGCCTATGAGCACAAGGGCAAAACCCATCTTGAGTATCTTACGCGCCGCCTTTGTGACTATATCGAAGCCCTTCTGGTCGACGAGGCGTGATACAATGCCGATGAGCGGCCTTTCCTTACCAGTCGGGAGGCCGAACTCCTTTAAGAGTGCATCCTTACATGACTGCTTTCCCGCTAGATCATCCGCCGTAAAATTGGCCGCTATGAGTGAGTCCGTCTCCGGGTCCCAGACACTGTAGTCAACGCCGTTTAATACGCCGTGCAGGTCTTTCTTCCTGTGTTTAAGGAGGTCGTCGAGCCCGGCGCCCAGGCGTTTGGTCTGGATCTCCGCGGCGTAGGTTTCGCTCACTGTGGTGATGACATCGGAAAAGACGATACCTGACTTAAGGAGGCTCACCTTATCCCAGAACTCAAGGCCGTCGAAGGTGAAGAGGCGCTCTGAGAGGTGCGTCGCCTTGAAGAGCTCCGGAGGGAAGAGCCCCTGGTAGGCGAGGTTGTGTATCGTAAAGAGCGTCGCCGTTTTCTTAAAGAAGGGGTCTTTACTGTATGTATCTTTTATATAGGCCGGGATGAGCCCCGTCTGCCAGTCGTTACAGTGCATTATATCGGGTTTAATATCGAGGGCTTTGGCGGCTTCGATTACGCCGCGTGAAAAGAAGGTGAAGCGTTCGAGGTTATCGAAGTAATCTCCGTCCGCACCGCCGTAGAGGCCGCTCCTGTCGAAGTACTCGTCCTTTTTTAAGAAGTAGGCCGTAACGCCGCCGGGCGCTTCCGAGATAAGTATCTCACATTCGATATCTTTTTCTCCTACGGGGACGGTTACCTTAACGCCGGTGGACTCAAGGTTAAAACTGCCGTCCTGGATATCTCTGTAGAGGGGGAGAAAGAGGCATACCTCGGCTCCAAGCGCTTTTATAGCGGAAGGGAGCGAGCCGGATACGTCGGCAAGGCCGCCGGTCTTTGCAAACGGCACGGCCTCAGATGATGCAAATATTATATTCATACTCATAATGTCTGGCGGTCCTCTTTAACCGGCGTCCCTGAAGCTGCCGGTTATATTTACGGAAGGTCTTTTACGACGTTTTCAAGGCTGGCCTTGGCGTCCTGGTACCAGTCCTTGAAATAAATATTCTTGATACCTATGAATAGCGGTGAGGCAGTGTCCAGTAGTTCGTATACCGTAACCGGCCCCTGCTCCCCTGAACTCTCGAATGTTATATCTCCGGTCCTGTGGAATATCTCGACATCCTCTTTGCCGTCCTTTACCTGGACGCCGAACCAGAGTTCCATCATATCTTCGTCAAAGTAGAAGAGCCCCTTTATCGCATCGTCTAAATCGTTGGTCTTTATCTTTCTCTTGAAGAAGAACCTTGTGGCCTTGACCTCTTTCCTGTATGCCTTGAAGGCCTCTGCGCTCATGGCTTGACCCCGGTTGTGAATGCTGCGCTCCACGGAGAGCACTTTAAGCGACGTCTCCGGTATGCCAAGGCGCAGTTTTTCCAGGTCTTCCTGATACTCTTCCTCTATCATCTTCACGATGAGCGACTTATCGGACTTTTCTCTATCCGTAATCTCTTCGGCGAGCCTCTCTTCAAGCCCGAGCGGGATACTTATACTGTATATTTTGTCTATGTATACTTTAAACGGCAGGAACAAGTCCTTCTTCTTCGTCTTCTTGCGCTCTTCTTCGAGTCTGAGCTTAAGTTTTTCCATTATAGCGAGGCTCCGCTTCGTCCCCTTTGAAGCCTCGTTTATCTTGTCGCCGATGGCGACTTTTATTTTATTCGAGAAGCCGTCCTTACCGTCTATGATTATTGTTTCGGCCTTGGAGCCGTATGATATGAAGAGCCCGGCCTCCATCTCCTCGGTAATATCGGCTTCGAGTTCTTTCCTTGATACGGTGCCGATGAGTTCATCGGCACCGGTTATAGATATAAGGGTCTCCGAGTTCTCACCGTTCTCGGCATTTTCGAGCGCCAGCCTCTCTTGTTCGGCTCTGAACTTTTCATTGAAATTCTCAATAAGCTTATCCAGCATGGGGAGAAACTTTTTCTTAACTTCTTCCCTGTACTGGCGGGCAATAGTCTGGATATCCTTTGCAAGGGCGACAAGGCCGGCTGTATTGCCGGAGAATACGGCCATGTCGCCGGGCAGGTTACTGAGCTCTATCGCGTGCTCTCTCCCATGCATAAGGTGGGAACTGTTATACTTTCTGGCGTTTATGAGTATCGGGTCGTAAAATTTGTCTTTCATGAACTCCGCCATAGCGACCTCTTTGAACTTGAGCGTCATCTTGGTGAAATCCCTTATGTCGACTACGAGCTGCGCCTGGTTATCGATGGTTAAAGCCTTAAGCACGGGACGGGTGTCGTTTGAAAAACGGTAAAGCCTGCCGTGATTGAATTCTTCCTGAAGGAGGTCGGCTGAGAATTTGAGACGCCTGTCGTTAAGGTGCTCCAGGGAGATTGCAACTGACTTTCCTGCGACGCAGTCGAGGCGGAAGGCGAGGTAGTTTCTTGCAAGATCCGGCAGGAACTTTTTTATCTTCGATAGTTCGCCCTTATGGCCGTCTATGAGCAGGAGTTTCATATTGGCGACGGTGCTCGTAATGGCCCTTATCTTTTTTAGCCTTACGCCGTCCCTTGTGAATTTCGTCTCAAGCGTACTAAGGTTTGCCTGAAGGGCCGCCACGGTCTTTGCGTCCCTCATGTGGCTCTGCCTGTCATATAAGTAAATCTCATAGAGGAATGCGTTGTCCTTGGAACCCGGAACATCGTAGGTCATCAGATACTCGATGATCTCTTCTCTTAGAATCACGTTGTAGTAATGGCCCTCTATGACGCTCATGGCATTAGTGTCCAGTGCTACCTTCAGGGCAGTAACCGTGACAAATTCCTCCGGGTCTTTAGGCCAATCATTAAACTCCGGCACGTGCGGGTTAAATGCCTCAATTATAGAGTCGCTTATGTAGTACTGGTTGAGTGAGGTGGTGTAGTGTATAGGATGAATAAGCAGGAAATCCTGCTGGGTGAGTGCGGTCTTTAGTATCGTCTCGGTCTTCGGGCTGCAAAAAATGCTCTTTTCAGTCTTGAGGCGTCTAAAGATCTCGTCAAGGGCCGTTTTAAGCACCTGGTAGAGGATCGTGCCGGTGGCCATGTCGAGGCGTTCATAAGATATCCTCTTTACCCTGAAATCGGTTATGCACTTTTTCCTTTTGCGTATCGTCTTGATGATAGCCAGAAGGGCCAGGTAGCTCGTCATCTCGCCCTCTTCGTTCCTCGCCTCCTCGATGAGTGATTTTTCAAGGAGAGTAGAACACCAGTTGAAGAGGGCCTTGCCCTTTCCTTCAGGGGAGAGCCAGACCTTTAGCATGGAGCAGTCTATGAGAGGTGTGGTGGTGATGATATCAAGGGCGAGTTTTTCTTCTATTGAGCCGGACTGAAAGATATCTATCCGGTATGTCTGAGGGCCGAGTTCTATCTTCTCTTTCTCGGCCGAGCTCTTGACGGAGAAAACCTTTAACGCCACCGACGGAGTATTTTGTTCCTGCTTACCTGGATCAACAGTTTCGTGGCGTTTCTTATAGAGCTGAAGGAGCTCGTTTATGGCCAGCTGAACGCACTCCTCGTCCTCTATTCCGAGATGGTAGGGGATTTTGAGGTCGCCAAGTCTTTTACCGAGCTTGAAGCGTATCTTATCCGGCTCCAGTACCCACGGCCACCCCTCCTTCATGGCGGCCTTCTTCTTGAAGAGCGTTCCAAATATTTTAAGTCTTTCTTTTCCGTAATCAGAGAACATATTTTACAGAATATAGCAAAAGCCAGCTTAAATCAAGGGCGTGCTTCAAGAAGGGGCATACTTTTGGGCCTATTTATGGTAAAAGATAATAGTTACGGCTGTTTAAGGACGCTCTGAGGGGCCTCTGACTACCTCCTGGGGTTTGATTGAAAGGTATATGTTTTTAGTATATGGCTGATAAGAGAGAAGTATCAAAACGTACACTGCCGCTCCTTCAGCTTCTGGTGTTTATCGTCCCGCTTGCCGTCTACCTGACCACACTTCCTAACGGATTTGTATACGACGACGTGCCGCAGGTCACCGCTAACCCGTGGATAAGGAGTTTTGGTAACCTCAGTCAGGTATTTAGCTCGTCACACTGGATGTTTCAGGGAGTTGAGTCCAATATCTACAGGCCGCTTTTTCACCTCGTGCTCACAATTGAATATATGCTCTTCGGCCTTAAGCCCTGGGGATATCATCTGGTAAACGCCGTGCTTCATGCGTTAAATACCCTAACCCTCTTCTCTATCGTCGTGAGATTTAGTTCGCGCCTTCCAGGCGCTCCCGAAAGTGTAGGCGTTTTGCCGGCCTCCGGAGCGGAGGCCGGTCTCTCACTGACGGAGAAGGTTTTGTTAAGCCCCTTTGCGCTGCCTTTCATCGCCGCGATGATCTTTGCTCTCCATCCGGTCAGTACCGAGCCTGTGAGCTGGATTTCATCAATTCCCGAGCTTACATATACGCTCTTCTTCCTCCTCTCTTTCCTCTTTTATATGCGCTCCTCCGGCGGCGAACTGGCTAGGGGGCGGAGAACGCGCCGCACTCTATCTTACCTCTTTTTTGCTTTGGCCCTCTTCTGTAAGGAGCCGGCCATTATGCTGGTGCCATTCATATGCTTCTACGAACTCCTTCTTGGCGGCTTTGGCGGCGCGGAGGCAAACTCTCTTCGTGAGAGGGTTAAGAATGTAACTATTCGCGCCCTGCCGTACTTCGTGATAGCCGCTCTCTTCCTGGTAATAAGGGGGGCTGTGATAGGCGGGCTCATGCACCACGCCCAGATTGAGCTTGGCCCGGCGGATGTTATCTTAAATATCTTTCCGCTATTTGCCGCCTATATCGGTAAGCTCTTGCTGCCCGTAGGGTTAAACGCCGTATATGAGTTCTATCCCGTAGCCTCGGCTAGCGAACCGCGGTTTATAGTATCCCTTGGGGTTACGCTTCTATTCCTGATCCTCCTCGCCGTACTAATACGGAGAGGCAAGGGGCTCTTTTCTTTCCCGCTCATCTGGATAGTCTTGCCCATCCTTCCCGTCCTATACGTCCCGGCGCTGGCGACTGTCGCATTCGCCGACAGGTACCTCTATTTGCCGGTCGCCGGCTTTGGGGTCTTCGTCTCTTTTGTTTTTGTGTGCCTTCTTCGCGCCGGAGCGAGGAGGGGGCGGTGGGGCGCCCCTGCTACGGTCGTAGTCTTGAGTACGGTGCTTATCCTTTACGCTGCGGGCACCCTTTCGAGGATACCGGTATGGCAAGGTAACCTGTCTCTATGGACGGATACGGCTATTAAATCACCAATGAACCCGGATGTGCGCTATAACCTCGGCTGGACATACCATGAACTCGGTATGTTAGAAGAGGCGGTAGCCGAATACGAGGAGACGTTAAGGCTAAACCCCTCCATAGACGAGGCGAGATTTAATCTCGCGATAATCCACCTCGAAGCAGGAGAGGTGAAAAGGGCCTACCGTGAGCTCGTTTCGCTAAGGAGCCGCAACCCCGGCTACAAAGAAGCCACCCGCCTCATTAGTGAGATAGAAGCCGCCACCGGAGGAGTTTTTGATTAAATTAAAACCTTTTTGTGTTTTGAAAAATAACAGGGTCAGCCGGAGTGGTTTTACGGTTGCTTAATCGCCCTTGCCACGGACGAAGAAATCTGGTACTTTCGTATGGATATGGACGCTAAAATACAAGACTTCGATCATTTTGCCGACGACTGGTGGAACCCGAAGGGGAGGCTCGTCTCTCTTCATAAGATTAACCCCGTAAGGTTCGACTACTTCGAGGAGGTGGCGAGTGACCTTATCGGCGGACTCTCGGGCAAAAGGGTTTTGGACCTCGGCTGCGGCGGCGGGCTCTTGAGCGAACGTTTTGCAGGAGCGGCTTCGGCTGTAACCGGGATAGACCTCTCGCCGCTGGCCATAGAAACGGCAAAGAAGCACCGTGAGGTTACGGGGGGCGAATGCCTTGAGATAGATTACAGGCTGGTAGCTCTTTCGGACCTAAAGAAGGAGAAGCCGGAGAAGTTTGACGTAGTAGTCTGCTCGGAGGTACTTGAACACGTCGACGACCTTACAGGCCTTATAAAGGACGCCTCATCACTCCTTAAAGAGAATGGGTTATTCTTCTTCAGCACCATCAATAAGACCCTTAAATCGAGGTTTCTGGCCATATTCGTCGCCGAAGACCTCCTCGGTATGCTCCCGCAGGGAACCCACGACTTCGAGAGGTTTATAAGGCCCTCGGAGCTGGTACGACACTTCGGGGAGTGCGGCGTGGAGGTAACGGAGCTAAAAGGTATTAGCTACAACCCTCTAAAACTCGCTTTCTATCTCTCGGGAGATACTTCGGTGAATTACCTGGGGTACGGCGTCAAGGGGTAAGGGGGCGGGTAAGTTTACTCTGTGTTTCCGGCAGTTTCTTCACCTGACTCTTCCGGTTCATCCGGGGCGTCTGATACCTCAGAGCTGTCTTCTGACGTCTCCAGGGGCTCGCTTGCCTCTCTGGCAGTCCTTCTCTCCTCGTCGGCTCTGGCTTCATCGATCTTCGTACGCACCTCTGGCGCCAGAAATATCCCCTCGGTATCGAACTTTGCGAGTATCTTTATCAAAAGGTCGGCGCGTTCGCCCGTATCAAGGGACTTGTCGATGAGTATCCGGCGCTCACCCCTAAGTACATAGGCGTCGCCATAACTCGTGACGACACCCTTTCTGATGTCGTCGTAGTCGAGCTTTACGTCGAGCCTTTCGGAGGTCTCTTCAAGTAGGTTTAATAATTCGTCTGCTTTCATGACCGTCTATTCTCTCTCTTAGCGTCCACCCTGTCAAGGGTAAAAAGTGAGTGGCGGTCTTTTTCCGGCTTGCGTCACCGGCAAAACAGGTTGACAAAGCCACGGCTATATTCTAAAGTAACAGGTAATATTTTTTATTATAAAATGCAATTGAAAGGAGTCTATAAATGTCTGAAAACATTAAGGACACTTCCGACGCTACATTCGATGAGGATGTCCTCGGTTCCGAGATACCCGTACTTGTGGACTTTTGGGCCACATGGTGCGCCCCGTGTAAGGCGATAGCCCCTCTACTTGAGGAGATGGCAGAGAAGTATAGCGGCAAGGTGAGCATTGTGAAGGTCAATGTCGATGAGAACCAGTCCACCCCCGGCAAGTACGGCGTCAGGAGCATCCCGACCCTCATACTCTTCAAGGGCGGAGAGATAGTGGATCAGATCATCGGGGCCGTTCCGAAGAAGCAGGTCGATGAGCTTTTAAGTAAGGCCACCTGAAAGAATTTTCCGACCTCTTTAGAGGTCTTACTGCCCGGAGAGGGGCTGGTTGTCTTGTAAACGCGTTGATATAACGGATAGATTTTATCTCCTGGCGTAAGATAGTCTTCCCGAAGCGGCTTATTTCCCGGCACGACAGTCCCGCAAAGGACCGTCGTGCCGGTTTTTAGTTTCATCTTAAATCTATGCTCACGGCTTTAATTGTGGTCTCCTATGAATATGAATAAGAAAATTATTATACCCCTCGCGCTCCTCGCGGCTATCGTCTTCTCCATCGCCGTATATTTTGGCGTTAGTAAGATATGGCCGGGTATCACGCCGGATGCCGTCGCCTCCGACGGAGGCAGGGTAATACCTTTTACCATAGAGACCTTCGACGGCCCGAGCTTAAAGGTTGAGACACTTACCGGTAAGCCGCTCGTTATTAACTTCTGGGGCTCATGGTGTGGCCCGTGCAGGTTCGAGGCCCCGGACCTTGAGTCGGCCTACAGGGATTTTAAGCGTAAGGTGAACTTCGTAGGCGTTGCGGTACAGGACTCAGAGCAGGGGGCGAGGAAGTTTCTTCGGGACTTTAAGATTACATACCCGAACGGCCTTGATAAGGACGATAGCATTATGAGAGCGTACCAGGTATACGGCGTTCCGATGACCGTTGTATACGACAAGTCCGGCAAGATGCATTACCGGCACGTCGGCGGGATAACCAAAAGCCTTTTATCCGAGAAGCTAAGGGAGCTTCTCTAAGAAGACGACTGGCTCTCGATACCCTCCGAGGCGTATCTTACGCCGAACGCTTCCATTTAGATTTTTATAAGGAGTTTTGAAATGATAAAGATTTCACCATCGATACTTTCGGCGGATTTCGCGGAGCTTGGCGCCGAGGTGCGCGCCGTAGAAGCCGGAGGCGCAGACTATATACATATTGACGTCATGGACGGTCACTTTGTCCCTAATATTACTATAGGCCCTTTTATCGTCAAGGCCGTTAAGGCCGTTACAGAGCTTCCGCTCGACGTACACCTGATGATAGAAAACCCGGAGTGCTATATTCCCGAGTTCGCCGCCGCCGGTGCCGACATTATAACCGTCCACGCCGAGTCCACGGTACATCTTAACGCCACGGTGGCCGAGATTAAAAAACTTGGGAAGAAGGCCGGAGTATCCCTTAACCCGTCTACCCCGGTATGCCTCCTCGAAGAGGTCATCGGCGAGCTCGACCTGGTCCTCGTAATGAGCGTAAACCCGGGTTTTAGCGGTCAGAGTTACATCCAGTCGAGCACCGCCAAGGTGAGGAAAGTTAGAAAGATGCTAGACGAGGCGGGGTCAAAGGCCGAGCTTCAGGTAGACGGCGGGATTAAAATCTCTAATATCGCGGAGGTCGCGGCTGCCGGGGCAGACGTATTCGTCGCAGGTTCGGCGGTATACGGCTCAGACGATTACAAGGCGACGATTGAGGCGCTGAAGAATGCCGCAGCAAAGTGAAGGTTTCAGAGCGTAAAGACCGCCGCCGGGAGCTCTTCAGTCCAGCCGGGCATAGTCCCGAAGAGTGTCTCTCTTAATAAAGACGCGCAGGCTCTTATATAATAAAACCCATTATAATAACTACTTTTGAAGAAGTTGGGAGAGAAAGTGAAGAAAGACAAATATAATATTGCCGTAGCTGGGGCGACCGGCATGGTCGGAAAAGAGATACTCTCTATCCTTGAGGAGCGTAAATTCCCCGTGGGTGAGATGACCCTCCTCGCCTCTGAGCGGAGCGCCGGGTCGACCATTACATTTAACCGTAAGAAGTTAACGGTTAAAAATATTGAGGAGGCGGACTTCTGTGGAGTAGACATCGGCCTCTTCTCGCCCGGCGCGAGCGTATCGGAGATATACGCGCCGAAGGCAGCCGAAGCCGGAGCCATAGTAATAGACAATACGAGCCGCTTCAGGATGGAGCCGGACGTGCCGCTCGTCGTGCCCGAAGTTAACCCCGAGGCCATAGCCGGGTATCCTCAGAGGAATATCATCGCCAACCCTAACTGCTCGACTATTCAGATGGTGGTGGCGCTAAAGCCCCTGCACGACCGTTTCCATATTAATAGAATTGTAGTCTCCACCTACCAGGCCGTATCCGGTGCGGGTAAGGAGGCGATGGACGAGCTCTCCGAGCAGGTGAGGGCGCTCTTTAATATGCAGACCCCGGAGACGAAGATATTTCCCTATACCATTGCCTTCAACTGCCTCCCTCAGATAGACGTCTTTACGGAGAACGGCTATACCAAGGAGGAGATGAAGATGATAGAGGAGACTAGAAAGATTTTAGGCGACGATTCCATCGGCATCTCCGCGACAGCCGTCCGCGTTCCTGTTTTTAACTGCCACTCCGAGTCGATTAATATCGAGACTGAAGAGCCCGCGACCCCCGATGAGGTGAGGGCGATTCTTTCGGCGTCGCCGGGAGTGACCGTCCTCGACGTCCCGGCCGATGAGAGCTACCCCCTTGCGCTCGATATTACCGGAAAGGACGATGTCTTTGTCGGTCGTATTCGCCGCGACGTGAGCGTCCCGAACGGGATAGACATGTGGGTCGTATCTGACAATCTCAGGAAGGGCGCAGCCCTAAATGCCGTTCAAATTGCGGAGAAGCTCATAGAGAGCTACATCTAACGACCGATGCGCAATCTGAAACTTCTAATCGAGTACGACGGTACGCATTACTGCGGCTGGCAAATTCAGCCCGAGCTCCCGACTGTCCAGGGCACTGTCAAACGTGCCCTTGAAGCGATTCTAGGAGAGAAGGTTAACCTTAAGGGTGCTTCCCGCACCGACTCCGGCGTACACGCCTACGGCCAGGTCGCAAATTTCACTACCGACTCAGGTATTCATCCGTTGGCCATCCGCCAGTCGCTAAAGGACATTTTGCCTGACGATATCGTCGTAAAGGACGTTACCGTTGTACCACAGGGCTTCGGGAGCAGGCACGACGCCAAAGAGAAGACCTATATCTATAAGATCTATAATAACACCAGCGAGACGGCGATCCACAGGGGCCGATGCTGGCTCGTAAAGAGACCTCTTAATCTTAAGCGCATGCAGGAGGCGGCTAAATTCCTTATTGGCCAGAAGGATTTTTCGTCATTCCAGAGCGCACACTCCGAGGCGGATCACTCAATACGCGAAATTCACTCGGTAAAGGTCTCAAGAGAGGACGTCTTTATAGAGATTCGTGTAACGGGACGTTCCTTTCTCATGCATATGGTAAGGATAATGGCCGGGACGCTTGTTAACGTTGGCAAGGGGAAGATAGCGCCCGAAGAAATACCTGCGATAATCGAGGCAAAAGACAGGAAGCGAGCCGGAGTTACCGCCCCTTCCAAGGGGCTTTACCTTGTGGAGGTAAAGTATTAGAGGGATTGCTTCTAGCTTACGGTCTTCCATATGCCTTTGCGGAGACTTACCGGTATGTTAGTTAACACCTTCTCTTTATGGATTCTCAGCTTAAAATGTTATAAAATAGAATATACAGGAACAGCCTAAGTGTTGACTTTCGCTCGGCTCGTACCTATATTAATTGTAATAAATAAATTTTCGGAGGGTTAAGAAAAGATGCCGGTATATGAATACAAATGCTCTGAGTGCGGTGAGGAGTTCGAGGTAAGGCAAAAATTTTCGGACGAACCCGTAAAGGAATGCATCCACTGCTCTGGCAGTGTTAGTAAGATGATTTCAAGGTCTAACTTTGCGCTCAAGGGCGGCGGCTGGTTCAAGGACGGATATACAGACACCTCTAAAGATGCGGGCACGTCTTCCCCGCCGTCGGCCTCTTCCTCTGCACCAGCCCCCTCGGGCGACGCCTGCGCGGGTTGCCCGTCTGCCGCGTCAAAGGACGACTGATATGGCTTCCGGCCCCGACGTTTCGGAACATTCTCCCGCACCTGAAGTAGTACTCGCCATAGCCGAGAGGGCAGCTCGTGAGGCCGGAGCCCTCGTATATTCCAAAGTCGATAGCCTCCACAGCATTGAGTACAAGGGCGAGATAGACCTTGTTACAGAGATGGACCGAAGGGCCGAGGAGCTTATCATCTCCATAATTCGCGAAAGCCGCCCGGATGACGGCATCCTCTCTGAGGAGCGCGTCGAGGAGAAGAGCGGCTCCACATGCCGGTGGATCATCGACCCCATAGACGGCACCACCAATTACTCTCACTCGTTTCCATTCTTCTGCATATCCATAGCATTCGAAGTCTCCGGCGTACTTACCGCAGGTGTGGTCTACGACCCGGTAAGGGGAGAGCTCTTTACCGCCGTACGTTCGGGAGGGGCCTTTCTTAACGGTAAGAGGGTAATGGTCTCAACGACGGCTAAGGTAGAGCGTTCGCTCCTAGCTACGGGTTTCCCCTATGACATCAGAACGTCTAAGGAGAATAACCTCGACCACTTCTCTAACTTTGCCGTGAGGGCGCAGGCGATACGAAGGGCAGGGGCAGCTGCACTTGATCTTTCATATGTAGCCTGCGGCAGGTTCGACGGGTTTTGGGAGCTTAAGCTAAAACCCTGGGACGTAGCTGCGGCGATGCTTATAATAAGAGAGGCCGGGGGGCTGGTGACGGACTTTTCCGCAGAGAGCGCAACAGTAGAAGATACCAGCAGGATCGTCGCGTCAAATTCGCTAATTCATAAAGAAATGATCGAAGTCCTTAAAAGGGTTTAGCTCCTTTCAGGGTTCTCTAGACCGTTAAATTTCAGGAGATATTTATCATGGTGGAAAAAGTAAGAACTTCCGTTGAATCTTTTTATTCGGATGCGGCCAAGAACCCTCAGGCAGAACTCTGCTGCCCTGTAACGCGTAAAGACGTTGATACCTCTCACATCCCGGACGATATACTTGGCATCTCATACGGCTGTGGCAGTCCCGTCTCCGAGGCTGGCGTAAAGCCGGGTGATACCGTGTTGGACCTGGGCTCAGGAGTGGGGATAGACTGTTTTATCGCCTCACGCGTTGTCGGCAGCAGCGGCTCTGTAATCGGCGTGGATATGACCGATGACATGCTCAAAAGAGCCGTAGACGCCAAAGAGAGCGTCGGTGAAAAGCTCGGTTACGCAAACGTCGATTTTAGAAAGGGCTTTCTCGAAGAGGTTCCCGTTGATGACGAGACGGTCGATGTCGTGCTTTCAAACTGCGTAATAAACCTCTCCGGAGATAAGGAGAAAGTCTTTGGCGAGATATACCGCGTATTAAAGGATAGAGGGTCTTTTACCATAGCGGATATAGTCTCCGAGAAAGATGTGCCGCAAGAGATGCAGGACGATAAGACACTCTGGGGAGAGTGCATCTCCGGAGCCCTTAAGGAGAAGGAGTTCACAAGGCTGGCGCGCGGTGCCGGTTTCTACGGTATAAATGTTACCTCCAGGTATCTTTACAGGGAAGTAAAGGGCCTTCGCTTCGATTCCATAACAATAAGCGGTTATAAATACGTGAAGAAGCCCGAGTGCGCTTTCGTAGGGCAGTACGCGATATATAACGGCCCGATGACTTCGGTAAGAGACGATGACGGACACGACTATCCTGCAGGAATGCCGGTCGAGGTATGTACCGATACCGCCGAGAAGTTATCAAGCGACCCATACAGGGCGAGCTTCACCGTGATCGACGCCACAGGTGATCTTGCCGGGAGCTGTGACCCGGTTGATGGCGGTAGCGGCTCCGGGTGTTGTTGATTTATTTTTTTGAATTTTTACCTTGCCTGAAAAATCTTTTTTTATTAATAAAGATGAAATAGATTGACCTTCGAGTGTAAAATATTTTATTCTAAAGAGAGATGCATATTTGAATACTGAAATTCATTTCATACAAAGGAGAGTCAGATGGCGAGTGCATTAACTGAACTGAAGATTATCTTGAAACGTTTTGAGGCATTGCTTCCAAAGGTGCAGGGCGCGGTAACCAATGTGGCTGAGAAGGAGTACAAAGCTGTTCTTAGAGAGGTTGCCAAAAACAAGAAGAGTGCAATAAGCGGTTTTAAGAAGATTATAAAATCCATAGAAAAGTCCGAGCTCGCCATGATGGTAGGATCGAAGAAGGCCAAGGCAAAGAAGGCAGCGCCGAAGAAGGCCGCAGCTAAAAAGACTACGGCAAAGAAGGCAGCGCCGAAGAAAGCCGCAGTTAAAAAGACTACGGCAAAGAAGGCAGCGCCGAAGAAGGCCGCAGCTAAAAAGAAGACCACGGCAAAGAAGGCAGCGCCGAAGAAAGCCGCAGCTAAAAAGAAGACCACGGCAAAGAAGGCAGCGCCAAAGAAAGCCGCAGCTAAAAAAGGCTGAGTTAAGAGGGTTTTAGAGAGTCACTGAATATAGAGCGCCCCGTATGTAGTTACATACGGGGCGCTTCTTTTTGGGAAAATTTATTTTTGGCAAAAGAGGCGGATCGCTTAGTAGCAGTATGAGGATAGAAAATACCCGCCGTTTTAGAATCAACGCCACTTGGACTGCCTTTGATGCCTGGCGTGGACTAACTTCGGGCTTACGGCATATCCAGGTATCCAACAGGTCTCCTGAAGGTGTAATAGGCCGGGTAGTCAACGAGTTTATCCTTTGTCGTTCCGACGCTGCCGGTAACAGCCGTCAAGGGCAGCGATACGAGGAAGAGTGTTGTGCCGAGGGCGAAGCCCGTAAAGCCGAGAGGGCGCAGTACAAGCACATCGAAGGTGATGCCTATATCGGACGGTTCATTCATCATCTTCGTCTTGGCCGAAGAAAGCTGAGCACTCCCGAAGATAAGCATCACTGAAATTAATATAGCGGCTAGAAACTTCATCTTAGTTCCTCCTTTAACCCACACCTAGAAGACAATATGATATTAATCCAAGACAGGCACTCCGGCGGGCTTATAATCATTAGTGAAAGACCTTTAAACCGGCTCTACTTATCAATTTATTATAATCCACTTCAGTGACCTTGGCAAGCTTTGTTTTCCTCCTTAGATAGGGCTTTATAACGATAGATTTGTTTATTTCCTCCGAGTATAGTATCGTTATCATATGAATAGACTAACTTTTCCGTCCATAAGGCTCCTTAGATATTCACTACTGTTGCTTACGTTTTCGGCCTTCTTCTCGGCTCCGCATCCGGCCATCTCCCACCCTCTTAAGGATATAAGCCTCGCCCACGAGATAGTGGTTAGTGTCGATACTACTGAGCGCCTCCTCATCGGTACTGACACGGTTTGCTGCTTTGACGCCGACGACGGAGAGGTCACCTTTGCGGTAGGATCAAATATTAGCGTAGATAAGGTCCGCTTCTCAGGAAGAGAGATCGAAGCCAAAATATCAGATGCAGCGTTATACGATGCAAAGATCATAACCCTGAATCTATTGCCTGAAAATTTCACCGATGAAGTTTTAGGAAAAGGAGCTTTGGTATTTACTTACAGAGGGCGCTTCCCCGGCTTTGAAGGGGCTACGGCGGAGATTAAGAGGGGTATATCTTTTATAAATACAGGCGTTATAGGCGAGGAAGGGGCCTTCCTTCCATCAACTTCGGGATGGTATCCCGTGAGAGAGGGACGTACTGCTACCTTCGATGTTACCGTTACCACACCCTCCGCCTTTAATGCCGTGATGGAGGGCGAGTGGGTATCCAGCTCCAGGGAGGGTAGCAGGAGGGTAAACAGATGGGTGAGTCGTAAGAACCTCGACGGGGCAAACCTTATCGTATCGAGGTTTGTCGTCGAGGAGGATTCGCATAGAGGGATAAAGCTCTATACATTCTTTTTGAAAGAAGATAAGCCCCTCTCAAAGGTCTACTTCGATAAGGTAAAAGAGTATCTGGATTTCTATGCCGATATACTGCCTCCCTACCCGTATAAGAAATTCGCCGTTGTCGAAAGCCACCTCCCGACTGGTTACGGCATGCCATCCTATACCCTTCTCGGCTCTAATATTATACGCCTTCCGTTTATACCCGATACTTCGCTTGGGCACGAACTCGTCCATAACTGGTGGGGGAACTCCGTCTTCATAGACCCGGTTTACGGGAACTGGGCCGAAGCACTTACGACATATACCGCCGACCACCTCTATCAGGAGAGGGCCGGGGAGGGGGCAGGCTACAGGAGGCAGTCCCTTGAGAGCTACCGTAACTACGCTGGCTCGCTCCCTGTCTCTCTTAAGGAGTTTAGATTCGAGACAAGCATGTGGGCCAGGGCAGTAGGATATAATAAAGGTTCTTATGTCTTTCATATGCTGAGAAAGCTCGTTGGAGATGAGCTCTTCTACGCTTCGCTACGGCGATTTTATGATGATAATAAATTCACATTCACCACAAGCGAGGATATTGAGAAGGCATTCGAGGCAGAGACAGGGAGGAAGCTCGACTGGTTCTTCTACCAGTGGTTCGTTATACGAGGGGCCCCGAGCCTCTCGTTAAGCGACGTGGCTCTTACGGGGGAGAAGGGCGGGGAGTACCATCTATCGTTTCTTCTGGATCAGGGGGATGAGGCTTATATCCTGAAGATCACAATGCTAGTAAGAACCGTGGACGGAGAGGTGCGTAAGGAGATAGACCTTGTTAAAGAGAGGCAGCGATTCGATATCACACTATCTTCAAAACCCAAAACCCTGGAGATAGATCCCGGATTGGATCTTTTTCGCCTCTTATCCTACAGGGAGACGCCGCCACTCTTCGGCTCATTCTTCGGTTCAGAGAAGGGGTATTATGTATTGCCGCCCTCCGCAGAGGTTTCGGATAAATACGCCCCTGTCGCTCTCTCTCTTTCCAGGGATTACGGGCAAAGGGTTACTAACGCCGGCGACGTGCCCGAGGGTCTTTCGAGCGGCAGCGGCGGTCTCTTCATCTTCGGCGGGCCGGATGTCAACCCGCTCTTCGAGCGCTACTGGAATGCTCCTTCAAAAGATGTGTCGCTTGAGGGTAATCTCTTTACGATTAAGGGGGAGGTCTTTGATATCACCCGAAATGTGGTGGTGGTGGCCTTCAGGGACCGCAAAGATACGGAAAAAACGCACGTAGCTCTCCTCGGCATGACCGACGAGGCTACTATGAACTCTATCGCAAGGCGTATTCCTCACCTTACATCAAAGGGATATCTGGTCTTTAAAGAAGGGGGCGGTCTACTTCACGGCTCGCTCGTCGGTGAAGAGCTCCTGCGCTTTGACTTCGATTAATCGTCGTCGTCCGTCTTGTGCTTTACTTCCGGCGTTAGTTTAATTTCTATTTCGAGATCGTCTCCGTCACGGTACACGCTAACGAGCACTGTATCGCCGAATTCTTTGAGGCTCAGGAGGTAGACGATATCGAATATCTCCTTAACCTCTTCTCCGTCAAGGCTTTTTATTATATCCCCTGAGAATAGGTCGTGCTTCTCAGCCGGAGAGCCCGGCGTAACGAGAGAGATCGTCACCCCTTTCTTCTCTTCAACGAGATAGACGCCTAGCTTCGGCCTGGTGATCGGGACGGACTGGTATTCGGTGGCCCAGACGATATCGGCGAGGAGAAGAGGGAAGTTCGGCATATTTATGTTGAGGTACTTGGCCCCCTTCTTCTCCCCGGCCTTCTTATCTGTAATGATATCCGTAGAGACCGGCATAACTACCGTATACGGTTCCATGAGCCTCCTGAAGGCGCGTTTGGGTATGCCGAAGCCGTATCCCAGGTGGCCGCCTCCGGCTAGAACTACCATGTGCTTGCCCTTGCCAGTCTCGCTCTGGAGGTATTTGGCTATCGTCTCTGCCATCGTCTCTTCCCACATGAGCTGGACGCGGTAAAAACCGTCGAAGCCGGAGCTGCCGTGGCTCGGGTCAGAGTAGACAGCTTTTACCCAGGCCCTGTGATACTGGTCCGTCTCGTCAAGCTCCGGGAGTGGTTCTTGCTCTATGGCGGGCTTTTCAGCCGTCTCGTTATCTGTTTCTTTTACGTATTCGGTCTCGCCTCCGCCGGTGGCGGTCACTTTGGGCTCTTTCTTTGAGTGGCTCTTTCCCGTATCCTTACCGATGAGCTGTCGGACCCTCTTCTTAGAGACGTTAAGCGCTATAAGAGGGATCTTATTGTCGCGAATATATTCAAGCACCCCTTTGTAGTAATCGTACTCCACCCCCCAGTTCTTCATCCACTCACTAAAGAACTCCTTATCGTCGGCATCGCCGCTAATCCACTTGTCGAGAAACTCCTGGGCCGGCCTCTGGAACATCTCCATGCCTACGACAACCTCGCCGGGGTAGCGGTCGTTAAGCGCCTTAATCACTTGGAGCTGCACTTCGTGGTGTTTTAAATTTTCATGGGTCTCACCAACGTAAACGACCCTGGAGGGGTAAAGGAATTTAAAGAGCTCCTCGCTCGTAAGGAGCGTCCCGGTAGGTAGGTGCATTATCTCACCCGGGGCAAGGCTCTCAACCGGCCTGTAGGGTGATTTATATGACATATGTTCATGGGAAGCGCAACCTGCCAGGAGCAGGGTGGCCGCCATAAGGATTATTCTAATACTCTCTTTCATATCCGCCTTCTTCTTAACTGGACAAACTTTATAATTCCAAAGTATATAATGCCAAAAGTAACGCATGTATGTCAAACCCGGAGTGCCAGGGGATACGGCAGAGCCTCGGGGAGGACGAAGTAAGGGTTGATATAAAAGAAAAAAAGGTATAAAATACAATAAGATAGTGTTTTTTCTATAATGTTCCTTAACTGCATGAAAACTTCATTAGATGTCTATACGACCTTACCTTTATCTGCTTCTCTTCATAGTACTTGGTTTCACCATCTACTCGGGCGTGTTTAACGCTCCGTTCGTCTTTGACGACGGTCTCTATATCGTGCAAAACCCACCGGTAAGGGATCTTAGTCATTTTCTGGACTTCTCCGGAACCCGTTACATCGGGTTTTTGAGCTTTGCGGTGAATTACGCCATAGGCGCATTAGACGTAACAGGCTATAACCTTACAAATATCGGAATACATATAATAAATGCCTTCCTCGTCTATCTGATGCTCCTCCTTCTGGCGAGGACCCCGTATATGGCCGGGTTTTTGGATTCGGCCACGGCCTCGGTCATGCCCCTTCTCGCGGGGCTGATATTTCTAACGCACCCGATTGAGTCGCAGGCGGTCTGCTACGTTACGCAGAGGTTTGCATCTTTAGCAACGCTCTTTTATCTCCTGTCTATCGTCTTCTATCTTAGATACAGGCTTGGAGTCGGGGTTAAGGGGCGCCGCCTCGGCGGCATTTTCTTCTATTTAGTGTCACTTGCAGCGTGTATCCTTGCGCAAAAGACCAAGGAGATAAGCTTTACGCTCCCGGTGGTGATCGTTTTATGCGAGCTTACCTTCTTTGCGTGGCGAGAAAGGAGTCTTTTAGCTCGCCTCAGGGCCGTCTTCCCGTTTCTTCTGACCTTACTCATAATCCCGCTTACATTACTTCTTACTACTTCTCCTGATATCCCCATTGAACCAGGGGCCGGTGGAGAAGAACTTGAGCTTCACGCCCTTGTAGGAGGAGCAACTACAGCGGCTTCCGTCGTAAGGGATTATCAGGTTCAGGAGATGATGGAACTCTCTTCCTATGAGTATTTCTCCACTCAGCTAAGGGTGATAGTGACATATATGAGGTTACTTATCCTCCCCGCAGGTCAAAACCTGCTTTACGATTACCCGAAATATACGAATATCTTTTCCCTACCGGTCCTATTGAGCCTCGTCTTCCTATCGGTCTTTTTGTTTACCGTGCTACTTCTCTTTCTGCTTTCGAGGGGAGGGAGGAGCCCGCTCGGGCTCATCGGCGCATTTGGAGGTTTATGGTTCTTTATAACACTCTCCATCGAGTCGTCCGTTATACCGATCAAACACCTTATATTCGAGCACCGCCTCTATCTCCCAAGTATAGGGGCTATAATCCTCTTCTCGGCGATTGTTATCTTTCTTCTAAAAAAGCTCCCCGTAGGGCTATTCCTGAAGCCGCAGAAGGCCCCTTTGATCTTTACCGTTATTATAACGATCATACTCTCTGTTGCGACATACCGCCGGAGCCTCGTATGGGCAGACGAGCTTACCCTGTGGGAAGATGTCGTTAGTAAATCTCCGGCCCTCTCGACAGCTCAAAATAACTACGCCAAGGCGCTTGAGGCGACCGGTGACAAGGAAGCGGCCATGAAACACTACCAGGAGGCAGTACGCCTCAGGCCAACCTTTGCCGAGGCCCATAATAATATCGGAAGCCTCTACTATGCCGAAGGCGACAACGTCATGGCCGTAACACACTTTAATCTGGCTCTGAGCTTGAACCCAACGCTCGCCGAGGCCCATAATAATATCGCTAATCTTTATGTGGCGCGCGGCGACAACGAGGGGGCGATCTTACATTACAAAGAGGCCATTCGTCTGAGGCCGGCCAGCTCGGATGTCTTATTCAGTATAGCCCGTTTCTATCAGTTGACCGCCGAACCCGATAAGGCGATAAGCAATTATAAACGCGCGATCTCCATAAGCCCCTGGCACTACCAGTCGCACTACGCGCTGGCGGTCCTGTATCAGGGGACGGCAGATAATGATCTGGCTATCTTACATTACAAAGAGGCACTCGCGGCTAAGCCTGAGCTAACGCTTGCTCACTATAATGTCGCGGCCATATACGCAGAAGAAGGCGATCTCGGAGCGGCTATAATTCACTACAAGGAATGCATAAGACTTGAACCCATGAACCACGATTACCACTTTAATCTGGCCTGGGCATATCAAAGCGCTGGAATGTACGATGAGGCGATTTTGAGATATAAAGAGGCGATAAAGGTGGATCCTGAGATAAAAGAGACTCACTTTAACCTCGGACTTGTTTACAGGACGAGGAATAAGATTGAGAAGGCGATGGGTGAATTCAAAGAGGCTTTAAGGGTGGACCCCGGCTATAAGGAAGCCAGTGAAGCGCTAAAGAGTGACGTTTGGGGGGATGATGAAGTTAGTAGGTAGAGGAGGGTAGGGCTCAGGTCTTAGAATATACGCCTGATTACCCTTGTGGCCTTGAGCAGCAACTCGCTCTCGCTGTAATTCAGGTTTGTGGAACTTTCAATCTTTCTGTAACGATGTCTCATGGATATATTCCATGCCCTCAGTGAATAGTTCAAGCTGTTTGATAACCCGAGCGACTCGCGAGTGCTAGTGATCTCATTTGTCGTCGTCTCTATATGCTGGAAGGAGCCTGTAGCTATCCAGTTTATCTTCCACATCAGTGGACGTGTGTAACGAGCCAGAAGATTATAATTCAGCCTGTCTTCGGGAACGCCCTTATTGGTGGTGCTCTGGTGAAGCATGTAGGCGCCAGATAAGGTTAGAAGCCCCCGGAAGACGCGCTGCCCTCTCGATACCCCTAATGTGTAAGTTTCCTGGGTATTGTTTCCTTCGATGCCTGTATCGGATTCCGAGTAGCCGTATCCGCTGCTGATGCTGGTATTGTAGAGATAGTTACTTGAAAGATTAAACGAGTATGAGGTCGAGGTATTGTCTCTTAAGTCGAGGTAGCCTCTGGAGCGGAAGTGCCTGGCGTCCGCTGACATACTAACATATTTCTTCCATAAGGCGTTCGTCGCCGTGGTCGAATATGTCTCGGCGCTGGACCAGATCTCGCCCGTAAGGTTATCATTGCGCGATGCCGTGAAGGCGCCGTTTACTGTAATAATCTTCTTTCCAATACCGCTTAAAGAGAGAGAGAGGTCTTGTGTTATGCCGGTGCTCTCGCCGCCGGGCTTCACTAGAGTTCGAACCAACCCCAATCCATACGAAGAGGAGAATGTGGCCCAGGAGAGGTCTTTGCTGAAGCTGATGCCGGAGCTCGCTGATATGGATTCATAGAAGGTCTCTCGGGTTACCGTCTCTACCTCCAGGCTCTCCGACCTTGAGTATCTCACAGACTGGTGAAAACTGAGGTTTTGAGTTATCCTGTATTTGAAAGTCCCGTCTAAATAGAGAATTTCGCTCTCCATGTGGTTGGATAATGTGTCATTCTCAACTTCATCAAGGGACATGCTCATACCTGCTTCGTAAGAAGCGTTCGGTCTAAAAGAGATCTCGCCGTTAAATATTTGCCCCTCTGTCCTGTCGTCGTCGCCCGTATCTGCGGAATAGTAGTTGTAATTATGTTTTTGTGAAAAAAATCTGCTTGGCGTCGAGGAGAGGCTCATAGAGAGGCCCATACTCTCACTATTGGAGTCGCTGTTCGGCACGCTAGTAGTAGTAGTGTCATTATCGTTCGAGGAGGAGCCTCGGTGGTAGACCCCAGAGCCGGTGAACCTGGTATTGGAGGATATCTCTGTAGAGTTCGTGAAGCCCGTAATCTGTTGAACGCTATTTCCGCTTTCGGAATAGTCGTAGTATAACCTGTTCTGCGTTCTGCCGAGCTCTTTTGTCATCTCTATTCCGTAGGTGTCGCTGGTGCTCTGATCGTCTGCAACGGTAGAGACGATCCTCCTTGCCCTCAATCTTGTTACAGGGAATACCATGAATTTTAGATACCAGTCGGCCCTATATGTATCCCTTACAGTTTTAACAGATCCGATAGACGAAGACTCGGATGTGCTACGTGTGGCGAGGAGGGTCAAGGGAAAACGGAACTTCCTCAAGATAATTGTCATGAACTGATAGCTCCAGTTGTGAGAGATCAGCTTCTTACCGCCGCTGGAATAAGTGTTGATTCCATTGGTGTAGGTAACGTTCGTGTCGAAGATTATAAACCTCGGGTCCCACCAGTTACCTGTAAGGTTCATGTCATATGTCTGAAAGAACATTGAGTCACGGGTTTTGGTTGAACCGTCCGTGCTATTGGAAGCCGATTCGTACCCATAGGTGAGTTTAGCGAGCAGCATTGTTCTGAGGTACGGATCCCTTGAGTCAATTGGGGGAAGTCTCGTGAAGCCGCGCTCGGGGAAGGCGCAGAGTATTATTGCAGCCGCTGCCACAGATAAGGTCAGCCCCTTGAGCGAGCAAACGGGGCGCAGTATCGAGAGATAACGCCGTGCCGGCACAGAGAGGGCCTTCCGTAGTCTTTTATTTACGCTGGTCTTGGTCACAGCTAACATCCCAAACTCATGTTAAATTATATTAGATGGTACTAGTCGCTACCAAACACATCTGAAGCCCACATCGTCGAATTTGCCGCCTGGAGGGGCGTGATTTCTGTAAGCAGCCCTTACGTATACCTGGGAGGCGTAATGGCCTACGCCGCCCCATCCGCCGCCTCTTACAGACTTTAGATGCTTGTCATAGTCCTCGTCCTCGAATGTATTGCCCGGGTAAGGCTGATATGCGTCCTGAGTCCATTCCTGCGCATTGCCGGACATGTCGAGCACTCCGTAAGGGCTTGCCCCGTCCCCGAAGTTGCCAACGGGGGTGGATCCTCCGTGCACGCCAAGCGTATTAAGCTTCTTAAGATCGAAGTCGTTGCCCCAGGGGAAGTTCCGTTCGTCCGTCCCCCTGGCAGCCTTCTCCCACTCTTCTTCCGTGGGGAGCCTTTTTTTGTAATGCTCACAGTAGGCCTTGGCGTCAAACCAGCTTACCATGGTGACGGGATGGTCGCCGAGGCCTTCCGGGTAATTGTCACCGTTCCAGTTCTTGGGCGTAGTATGAGCGGCAGCCTCTACGAATTCCTTATACTTACTGTTGGTGACCTCTGTCTTGTCTATGTAAAACTCCTTTAGCGTAATCTTACGCTTCGGGTGTTCGTTTAGATACCATGGTTTCCTTGCGCCGTACTGCATTGCCTTTGCTTCTTTGTCTATCTCGTCGCTCCCCATCGTGAACTCTCCGGCAGGTATCTTGACCATATTCTCCGGAGGCGGGGACGAGCACCCCTGAAGAAGTAAAGCGAATATCGCCGCAATGAAGAAGAGTAGCGGGCTTTTTTTAACTGGTACTGATGATAGTGAAAACAATGAAGGACCTCCTTAGCAATGGTTACTCCATGGCATATCCTTTTAGTTGATACACTCACGTGTTCAGGGGAGAAGACGCCAGCCTTGTCCAATGTTTATATATCGGTTATATACGCAATATAATTAATTGTTTAAATCCTTTGAGCATCTGAAACCGAAGTTATTATTCTGAGTGTATGGATTGAAAAATATCCTGTTATATGTGGGAGCGCTTATTCCGCACTTGTAATAGGTGCAGTCATACCAGGAGCCGCCCCTTACGACCCTGTATAGCTCTCCGTAATTCTCATCAGGGTGATTATTGCCAGGGTATGGGGTAAACCAGTCCGCCGTCCATTCGAAGGCATTACCGGCCATGTCATGGAGGCCGTAAGGGCTTACTCCACTCGGGAAGCTGCCGACGGACATAGTGTCCTCGTTACCGTACTGGGGTGTGTTTCCCTTATTCTTGTCGAATTTTTTACCCCACGGGAAGTCTCTCTTATCCGCCCCGCGTGCGCCCTTCTCCCACT
This sequence comes from Deltaproteobacteria bacterium, assembly GCA_029262475.1. Taxonomy (GTDB): domain Bacteria; phylum Desulfobacterota; class GWC2-55-46; order GWC2-55-46; family JAJCZF01; genus JAJCZG01. Next base: position 37,156 of record JAJCZG010000099.1, read on the forward strand.
CCGGTTCGCTTGGAAGGCGCTTTCCATCCCATGCACAGAACTGTTCGGCGTCGAACCATGTGACATAGACGACCGGGTGTTCTGCCTTTGTTTCCGGGATAACGCCGCCGACCCAGTGCCTGGGGGACTTATGGCCCGTAGCCTTTACAAATTCCATGTAGCGCGTATTGGTGACCTCATAGCGGTCTATATAAAAGTCTTTAAGTTTGCGTGTGTGCTCGGGCTGGCTCTTCGGCCACCAGTCGTTGGAGCCCATGGTGAAGCTCCCGGCTGGGACAAGGACCATGCCGGGAGGCGTTCCTTTTAGCTCCGATTTCGTTCTTTCGGCGCTTTTGACGCCGGTAACGACCTCCTTATTGACTGCAAGTATCTCACGCGGAGGAGTGGAGGTGAGGGGCTCGGCCGTCTGGAACCTCTTTTCAATGGAAATATAATCCGTGCTTAGTCCCGGGTCGTGGCACTCAAGGCAGCTCTCTTCCCTTGTGTAATCGATAGAGTATTTTCTGTCCTTGGTGTGGCAGGTAAAGCATTTAGGCTCGCCTGTCTCAGGGTGATAATCATCTGCGTTGGCAAAGGCAACTTGAGGAGCGAGGGTAAAGATGAGGCTCACGCCCATTAATACAGCTATTATAAGACTACGGTCTCCATTCACGATCTTTCTCTCCATCCAGAAAATCCCGAGTCTTCGGATTTTCATTATTCGGGCATATTAACTTTGATGCGAATTATTATATTTTACCATCTTTACAGGCTAGAGATAAAGGACGAAGTGATTATCTACGCCTCTTTCCCCGGATGGATCTAAAGTCTATTTAACGCTATTCTTCTTTTTGCCCTCGGCCGAAAGCTGCCTTATATAAGAGATGACGTCGCGGCGCTCCTCCGCTGAAAGGGTACCCTTCCACGGAGGCATAGCCATCTCTTCACCGCCAAGTTCCTTGCGTATGCCAGATGAGATCGATTCGAAGAGCTCCTCGTCGGTCTTCTTCATCCTCTTCTTATCATTTACGAAGTCGGCTGGATGCGGAGAGACGGCAATCCCTACAGGGCCGTCTCCAAGGCCCTTACGGCCATGACAGAAGTGGCAGTGCTTTTCATAAATTAACTTCCCCCTTAAAGTATCACCCGTTCCTGGAGGCATAATCTCCTTGGGTATGGGAGCGCGTTCTATCCCCTGAGGAGCCAGGGGCTCCCCAGGGGATACGGGTTTGGTTTTATCGCCGCTATCGCAACCACCTAGCAGCAGAAGGGCTACGACCAGCGAAGTGGATGCGGCGTATATGGAGCTTTTGAAAGTGTGCTTGCGCATCCTACTTCTTCTCTGCTCTTTCTTTTGGCAGCAGGTCTTTATCAATGACCGTTATCGTGACCTTAGCGCGGATTTCATTGTACCACTTGTCCCATAGCGCCTTGTATGCGGAGCCAGAGAGCTGTTGGCGGAGCTTTTTGAGGTTTAGATCGTCGTATTTTTTAAGTAGCTCAGGGGCCTTGTCATTGAGCTGGAGGAGATGGTAACCGTAGAGCGACTGTGTCGGCGCGCTCATTTCTCCAATCTTTAACGCCGAAACGGCCGTTTCAAGAGTCGGGCTCAGGCTACCCTGATGTACCCAGCCCATGTCTCCACCGTTTTTTGCATAGGTATCCTCGGATACTTCCTTGGCGACTGTAGCGAAGTCCTCGCCGTCTCTGATCCTCTTCTCTATGGCCTGGGTCTTTTCGTATATCTTCTTCCAGCCCTTTCTTCCGCTGCCAGGGTCGGCCTTAACGAGAATTTCGCTTACGAGCAGACGTTCCGGCTCGACGAACTTGTTCTGATTCTTGTCATAATAGTCTTTCATGTACTCGTCGGTCACAAGGGCGTCTGCAGCCTCTTGTAACTCGGTCGTTTTTCTGTCCTTAATGAGCGCTACCATTGCGGTCTTTCTTATATCACTTTTAAGGTCATCCATAGTCATGTCGCTGTTTTTAAGAACCATATCGAGGGTTACGCCCTTGTTAAGACCTTTTTTAAGGCGCTTGATCGATGCCTTAATCTCTTTTTCGTCGGGCTTGATATTAAGCACCTTGGCCTCGGCGTAGAAGATCTCGTTGTCAATGATTGTCTTAAAGGCCTTGCCCCTTATCTCGCGAAGTTTTCTCTCCGATACACCCTGGTGAAAGGCCAGGGAAGGCATAAATAACCTGACTACGTTTTGAAGCCCCTCTTCCGTAACCTCGGTATCGTCAACCGTTGCAACTACCTTCTTCATCTCTTCGGCTGCTTGCGCCAGGGCGGGGTCGACCGGTGTTGTCGTATCTTCCGTGGCCGCTTGCGAGAAGGTCACGGTTGCTAGAAGGATGAGTACTGCAAGGAAAGAGTTCTTTAGGAGACTGGGCATGTGATGTTCCTCCGATCAATATGGTGCGGTTATGAGGTTTGTAAGTAAATACACAAAAAGCTAGTGTAAATCTTATCCTTTCATAATAAAGAAAGCATTATGGGTATATTAAAAGATTTTAATCCGTATAGGAGCGGCTCCGCAACAGTGGTTGAAACAGTTGTAAAGCTAAAAAAAAGGGCGGGCTGAATACTCAGCCCGCCCTTTCTTATTGTAGAGGTAAGTCAATTAAATCAACTCACACTCAGGAGTTCGCATTACTTGTTGTGGCAAGTCCTGCAAACACCGGATACGCTGTTACCGCCGACTCTTCTAAGGAAGAGACCGTCAGCATCGGCTTCGGTGCCCCAAGTGGACTCAACTTCGTCCCAGGTCTTGTTGCTGAAGTGCGGATCATGGCACGACGAACACTCAACCCTGTTGGCGGTGGTCCTGAGGAGATCGCCAATCGTGGCGCCAGTGTTGATGAAACCCTTTACAGCCCACCTGTTAGCGGTGGTTGTAGAAGAGTTGCCCTCGTTGTTGTCGCCGGCTGTGAAGCC
>JAJCZG010000100.1 GCA_029262475.1 Deltaproteobacteria bacterium
CTACTTCTTTTCCATCTACAAACCCTCACTTCGGAGGCATTCCAATGAGTTCAAAAGATTCCATAGAGGTACTTTTAGAGGAGGGGAGGCATTTTCCCCCAACAGATGAGATAACCGCCGCCGCCCATATCAAGGGCGCTAGCGAGTACGAACGCCTCTACAACGAGTCGGTTGAAGACCCGGAGGGTTTCTGGGATAGAGAGGCTTTAATTCTCGACTGGTCGAGGAAGTGGGATAAGGTGCTCGACTACGATTTTAATAAACCATATATAAAGTGGTTCGTAGGCGGCAAGCTAAACGCCACATACAACTGCCTTGACAGGTACCTTAAAACCCCAACAAAGGATAAGACGGCTATAATCTGGGAGGCCGACGACGGCTCGGTCAAGAAATATACCTACGCAGAATTATCGGTCGAGGTCAACCGCTTCGCCAATGTCTTAAGGGCGAAGGGTGTCGCCAAGGGCGACAGGGTGACCCTCTACCTGCCGATGATCCCGGAGCTTACGATAGCGATGCTAGCCTGCGCCCGTATCGGGGCCATCCACAGCATAGTCTTCGGCGGCTTCAGCTCTACTTCATTAAAGGACAGGATTAACGACTGCGACTCGAGCCTCCTTGTAACCGCCGACGAGGGGGTAAGGGGCGGAAAAAACGTCCCCTTAAAGGTAAATGCCGACGAAGCGCTTAAAAGCGCTCCGAGTGTGAAGACCATGATAGTCGTAAGGCGCACCGGCGGCAGCGTGGTTATGACCGAAGGGCGCGACACCTGGTGGCACGACGAAGTCTCGGCCTCCGGCATAGAGGATTATTGCGAGCCCGAGGAGATGGACGCCGAAGACGCGCTCTTCATACTCTATACGAGCGGCTCCACCGGGACGCCCAAGGGAGTACTCCACACCACAGGCGGCTACATGGTCTACAGCGCGCTTACATTTAAGTGGATATTCGACTATAAGGACGAAGATATATATTTCTGTACAGCCGACATAGGCTGGGTGACGGGCCATACATATATAGTCTACGGCCCTCTGGCCTGCGGGGCTACGTCTCTGATATTCGAGGGTATACCGACGTACCCCGAGCCGGACAGGTTCTGGGAGATAGTCGATAAGCATAAGGTAAGTATATTCTACACCGCCCCTACGGCGATAAGGGCGCTTATGAGGAGTAGCGACGAGTACGTTACCCGCCACTCTCTTAATACGCTCCGCGTCCTTGGCTCGGTCGGAGAGCCGATAAACCCCGAGGCGTGGATCTGGTACCATCAGGTCGTTGGCAAGGGGCGGATACCACTTATAGACACCTGGTGGCAGACGGAGACCGGCGGCATACTCATAAGCCCGCTACCGGGAGTAACGACACTAAAGCCCGGCTCGGCGACGAAACCCTTCTTCGGGATATCGCCTAAGATACTAAAGGAAGACGGCACCGAGGCCGGTGTTAACGAGGGCGGCTATCTGGTAATCGATAAACCGTGGCCGGGGATGCTCAGAGGCACCTACGGTGACGCCGAAAATAAGAGAATAAAAGAGGTCTACTTTACGCGTTTCCCGGGGGTTTATACTTCAGGGGACGGCGCGAGGGTGGATGAAGAGGGCGACTACTGGCTCCTTGGTAGAATTGACGACGTGGTCAATGTTTCCGGTCACAGGCTCGGAACCGCAGAGATAGAGAGCGCGCTCGTTTCGCACATTGCAGTGAGTGAAGCCGCAGTCGTCGGGTTTCCGCATGAAATAAAGGGTGAGGCCATATACGCTTACGTTGTGACGAAGGAGGGTGTGGAGACGACCGACGAACTCTTAAAAGAGCTCGGGAAACATGTGGCCAAAGAAATAAGCCCCATCGCGAAGCCGGATAAGATCCAGTTCGCGACGGGGCTTCCTAAAACTCGGAGCGGGAAGATAATGCGGAGGATACTGAGGAAGATAGCTGCCGGGGATACCGAGGATCTTGGCGATATATCAACCCTCGCCGACCCTGGCGTCGTAGCCCCCCTCGTAAACTCCAGGGTTTAGCGGATAGCCGCTAGTCCTTGTACCTCCTTGTCATCTTCTTTAGCGCTTTGGCGCGGCGTTTAGCTGCCTCCTGACGCTTTCTCTTCTTTTTGACGCTCGGCTTTTCGTAAAATCTTCTCTTCTTTATTTCACGAAATGTGCCGTCTTGCGCTAATTTCCTCTTAAGTATCTTTAGCGCTTTTTCTAGTTGCTCGTCTAAGACTTTAACTTCGGACAAAAACCATACACCCCCTCTTCATTAAAAGAATCCTAGTAAGTTTTTTGTTGCAAGTGCTTATATTGGAAAACTTAAAGGCGAATTATAAGTAATGCGGAGCGCGCAGAAACCGCAAATAGCAAAAGGCAGAAGCACTTAGAGCCATCTGCGTGGTGGAACCGTCCGCATTGGTTGAAGTGTAAAATTATACCATTTGATGTGATAAAGTCAAATATAAATATGGAATATACTGGAAAAATCTTTACAGGGAGGCTGAAAGGGCTTTAAGCGCGTCGGAGTAGACTTGAAGGTCTCTGTCACTAAAGAGAACGAAGCGGATAAGGGTGATTTCCTTATCGGTCTTTACGAACTCCGTTACCGTCCGAAGCGCGACCCTTGCGGCGTCATCAACCGGGTATCCGTATACGCCGGTACTTATAGACGGGAAGGCAACGCTCCGTAATCCCTTGGAGCTGGCGAGTGCGAGGCTATTTCTGTAGGCGTCTTGAAGCTTCTCTTCTTCTCCTGAGCTTCCACCGCTATAGATAGGGCCAACTGTGTGGATGACGTAGCGCGCCTTGAGCCTGCCGCCGGTGGTGATGACCGCCTCTCCTGTCGGGCACCCGTTGTGAATCTTACGGCATTCGGCCATAATCTCCGGTCCGCCGGCCCTGTGGATGGCGCCGTCCACCCCGCCGCCTCCAGCGAGGCGCGAGTTTGCGGCGTTTACAATGGCGTCGGTCTCCTCAAGCGTTATGTCGCCGCGTATAAGCTCTACAATGGTTCCGTTAAACCCTGAGCGCATCTACTTGCCTCCGGTATGGTAAGGGTATAAAAGGGGCATCACGCTGGTTAAAAACTTCCTCTTACCACCCGCCCGTGCGGATGATTACCGCAAATATTACTATGAGGAGCGCGACTATGAGATTTCCACGACCGAATACTTTTGCATAGAAGCTGAATTTGGGGGAGGTGCGAGCCTTCGGGCCTACCCAGAAGTCGTGAAGCAAGCTCGATAGTACGATTAAAAAGACAAGGCCGAGCTTAATCATAAGGGGCTGACCGTATGAAGTGCCGTGGAACTCCGGGTTGAATATATTTGCGGGCGATATGCCGAGAAGGTACATATTGAGCGGCCCGGTGGTAACGAGGATAATTATCGCAAGCCATGCGAATGCCCTGTATCTCGGCCCGATGGCCCTGTATACGTTCCTCTTATCCTGAGGGTCTTTCATTGCGTTAAGGAACGGCACTATGATGAGGGTTAGAAAGAGCATGCCGCCTATCCAGAATATTGCGGCTAGTACGTGG
>JAJCZG010000101.1 GCA_029262475.1 Deltaproteobacteria bacterium
TCACAAACAAGGAGGATAGGATGAAGAAATTTTTAGTAATGGCTTTTGCGGTAGCATTTCTCGCGGCCTGGGTTGTACCGTCAGTCGCCGGAGTTGACTTCAGCGGCCAGTACAGGGTAAGGGGCGAGATAAAGAGCCCGAATAATTTCGTATGTGATGGCTGTTTGGTTTCTGATGGAGAAGTTTCTTCGCATGCAAGTAAGAAGAATGACTATATCGGCCAGAGGGTAAGGCTCACCGGTGTTGCGAAGCCCACGAGCGACGTGACCGTAAAGGTGACGATCCAGGACACCAGGGACTGGGGCAAAGAGATGAAGACCGCTGGCGAAACTGGTGCAATAGGCGCCGGTCCGCAGCTCACCGATAAGGCTTCTAACGTTCTTGACCTCCACGAGTCATACGTGCTCATTAACGACTTCTTCGGCCTTCCGGTTGACCTCAAGGTCGGACGTCAGGAGCTCGTATACGGCGACCAGAGACTCATCGGTGCCTTCGGATGGGACAACAACGGCAGCAGCTTCGACGCCATAAAGCTCACCCACAAGGCCGACCAGTTCAAAGTCGATCTCTTCTATACGAAGAACTTAGAAGCCGATCATAATGTTCTTGGTGTTGGCGGAGACGCGGACCAGGACTTCTACGGTCTGTATTCTACAATCAACATAAACGCCAACAATACCCTTGACGCGTACCTCCTCTACCTGAGGGATGGCGGATCAACTGGAATAGTAAACGGACGTGACGTACCGGATACTATCACAGGCGCACAGAATCTCTGGACGATCGGCGCAAGGCTCAAGGGTACCGTCCCGATGGCTAACCCGATCGACTACACAGTCGAGCTTCCGTACCAGTTCGGTAACATCGACGGTACTAACACCGCCAAAACTGTTTCAGAAGACGCTGACATCAAGGCATGGGCCTTCGCAGCCAAGGGCGGCATCACCATCAACGGCGGCAACACCAGGCTTGGCGCTGAGTACGACTGGGCAAGTGGCGACGACAACGACTGGGATGCAGCCGGCGCTAAAAAAGACGGCGACATCGAGACCTTCTCGGTCCTCTCCCCGACCCAGCACGGCCACTACGGCATGATGGATCAGATAGGCTGGAGGAACATCAGCGCATGGAGCTTAAACGCTTCCCACAAGGTCAACTCGCAGCTCAAGGTAAGCGCTGCTTACTGGAACTTCCAGAAGGCCGTAGGCGAGGATAGTCGTTACGGAGCTGCTAACTGGATGGGCGGCGGCGATATGAACCCTTCTACCGGTACAAACTCTGCGACGGATAAACTTACCAAGAGCGACGATGCGATTGGACAGGAGATCGACCTCCAGGCAGCCTATAAGTACAACAGCAATGTTGTAATCAAGGCTGGCTACGGTCACTTCTTCACCGACGCCGTCATCGAGGACTCCCTTACCGTTGCTACAACAGGCAAGAACAACTCCGATGACATGGATTACGGCTACCTGATGTTAGTAGCTAACTTCTAATCCAGGTTCACTGAAGTTAAGATCTAGACTCTCAAGGGGGCGGGTACTTTACCCGCCCCCTTTTTTTGTCTATTTTATTGGTTCTTCACAGCTCCCCGTACTTTACTCCCAACGCTGCAAAGCTCAACGCCTGACCTCCCGGGCTAACCCCTCTTTAGACTTGCCTAAACAAATCATTTCCTGTAATATCTTAGAGTTATTCTACTAATTTTGAATGCGGGCGACTATTGGGCTATCTGATTACATTCGAAGGGGTCGAGGGCTCCGGCAAGTCCACCCAGATAGAACTCCTCACGGCCTATCTCGAAGAAGCGGGCAAAGAGGTGCTGACGGTAAGGGAACCGGGCGGGACGGAGTTAGGAGAGCGCATACGTGAAATTCTCCTCGGGAGCGCCGGAGACGGCATGGAAGCCCTGACCGAACTCCTTCTTTACTCGTCATGCCGCTCGGAGATAGTCGCCAAGGTCATAAGGCCGGCGCTTCAATGCGGCAAGGTCGTCATATGCGACCGTTTCACAGACTCTACCATCGCTTATCAGGGTTACGCCAGGGGGCTCGAACTTACCTCTATAAATGAAGTAAATAATCTCGCTACCGGGGGGCTTAGACCCTTTCTTACATTCCTGCTCGATCTTAACCCGAGCCTCGGCCTTGAGAGAGCTATGGAGCGGATGAATGCTCTAAACCGTGCGGACGCTAAGGAAGACCGTTTCGAGAGGGAGTCCCTTGATTTCCATCATTTGGTGAGGGAGGGTTTCCTTAAGCTCGCAACCGATGAACCCGAAAGGATCAGGCTTATAGACGCCGACCGTTCTGCCCGGGAGATTAAACGAGAGATAAGTAAAATATGCGAGAAATTACTGCTTCGGTAGGCCGGGATAAAGAGTTATGCCAGAGGTTTTAATATTAGGACACAAGAGCGAGCTTTCACTTCTCTCCAGGGCTGTAACCTCGGGGCGCGTCGCGCATGCCTATCTCTTCTCGGGTATCGGCGGGATTGGGAAGGCCCTTACAGCCAAATGGCTCGCGCTAGTGCTTAACTGCGAAGATAGGCAGTCTACCGGTGGTAGCATAGAAGCCTGTGGTCGCTGTAAGCCATGCACGGCGCTTCTTGACGGCTCGTCGCTCAACCTTATAGAGATTGGCCCGGAGAAGGGTTATCTAAAGATCGAACCCATAAGGGAGCTTCAAAGAAAGCTGCGCTTTACAGTGGACTCTGGCTGGAGGGTCGTCGTAGTGATTGATGCCGATACGATGCAGAAGGAGCCCGCCAACGCCTTTCTTAAGACCCTTGAGGAACCCGGCAGGAATACCGTCATTATACTGGTCTCTTCAAAGCCGTCGCTTCTATTGCCGACGATACTTTCCAGGTGCCAGAGGATTAATTTTAGCCCCCTCCGGGCGGCCACTGTGGAGGAGATACTTGAGCGATCCTTTCACTTTTCCAGTGGTGAGGCGAAATCTGCCGCTGCCCTTAGCCTGGGGAGCGTTACGAGGGCGCTCCGGGCGACCGTTGGCGACGAGTGCATTGACACGTGCGCGGTGCTTTCGGCCTTCCTTGGGCACGCGCCTACGGATGCGCCGTCCATACTGAAGGCGGCCGAGAAGCTCGCCAAGGACGAAGACCTCGTCTGGAAGCTGGAGCTCTTAAAGAGTTCCGTAAGAGATATGATAGTAGAGGGAGTAGCGCCGGGAGAGTTACTTCCAGAGTGCGCCTCCAGCGTAACGCTTACTTCGGTTACACCTCTCGCACTGCCGGTAGCTCTGGAGTTCTTTAAGGCGGTAGAGGGAGCACAGCGCGATATACAGCCGCCGAGAAATGCCAATAAAAGGCTGGCGTTAGAAAATCTCATTTTGGAGCTATCGGCTCCGGGGTGGAATATCAGACAAGATAATACGGCCTGAGCTAAGAGAGCTCAAGCGGTTTATTATAAAAGGAGCTAATTTTATGGTTATGGTTGCCGGCGTCAGATTCAAGAAGGCCTGCAAGGTCTACGACTTCGATGCGAACGACCTTGAGGTAAAACCGGGAGAGACCGTTATAGTGGAGGTGGACCGGGGGCTCGGAATGGGCATTGTCGCCCATGAACCCGTTGATAAGGACCCGGCGAAGCTTCAGCACAAGCTTAAGAGGGTTATACGCAAGGCGGATGATGTCGATATGGAGAGACAGTCCTTTAACCTCGAACGCGAGAACGAGGCTTTTAGGATATGCAGGGCTAAGATAAACGAATTAAAGCTTGATATGAAACTCATCAAGGTTGAGTATCTCTTTGATTCAAGCAAAGCTATCTTTTACTTCTCCTCCGAGGGGAGGATAGACTTCAGAGAGCTCGTTAAGAACCTTGCGTCGAGCTTTCACACCCGTATAGAGATGCGTCAAGTGGGGGTTAGAGACGAGGCCAAGATAGTCGGCGGCATTGGTCCGTGCGGCAGGGAGCTTTGTTGCTCTAACTTCCTTTCGAATTTCGCTCCTGTTACGGTAAGGATGGCGAAAGAGCAGAACCTTTCGCTTAATACCGCAAAGATCTCCGGTCTCTGTGGCCGCCTTATGTGCTGCCTTAGTTATGAGCATGACTCCTATAGCGGCGGTAGTAAGGGGTGCGGCAAAAAAAGGGGTAGTAATGGAGAGCCATGCGGTTCTGACCGACCTGAAGGCGCCTCCGATGAGAAGAGGCCGGAGCGCGCTTCGCGTAGAGGTAGAGGGGAACGTAAAGTTCCGCCGCCTTCGGCAGGCCGCCCGGAGAGAGAAGGGAAGAGAGAGGAGCGCAAGGAGGAGCGTAAGGCGCTGCCTTCAGGAGAGGTGCGCTCCAGGCTATCCTTAGAAGAAGGGGATAAGAGTGCCTCACCCTCTTCCGACGTAGTAGGTGCTAAACCCGAGGAGGGAGAGAAGAAGGGGAGGGGCGCACGCAGAAGCCGCAGGGGCAGGGGAAGAAATAGAAGGCGCGGGGGCCGGGGCGGCGAAGGTCAAGGTTCCGGCGGTGGAGAAGGTAGAGGCTCCGGCGGTAATAGCGATAATAGCGGCGGCGGAGGCGGCAACGAATGAGTAAGACTTTTTATATAACAACACCAATATATTACGTAAACGACGTCCCCCACATAGGGCACGCATATACGACCGTTGCCACTGATACGCTTGCCAGGTATAAGAGGCTCAAGGGCTTTGACGTTTACTTCCTTACCGGCACCGACGAGCACGGCATGAAGGTCGAGAAGAGCGCAAGGGCAGCGGGCGTAACCCCCAAGGAGCTCGCCGATAGTGTCGTAACTCGCTTCAAGGATATCTCAAAACTCTTAAATATTTCCAATGACGACTTTATCCGTACGACAGAGGAACGCCACAAAGAGGCGGTGCGCCATATATGGAATACCGTCAAGGCGAATGGAGACATCTACCTCGGCCACTACGAGGACTGGTACTGCACGCCGTGCGAGACATTCCTTACCAAGTCCCAGCTCGCAGACGGGAAGTGCCCGGAGTGCAAGAGGGATGTCGAGAAGCTAAAGGAGGAGAGCTACTTCTTTAACCTCTCGAAGTACACCGAGCCGCTCATTAAACACATTGAAGAAAACCCCGAGTTTATAGAGCCAAAGAGCCGCGCTAACGAGGTGGTAAGTTTCCTCAAGGGCGGGCTAAAAGACCTTAGCGTAAGCAGGACGACATTTTCCTGGGGCATACCCGTCCCCGACGACCCGAAGCATGTAATATACGTCTGGTTCGACGCGCTTACCAATTACTTATCCTCCACCGGGTACCCGGACGGGGAGGGTTTTGAAAAATACTGGCCAGCCGATATCCACATTATCGGTAAGGATATTCTCAGGTTCCATACCGTATACTGGCCGGCCTTCCTGATGAGCGCCGGGATAGCGCTTCCGAAGAAGGTCTTTGCCCACGGCTGGTGGACAGTCGAGGGTAGTAAGATGAGTAAATCGCTCGGTAACGTCGTTGACCCTTACGAGGTCGTAGACGAATACGGCGCAGATCAGTTCAGGTATTTTCTCTTAAGAGAGGTCCCCTTCGGTCAGGACGGCGACTTCTCCATCGATGCCCTGAAAGGGAGGATCAACAGCGAGCTCGCAAACGACCTCGGTAACCTCCTTAGCCGTACGGTATCGATGATAATAAAGTACCGAGGCGGCGTAACACCCGCTCCATCTACCGGGAAGGACGGCGAGGCGGAGGCGGCGATTAATGGAGCGCTAGCTCTCCTTGGTGATAGATTCGATTCTCTTATAGGGGGGCTTAACTTCTCCGAGGCGCTCGAAGCAATCTGGGCAGTCGTAAGAGAGCTTAACACTTACGTGGAAAAATCCGCACCATGGAAGGAAGAAGATTCGGAGAGGCTGGATAATATTTTATACACGCTCGCCGCCGGGCTGAAGGTAATATCCGCCTACATAGGGCCTTTTATGCCGGAGAGCGCGCAAAAGCTTCGCGTTCAGCTCGGTCTAACCGGCGAGCTGGCAGACGGCTCCTTCGACGAAGAGACCAGATGGGACGCTTCAGTCTCGGGGCTTACGGTCGAGAAGACCGGTGCGCTCTTCCCGAGGGTGGAGTAGGAGAGGCCCAGGTATATTTTTCAGCAACCCTCGCATAATCGAAAGACAAAGAATTGAAAAAATATGGATACGAAAGTAGACACTAAAGAGCTTTTATTTGATAGCCACGCCCACCTTGACGACCCGCGCTTCGATGAAGACAGGGACGGCGTCATCGCAGGGCTAAATGCGGCTGGAGTAGGCAGGGTGCTTACAGTCGGATGCTGGAAGGCTGAAGAGGGCTTTGGCATAGTCCCGGAGCTCGTAAATAAATACGATAACCTCTACGGCGCTCTTGGCGTACATCCGCACGACGCGCTCGCCGCAACTGAGTTTAAGGGCAGAGACCCGATGGAGATCATACGCGAACTCGCCCTTAAGGAGAAGAAGATAGTCGCCATAGGCGAGACCGGCCTCGACTACCACTATAAGCACTCCCCGCCTGAGATTCAAAAGGAGTTTTTTAGAAGGCATATCGCTCTAGCCAGAGAGCTTAACCTCCCGCTTATCGTTCATTCAAGGGAAGCAAATGCCGATACCATCTCCATACTAAAGGAGGAGGGCGTAAGCGACGGCATCCTCCACTGTTTTTCCGGGGATATGGAGATGGCTAATGAGGCGCTTAAATTAGGTTTCTATCTCTCGTTCTCCGGGGTAGTAACATTTACGAACGCCAGTGAACTGAGAGAGATCGTAAGTAAAACGCCGCTCGATAAGATGTTAATCGAGACGGACTGCCCGTACCTTACGCCGGTCCCGAGGAGAGGTAAACGTAACGAACCGGCCTTCGTCTCCTATACTGCCGAGAAGATAGCCGAGATAAAGGGGCTTACAGTAGAAGACGTCGCGAGGATTACCGCGCTAAACGCCGCAGGGTTACTCGGTCTCGACGGTGAGGAGAAGCGTAGCGCGCGCATAGCCTATAAGATAAGGAATTCTCTTTACCTAAATATTACCAACAGGTGCACGAACCACTGCACCTTTTGCGCCAAGTTCAAGAGCTACACAGTAAAGGGGCATTACCTCCGGCTCTTCGAAGAGCCGGACTTACTCGAAGTACTGAAGGTCATCGGCCCGGACCCGCAGGAACGCTTCGACGAGATAGTATTTTGCGGTTACGGCGAGCCGCTTATAAGGATAGATCTCGTTAAGGAGCTTGGGCTTAAGCTTAAGAAGATGGGGTGTAAGATACGAATAGACACCGACGGGTTAGCGAACCTCGTACACGGCAGAAACGTCTTACCGGAACTTCACTTCGTCGATACGATATCGGTTAGCCTAAATGCCCCGGACTCTACCGAGTACCAGAAGATTATAACGACCCCACTCGGGGACGCCGCCTACCCGGCGATACTCTTCTTCCTCCGGGAAGCCAAAAAACATATCGCAAAGGTCGTTGCAACGGCGGTGAGCGTGCCGGGCGTGGATATGGAGGGCTGCCGTGTGGTGGCCGAGGACGAGATCGGCGTACCGTTTCGCGTAAGAGAATATAACCAGGTGGGCTAACCGTGGGCGTTCATTTTGCCATGAGTCTAAAGACCCTTCTTTTGTTTCGCCTTTTTCCGTTCCGGAAGAAGAACTTCCTTAAAGCGGGCTTCCTCCCGGCCCTAACCATACTTATCATAATCGTACTATCGGCCCCACAGGCCCTGGCCCTTACCAGGATGGAGGGCTGGACGCTCGCCTACGCATACCCGACCGGTGTTAAGGTAACGGGGGGAGAGGCTGCTATCTCAGATGACGGGACTATCTCCATCACCGGCCCCGGAGAGATGAAGCTCACGGCCAAAGTGGGCGGCGGCCTGGAGACCAGCGGCAAGGCGCTCACCTTTACCCTGGAGAGCCAGGCTGACGCCTACGGAGTCCTCAGAGTCCGCTCGACGCGCGGCATCGCGTTACGAAGGTTCATGCTTCGCCGCGGCGAGCGTGATTATTTCTTCGACCTCGAAGCCATCTTCGGCCCCGACGACTATATATTGGCCGTCTCTCTCGACTTCCTGCTGGAGGGCGGGAGTGTGGGTATCCTGGATCTTTCCGTCAAGGAGGCCGGGCCTGCAAAGCGCATCGTCAAGGCACTTTTCACCACGGAGACCTTTACCACGAAGATGATAAACCATATCAACGGCCCTACCGTTATGGGTGTGAGCTTCCTTGTAGCCGGTTATATCCTTACGGCGATTCTATTTACTGCTTTATTAATTATATTTGTTATACGAAAGAAGCCGCTCCTTAAGAGTGCCGGGACCAGCGGTTGCTCGTCAGCGCCGTTTCGCGCATTTATCGTGGCCTTTGTAGTCGCTGCCGCCCTCTTGGCCGTAAGGACGGAGTACCGGTGGGCTACGCTCTACGGTCAAGATAAAGTTGTCTTACCTGGCGACGCCACAGGTACGCGCATATTTACTCTATTTTCCCAGGAGCTACCCGACTTCCTTCGCTTCCTCGACTATGTAAAGTCCACTGTGCCGGAGGGTGAGAGTGTCAGGGCCGCGACAAACTCCGCAGGAGACTACATGAGGCTCGCCCGCTACAGGCTCCTACCTGTCAGGTCGTCTGAAGGGGCCACTTACATATGGAGCTACAACGACCACAGGCTCTTCTATGATGAGGCTAAAATGACCCTCATGGACGGGGTAAGGGTTATTGCCGCCCCCGTAATCAGGGTCGGCGTATTCGGCGGTAGCGGTAAAGGTGCGCTCTACATGGTGACAGGGGCGCCGCGCTCAGCTTCCTTAGCTGGCGGCGTTTCTCCGGTGGCCGGTGCCGGTGAAGTGGACGCTTCGAGGCTAAGCGAAACGGCGGGGGAGGGGGCGTAGGGGATGGGACTTTTCTTCGCCATAATGTTTCCGGCGGTCGTTGGGTTTTTTGTTGCCTCGTGGTTTTTAAGGGGCGACACGGAGGCCTGCTTCTTCGATAGGGTCTTCTTCGGCTTCGGCGTAGGCACGGGCTTGCTTACGCTCATCATATTTCTCATCGGTCTTCTGGGTATAGGGTTTTCTTTACCGGCAATATGCACTCCCCTTGTCGTTATCTCCGTCGTCTTTATAATTATTAACTTAAAAAAGGAAGGCATGCGTCCCGCCGACTACATCTCCGGCGGCGGCGGTACGCTCTTTACCGCCCACAGGGGGTTAAAGCTCGCCCTCGCTCTCATGATACTCATATGGATCTTATGTAAATTCTACTTCGTCATCTCCGAGAGTATGCTCAGGCCGGTACTTTCATGGGATACATGGTTCAACTGGTCAGCCGGGGCCAAATTTTTCTTCTATGAAAAAGGGTTACTGCTCGACCCCGGATCTGAATTCTACTTCGGGAGCGGTTACAGGCAGTTCCTCGGTCACCCGCTCCATACGCCTCTCCTTCAAGTCTGGTTCGCCCTCTGCGTGGGTAGTTTTGACGAAGCGCTCGTTACTATGTGGTCGCCGCTCTATTTCATAGCCCTTATCGGCGTATTTCACCTTGCGCTCAAAAAGGAGACCACTGCGCTCTACGGCCTTATTTGCGTCTTCTTCCTCGCAAGCGCGCCTCTCATAACCTACCACGCCATAGACGCCTACTCCGACCTGCCGCTCGCCTTTTACTTCCTCGCCTCGACTGCTTCCTTCTGGCGGTATTTAAAGCTCGGCGACAGGAGGTATCTCATGCTCTCAGGGCTATTTCTAGGCATATCGGTATTTACCAAAAACGAGGGGCTATTCTTCTTTATCGCTACGGGGGCGGCACTCTCGCTCTACCTTTTAAAGGAGGGGAAAAAGCCTCTTGCAGGTGATATCTTCTCCTTTTTGGTCCCTTTTCTGATATTCGCCGCCCCATGGCTCATCTTTAAGACCGTTTCCGGCATAGGATTCGGCCACAGCGGCGCTGGCTCCGGGCTCGAGTGGTTATCCGACCCCAAGTACGCCGAAGGCACAGGGCGCGGACTCCACTTCGAGGTCTTCTGGATAGCCATTAAGGAGGTTTTGGTAAGAAGAAGCAATTTTAACCTCATCTTTCCCTTCTGGATAATCCTCTCCATCTGGGGATTTAGGCGGGTACTGGATAGCGGGTTAAAGTACCTCTATATCATTATCTTCCTCGTTATAGGGGCATTCGCCTTCACATACCTGACGCTTGAGGCGACTGCCGTGACCGAGTCGACGGGCATACACAGGAACCTCCTTACCTATACGCCCGTCATATTCCTCTCTGCGGCCCTATTGCTCGCGGAGTTAATCAGGGGGCGAGACCGGTAAGGTGTCTTCTCTTCGCCTCTGCAATCCTAAAGCCGCTCTCCGGCGCTTTAATTGACACCTACGGATTACTCTGTTAAGATTAGACTGTTTAATACTATGCAATTACGTCTCTTTAAGAGCGGTAACCTTTGAGCTTAGGGCTTTATATATATTATCCCATTGAATAATATATAGTGCTGTGACATAATTAAATATTAGCTACTCAGCTTCAAATAAAATAGAGAGAAGGATTATGAGTGATAAAGACAATAATATGAATAAATTCTATAAGAATATAGCGATGTGGGTCATAATCGTTGCTACGGTAGTCTTGATGTTCAATCTCCTTAGCTACAACAAGCAGACCCCGACAGATGCCATCGTCTTCAGCGATTTTGCCGAATCTGTCGAGTCCGGAAATGTCGGTGAGATAACGATCCAGGGCAACTCCATAAAAGGTAAGTTCAACGATGGCAGGCCGTTCTCGACCTACGCACCTAACGACCCCGACCTCGTCTCAAGGCTGAGGGCCAAGGGGGTAAGGATAGCTGCAGAGCCTCTCTCCGACTCGATGTCACTACCGTCGATACTCATAAGCTGGTTTCCGATGCTCCTCCTAATAGGCGTCTGGATCTTCTTCATGCGCCAGATGCAGGGAGGGGGCGGCAAGGCGATGAGCTTTGGCAAGAGCAAGGCCAAGCTCCTCACCGAGGACCAGCAGAAGGTGACCTTCAAGGACGTCGCCGGTATAGACGAGGCAAAAGAAGACGTTGAGGAGATTATAGATTTCCTGAGGGACCCGAAGAAATTTACGCGCCTCGGCGGACGCATACCCAAGGGCGTGCTTTTAGTCGGGAGCCCCGGAACGGGCAAAACTCTCCTTGCAAAGGCGATAGCCGGTGAGGCCAACGTCCCGTACTTCACCATCTCCGGAAGTGATTTCGTCGAGATGTTCGTCGGCGTCGGCGCCTCTCGCGTAAGGGACCTCTTCATTCAGGGCAAGAAGAACGCCCCGTGCATAATCTTTATTGACGAGATAGACGCCGTAGGACGTCACAGGGGCGCAGGCCTCGGCGGCGGACACGACGAGCGCGAGCAGACTCTTAATCAGCTCCTCGTCGAGATGGACGGTTTTGAAAGTAACGAAGGTGTAATAATAGTTGCGGCCACCAACAGGCCCGATGTCCTCGACCCGGCGCTCTTAAGGCCCGGACGATTCGACCGTACGGTAATAGTGCAGAAGCCCGATGTCAAGGGACGCTTTGAGATACTTAAGGTCCATGCGGTAAAAACACCCTTAGCAGACGATGTAGACCTTGAGGTCTATGCCAAGGGCACACCGGGCTTTTCTGGCGCCGACCTCGCGAACCTCGTAAACGAGGCAGCGCTCATGGCGGCGAGAAGGGGCAAGGACTCACTCGGCAGGGAAGAGTTTGACGAGGCGAAGGACAAGCTCCTAATGGGCTCCGAGCGGAAGTCCATGATCATAAACGATGAGGAGAAGAAGAATACCGCCTATCACGAGGCAGGGCATACGCTGGTAGCGCGCCTCATACCGGGCACCGACCCGGTGCACAAGGTCTCGATCATACCGAGGGGCATGGCCCTCGGGGTAACTCAGCAGCTCCCGATAGACGAGCGCCATACATACAACGCCGAGCACCTTATGAATAACATCTGCGTTCTCATGGGCGGCAGGGTTGCCGAGGAACTGGTATTAAAGCACAAGACGACCGGTGCCGGTAACGACATCGAGAGGGCTACCGAGATAGCCAGGAAGATGA
Source organism: Deltaproteobacteria bacterium (assembly GCA_029262475.1). GTDB lineage: Bacteria > Desulfobacterota > GWC2-55-46 > GWC2-55-46 > JAJCZF01 > JAJCZG01. The sequence continues at coordinate 12,034 of JAJCZG010000101.1, forward strand.
CCTGCGAGTGGGGAATGAGCAAGACAATAGGCCCGCTTACCTTCGGAAAAAAAGAAGAGCACGTCTTCCTCGGTATGGAGATGGGAAAGAACCGCGACTTTAGCGAACAGACGGCTATTGAGATAGATACCGAGATCAAGGG
>JAJCZG010000102.1 GCA_029262475.1 Deltaproteobacteria bacterium
GCCCTTCAGGCGATAGACCCGGCAGAGAGCAAATCATACGACATCATGGTATTTGCCGCCGCACTAACCTATAAATTTTAACGGGGTTTATGAAGAGAATACTTTTTACCGGATACGCTCCGATTCATTTCGTTTGCTTCCTTCCGGTCTACAAACGGCTTGAAAACGACCCCAGTGTCGAGATATTTCTCTCGGGAGGCTTTAAGAGCGGCAAGGGCGACGACGTAACATTCACCCAGGAAGGCTTTTACGACCCGTTCCCTGTTAACAGGGAACGGGTTTTGCCTATAGACCAGATCAAGGACGAAGACTTCGACGTGCTCGTCTCCTCGCACCTCTCGGATACCCTCTTCCCGCGCTCGGCAAAGAAGACCGTCCAGATATTCCACGGCGTCTCATTTAAAAACCTCGCCGTAAGGGAAAAAGCCCTTCGCTACGACTACCTCTGCCTGCCGGGAGAGTACCACGCGAGGCTCTACCGCGAGAACGGCTTTATCCGCGAGGACGGCTCCAAATGCATCCTTACAGGGGTAGCCAAGGCCGACCCGCTCGTAAGCGGCGAACTTGACCGGAGCGCCACACTTAAGGCCATCGACCTTGACCCGGCCCTTCCGACTCTCCTCTTCGCCCCTACGGGCGAGCACCATAACGCCCTCGACACCATGGGCGTGGAGGTGATAGAAGCGATAGCGAAGGAAGGGAAGTGGAACCTGATGATTAAACCCCACGACCACCCGAAGAAGCAGATCGACTGGTTCAAGGAGCTAGCACCTTTTGAAGACGATAAGGTACGCCTGGTGAAGGATAAGGACGTCATCCCCTACCTCCACGCAGCCGACCTCCTCATAACCGACGCATCGTCGGTGGCCGTGGAGTATACGGTAATGGACAGGCCTATAATATTCCTCCACGTCCCTAAACTCTTTAAGAAACTCAAAAAGCGCGCGCCAGCCCTTGACCTCGACACCTACGGCAGAAAAATAGGCGTCATAGTAAACGAGGCGGCGGATGTTCCGTGCCAGATAGCCGAGAGCCTCTCTAACCCTGACCGCGAGGGCGAGATCAGGAGAAAGATGGCCAAGGACATATTCTACTCACCCGGAAGCGCGGTGGAGAACGTAACCAATGTGATCCTCCATGCGGCTGGACTCACCGACGAGCTCTCGGACGCCCTTAAGGTCATTGTTCCTTAGCATCTAACAAAGGCTTACCTGATGTGGAACAAAAAGAAGCAGAAGCGCGCAATCGACACCATAATAACCTACGGGAAGCCGCATAAACAATGGTTACTGAGGGGTGTGTGCGCGACCATAGGCGTCGTCTTCTTCCGTCTCTTCATGCCGTGGCCGCTTCGCTGGGTCGTAGAGGTAGTCTTTGCAAAGGGCTCACACAGCGGCTTGGCCATCATGGATATCCTCCCCGAATGGGGGGATCCCATCCTCTGGTTCGGAGCCATCTATTTACTTATGGCCGTAGGGCTCGGCATCTCTGAGCTGATCCAGAGGGTAAACATCATGAGATTCGCCGCCCAGACAGTGCACGGCATGCGTGCCGATTCTGTTAAGGGGGCCTCTCTACTTCCGGTCGAGAAACGTTCGGCCTTAGGCGAAGTCATATCACGGATAATAGGGGACAGCGCCAGGATCAAGGCCGGTCTCGCCGGGGTTATCCTTCACGGCCTGCAAAACGGCCTCCTCTTTCTCTCCGTATGCGCTGTGCTCCTCTACGTATCCGTTCAGCTCGGTATGATATTCCTGGTAGCCGGGCTCATCGCTCTCTTGATAGGGCTCGGCACATCGACGCCGGTCGCAAAGATTGCAAGCAAGCAACGACGTAAGGAGGGCGACTACGCAGTAGCCATCCAGGAGGGGCTGGACGGCAGCGGCGACGAGCTTCAGCTTAACGAACTTAACGACTCAAGCGCTCGCAAAGAGGTTAGAACCACTAAGATAATCGCCGTATCGTCACTCTATGTACATATCCTGCTGGCAGCGGCCGTCTGTATAGCGCTCTGGGTAGGCGCCAGGGGTGTCGAGGACGGCTCCATCATGCCGGGCGAGCTCTTTCTCTTTATCGCTTACGCCCTTACCGTACACCGGCGCATGGTGCAGGTCGGCAGGCAGAGCGCACGCTCGGGAAAGGTGCTCGCATGCGCCGACCGGATAAGCGCGTTTATACAGAACGCGGAGTCGGCGCAAGCCGTAAATGACGAGTACGTTCCGGGGACTAAAAAACCATTACTAAAAGGACTTAGACTCGAAGGCGTAAGGCTCTCTTCTATCCGTGGGCAGGGAGCGCGCCCGATGCTCAAGCGAATGGACCTTGTGATAGAGCCGGGCTCGCGGGTAGCCGTTATCGGCAAGGTCGGTTCAGGTAAGTCGAGCCTCCTTAAGATTTTAGCTGGGCGCGACCTTCCTGACGGAGGAAAAATATTCTGGGACGATACCGAGACGCAAGACGACGAAGATGCGCTCTCGAAGATGGTTGCCTATCTCTCACAGGAGCCGAGCTTTCCTCCATGCCAGATATGGAGGTTTTTGGGGCTCGAAGGTCCGGGCCTTCTTACGGATGAAGTCAGTAAAACGCTTAAAAATATCACTGCCATGACGGTGCTTAAATCTATCCCTGAAGGTCTCGATAAGAAACTAAGCTCGGCGAATTTTTCAAGGAACGAGGCAAGGGTCTTGAGCCTCGCCCGTTTACTCTTCACCGACGACTCGAAATTCTGGGTTCTTGACAGCCCCATGCAGGGGCTTCGTGGGAAGAGGGCAACGAGCTGCCTTGACGAAATCATGAAACATGCAACAGGGAGGACGCTCGTCATAGCCCTCTCCACGGCACGAGCGCTCGAACGCTTCGACAGGGTGATACAGATGCGAAGCTCCAGGGTCGAGTTCGACGGAACTCCTGTGGAATTTAAGAGATGGAAGAAAGAACGTATCTAACAGGTTTTTTTAAGGCTTACTCTTAAGCCATTTTTATATCACTCAATAACAGAGGTCTTTTATTATGCAAGCAGTAATACTCGCAGC
>JAJCZG010000103.1 GCA_029262475.1 Deltaproteobacteria bacterium
GTAGTAATGTAGTATCCCTGCGGCTGGGGGTAGCACTACGGGGCTGACGTTTCATGAGCGGTCGTTTTTCGCCGGTAATCATAGATAAGACCAGGTTCTCCTTGTCTATCACGCAGGTTACGGCGACCCCCGCAAGGTGGACGAATATCAGAAAGAGAGTAAAGCCAACGAAGAATTCGTGAATCTCTTCCCAGAACTCCTCTTGATCGTGGCGTTTTTTAGCAAGGAGGAGATCATGTTTTTTCCAGCCGTCATAGCTGTGGTCGTTCGAGGCGTAGGCGGAGCTCACGAGGCTTATGGAGCCGGTTGCGAAGACGCCCTTGCCCTCTTCGGCGGCGTAGAGCTTAAGGCCGCTGTAGGAGACGAAGAGGATGCTTGCGAGGAGCGCTATTATCATCGCGCCTCCGGCCGGGTTGTGGCCGAGATAACGCTTGTGGCGTCCTGATACGAGACTCTTTAAGTACTTCATAACCGCGCCGGGGCCGCGCACAAAGTCGGTAAAGCGCGCGTACTTCGGACCGATAAATCCCCATATGAGCCTGATGAATATAAGACCGATGATGATATATCCGGCGGTTACGTGAAGCCCCTCGCCGTCCTCGCCTGTTATAAGGGCGATAAGAAAGAAGGAGACGAGGGACCAGTGGAAGATCCTCAATATTGGGTCCCAGACCTTTATTTTCTTATCTTTTTCCATAATCGATCCCTCAGGTAAAAGTAGCCTCTTCAAATTAGAGGCAAAGTATTGTATTATCGTCTCTATAGCTAATGGTACGCAAATTTAGATTAAATAACGATTAGAGGAAGGTATATTTAAAAGATGTCGTTTACAAAGAACCTGAATACCGAGCAGTCGGGAGCGGTAACCGCAGGTGACGGACCGCTGCTTCTTTTAGCGGGCGCAGGCACCGGAAAGACGCGGGTGCTTACCACGCGCATTGCTCATCTTATAAGGGAGCGCGGCGTAAGGCCGGGAGAGATACTCGCCGTAACATTTACCAATAAGGCCTCCGCCGAGATGCGCGAGAGGCTCGAAGCCCTCCTCGGCCAGGAGGTGATAAAGGGGCTCTGGCTAGGCACCTTCCACTCCATAGGGCTAAGGATTTTAAGGCGCGAAGGGGATAAGCTCCCTACAGGCCGGGACTTTACCATATATAACGACGACGATCAAATTGCCCTTATAAAGCTCATCCTTAAAGAGATAGGTCTTAGCGATAAGGCGGTCTCCCCGAGGGCCCTATCCACACGCATAAACCAGGCTAAAAACGAGCTTATAAGCGCTGCCGACTACCTCTCGCATTCGAGCGACTTCTTCTCGGAGAGGGTTTCGGAGGTATACCGCCTTTACGAAAAACGCTTAAAGGAGGCGAGGGCCTGCGACTTCGGCGACCTCATATCGGCCCCCATAAGGCTCTTTAAGGAGCACCCCGAGGTGCTTAGCGCCTACATGGATCGCTTTAAGCACATACTCGTTGACGAGTATCAGGATACGAATAAGGCGCAGTACGTCCTTATGAATATGCTCGCGGGCCTCCACAGAAATATCTGCGTCGTTGGCGACCCGGACCAGTCCATCTACGGCTGGCGCGGGGCGGATATAAGGAATATTCTGGACTTTCAGCAGGACTGGCCGGAGGCGAAGGTAATAAAGCTTGAGAGAAACTACCGCTCCACGCAGAAGATACTTAACGCTGCCAACTCGGTTATAAAGAATAACCTCGACCGAATGGAGAAGAAGCTCTGGACCGAAAATGACGAAGGTCATAGCGTAATGCACATCGAGGCTACGGACGAGCGCGATGAGGTAAGGCGCATTACCCTCTTCTTTAAGGCCCTTATGAATGAGGATAAGTCTATGGGCCTTAAGGATATTGCAGTATTTTACCGCACGAACGCCCAGTCAAGGGTCTTTGAAGAACATTTCATTCGCGACGGTATCCCTTACCACGTCGTCGGTGGGCTAAAGTTCTACGACAGAAAAGAAGTAAAGGACGCGCTTAGCTACCTTAAGCTAATCTTAAACCCGGGCGACCCCATCGCCTTCAGGAGGGTCGTTAATACCCCGGCGCGCGGCGTTGGTAAGGTCTCTCTCGATAAGGTGACCCGTATCGCGGAGGTCGAGGGGCTTACCTCGCTGGAGGCGGCGGAAGAGGCGTTTAAGCGTGGTATTTTAAAGAAGAAGGCCGTAAAAGAATTTATCGACGCCTGCGCGGCCTTTTCAAGAGACGAGGGGACGCTCCCGCTCCACGAACTAACGCACCGCCTCCTTGAGGACTCGGGTTATATGGATATGCTCCTTAAAGAAGGGACGGAAGAGGCGCTCGAGCGCGTCGATAACCTCCACGAGCTAGTAAGCGCCATAAAGGACTTCGAGCTATCGAATAAGGACTCTACGCTTGCGGATTTTCTCGACCAGGCGGCCCTTGTAAGCGATATCGACGGCTACGAGGATAAGAGGAACCGCCTTACCCTTATGACGCTCCACTCCGCCAAGGGGTTGGAGTTCCCGGTCGTCTTTCTCTCGGGGCTTGAGGAGGGGTTATTCCCGCATAAGAGGAGCCTCGATAGCCCCGCCGAGATGGAAGAGGAGAGGCGTCTCTGCTACGTCGGCATGACGAGGGCGAGAAAGAGGCTCTTTTTAAGCTCGGCCTCTTCGAGGAGCCAGTACGGAGAGACGCGCTTTCAGATACGTTCGAGGTTCGTTGACGAGATAGACCCCGAGTTTCTGGAGGGCGATGGCCCACGGCGCGGCTCAAAGGGGCGCGCGGGGGACGGGGTATGCTTTACTATAGACGACGACCAGCTAGACGACGACATACACTACGAGCCGTTTACCGACGACGCTCCTCCTCCCGACCCCTGGGCGATAGGCATGAGAGTTACGCACCCCAAATTCGGCCCGGGAGTGATAAGGGCGAGGGAAGGGGCAGGTGAAGAGATGAAGCTTACGGTCAATTTCAGAAAGGCCGGCCCTAAGAAGCTCGCCCTTAAGTACGCGAACCTCACTCCCGACAGCGGCGGACCGGGGCAATACGCTTAGTGCGGAAGGCCGGTTTTATCAGGAATTCCGATACTTTTCTTGACTTATCTTTTCAAAGGGATTATATTTCGACTTATGAGTATTAGAAAAGCCGTATTTCCGGCCGCAGGCTTTGGAACAAGGTTTTTACCAGCCACCAAGGCCATACCCAAAGAGATGCTCCCTCTTGTAGATAAGCCTTTGATTCAGTATGCGGTCGAAGAGGCGTCAAGCTCCGGTATTGAAGAGATTATAATCATTACCGGCATGGGCAAAAGCGCCATAGAGGATCACTTCGACGTATCCTTTCAGCTTGAAAGCCTCTTAAAGGAGAAGGGCAAGCTCGATATACTTAAGAGTATTGAGGAGATTTCAGAGCTTCACTTCGCCTACACACGCCAGAAAAAGCCGCTCGGTCTCGGTCACGCCGTCTACTGCGCAAAGAACCTTGTGGACGACGAGCCCTTCGCAGTGCTCCTGGGCGACGATATAATAGATTCCAAGGTTCCTGTTCTTAAGCAGCTCACCGACGTCTTCACCGACGTTAATGCGTCGGTGATAGCTGTCCAGAGGGTGCCTACAGACCAGACGCATCTTTATGGTATAATAGATGGAGTGGAGATAAAGCCGGGGCTTCACAGGGTTAGTGGGCTTGTTGAAAAGCCGAAGGATAATCCTCCCTCGAATCTGGCGGTAATAGGCAGGTATATCCTTACCCCTGAGATATTTACTTCGATTGAGAAGATAGGGGCCGGGAGCGGCGGGGAGATTCAGCTCACCGACGCCATAAACGACCTCCTCGCTTCTGAGGAGGTCTACGCCTTCGAGTTCGAAGGCGACCGTTACGACGCCGGCGATAAGCTCGGCTTCCTGAAGGCCAATATCTCACTAGCGCTTAAGCGTCCGGGGCTAGGCGAGGAACTTTCTGAATTCATACGAGGGCTTGATTTAAAGCCCCGCCGCACTTAATTTCACTCTATAACGCCTTTTCGGGCTGGAGGAGGTTTTTTTTTAATATGGCCAAACCACCTGACAAGAACTCGGATTCTTTCCCGGAGATAGAGATTGACAAGATATTTAAGACACTGCGTGACGCCGTTAACCGGGGCTCCGCGGTGCCTCCCCAGCCAGATCTCGTAAATTATACCCCGCCGGTGGATATCTATACGATAAAAGACCATCTCGTCGTCGAGACGGAGCTTCCGGGGATAAAGAGTGAGGATATAGAACTCTCCTTTATAAAGGATACGCTTATCATAAAGGGGATAAAGCAGGAGATGGTAAACGACGAGAAGGGGCACTACGTCTGCATGGAGAGGGGTTTTGGCTCTTTCTTCCGCTCGGTGGATATGCCCTTCCCGGTAGACGCCGGTAATATCAAGGCCGTCTACAAGAACGGGATACTTACAGTAAAGGCGGCAAAGATAGAAGATAAGCGCGGCCTCCCGAGGCGCGTTGAGATAGATTCCGAGTAGTAATAAAAGAAGAAAGGATAGCGTGATGGCCGAAAAGGATGCTGAAGAGCTCCAGGAGCAGGAAGAAGAGCTTGAGATACCTACTTCACTGCCCCTCTTGCCGGTGCGAGACGTAATAGTTTTTCCTTATATGATCGTACCGCTCTTTGTAAGCCGCGAGAAATCCATAGCCGCCGTAGACGCAGCGCTCTCAAAGGACCGCTTGATCTTCATGGCCACTCAGAAGGATATCTCCAAGGAAGACCCGGAGACCTCGGATCTTTATACGATGGGCACGGTTGGCATGATAATGAGGATGCTCAAGGGAGCCGACGGCAGGGTAAAGGTGCTGGTGCAGGGGCTCCTTCGCGGTAAAATTGAGCAGTTTACGCAGACGGCCCCCTACTATAATGTCGATATAGAGAAGATCGAGGAGAGTGTTATCGAGAAGCCGTCGCTTGAGATCGAAGCGATGATGCGCACCGTAAAGGAGCAACTCGAAAAACTAGTCTCCCTCGGTAAAAGCGTATTCCCGGAGATAATGATGGTCCTCGAAAATATCGAGGACCCGGGTCGCCTTGCGGATTTAGTAGCCTCTAACCTCGGCCTCAAGGTAGATGACGGATACAAGGTGATAGAGACGATGGATTCTGTCGCGCGCCTCCTGAAGGTCAACGAGTATCTCAATAAAGAGCTCCAGCTCATGCAGATGCAGGTGAAGATCAAGAGCCAGGCCAAAGAAGAGATGGATAAGAGCCAGCGGGAGTACTATCTTCGCGAGCAGCTACGGGCGATAAAGACCGAGCTCGGGGAGATAGAGGAGACGAGCGAGGAGACCGAAGAGCTCTCGGAGAAGGTGAAAGAGGCGAAGATGACCCCCGAGGCCGAGAAGGAGTCCATGAAGCAGGTTGAACGCCTTGAGATGATGCACCCCGACGCCGCCGAGGCGGCTATTATCAGGGCCTACCTCGAAGTTCTGATAGAGCTCCCGTGGAGCAATACAACCCGAGACATCTTAAATATCGTAAAGGCCAAAAGGACGCTCGATAAGGACCACTATGGCCAGGAGAAGGTAAAGGAGAGGATACTCGAATACCTCTCGGTAAGGAAACTAAAGAAGAAGACCAAAGGGCCGATACTTTGTTTCGTAGGCCCTCCCGGCGTCGGCAAGACCTCTCTCGGTCGCTCCATAGCGGGCGCGATGGGCAGGAAGTTCGTACGCATCTCGCTTGGAGGAGTTAAGGACGAGGCCGAAATACGCGGCCACAGGCGCACCTATGTGGGCTCCATGCCGGGGCGCATAATCCAGGGAATAAAACAGGCGGGCTCGGTAAACCCGGTCTTTATGATGGACGAGATTGATAAGATAGGCGCAGACTTTCGCGGGGATCCATCCTCGGCGCTCCTGGAGGTCCTCGACCCGGAGCAGAATAACGCATTTAGCGACCACTACCTGAACCTCCCCTTTGATCTCTCCAGGGTTATGTTCATCACCACTGCCAATATGCTCGACCCGATTCCCCACGCCCTCCTCGACAGGATGGAAGTGATAGAGATACCGGGCTACACTGAAGAAGAAAAGCTTAAGATCGCAAAGAAGTATCTTGTCCCGAGGCAGCTTCAGGAGCACGGCCTGAAGGAGTCGCTTATAGGTATCTCGGATGAGGCTATAAGGGAGGTCATCAGCCAGTACACCAGAGAGGCTGGCCTTAGGAACCTCGAACGCGAGATAGCGGCGCTGGCGAGGAAGGTGGCCAAGAAGGTGGCGACAGGGCATAAGGAGAAGACGAGTATTACTCCGAAGAGCCTCCATGAGTACCTGGGCATACCGAGGTACCTGCCCGATGAGGACCAGGAGGCTGACGAGGTAGGGGTCGCCAACGGGCTTGCATGGACCCCGGTCGGAGGCGAACTTCTCCATATTGAAGCTACTACTATGAGCGGCAAGGGCGCCCTTACGCTCACAGGTAAGCTCGGCGACGTAATGAAGGAGAGTGCGCAGGCGGCCTACAGCTACGCCAGGAGCAGGGCGGCAGAGTTCGATCTTCCGAAGGACTTCCATAAGAATCTGGATATTCATATCCATGTGCCTGCAGGGGCCATACCCAAGGACGGCCCGTCGGCAGGGATAACAATGTGCGTGGCGCTTATAAGCGTGCTTACTCGCAGACCTATAGACAAGGACATTGCCATGACCGGGGAGATGACGCTTCGGGGCAGGGTTTTGCCCATCGGAGGGTTGAAGGAAAAGTGTCTTGCGGCCTTGAGGGCGAAGATGACGACTATAGTGATTCCGAGGAGCAACAAGAAGGACCTCGAGGATATCCCGGCCGATGCGCGTAAGAAGATGAATATTAAGCTCGTAAGCCACGTGGACGAGGTATTCGATATAGTCTTTAAGAAGAAGATACCCGCAAAGAAGAAGGCTTCTCCGGCCTCTCCAGCCAGGAAGAGGGCTAAGCCCAGGGCTAACCCGTAACCGTAACGACTAGTAGCAGTGCATCTGTCGGCAAGGAGCGGTATGACCATAGAAGTCAACCATTGTGTGCGGGGAGGTGAGCCCGCGTAGTACCTGTGGCGTATGTGGTGCGTTAATAGCTTCCTTCCTTATTCACGTATAGAGATCCGTCCAAGAATATCAGATGAATATAAGCGAGTTAGGCGAAAACGGGCTCATAGAGTCCATAAGAAGGGAGTTCTCCTCCCAGACGCACGAACGCCTCGTAACCGGCATCGGCGACGACACCTCCGTAACGCTCCAGGACGGCTCGGCTTATCTTCTAACGACAACCGACACGCTCGTCGAAGGAACGCACTTCTCGCTCTCCTTTACAACCCCGGTGGACTTAGGCCGTAAATCACTCTCCGTATCGCTCTCGGATATCGCCTCCATGGGAGGCGTTCCTCTCTTCTTTCTCGTCTCCCTTGCCATACCCGGCACTACTCCGGCTCACTTCATAGACGGGCTTTACCAGGGCTTAAGAAGCGCAGCTCTGGACTCCGCTTCGATCTTGATAGGAGGGAACACTACGTCGTCTGCTCACGGGCTGATGATTACGACTACACTCCTCGGAGAGGTTCCGAAGGGTGAGGTAGTGCTTCGCTCTGGCGCGCGTGACCGAGACCGCGTATTCGTGACAGGGGTGCTCGGGAGCGCTGCGATGGGGTTAAGGGTGCTTAAGGGAGAGAAGGGCGACAGAAGAGGGGGCACAGGCGGCTACGACGAGGCTATTAGGAGCTTCCTCGACCCTGTGCCGAGGCTAAGGGCCGGGAGGCTCCTTTCGGAAAGAGGAATAGCCAGCTCCATGATAGACGTAAGCGACGGGCTCGTGGGTGACGCCGGGCATATCGCAACGGAGAGCAGAGTCGGTATTGAGATAGAGCGAGAGAAGGTGCCGGTATCCGGGGCCATCTACGAAGTTGATAAGTCCATTATGGAGCACGCTCTAAACGGCGGCGAGGATTACGAACTGCTCTTTACCGTACCGGAGGATAAGATTAACGCGTTATGTGATATAACCGAAGAACTCGGCACGACCGTAACCGAGATAGGACGTGTGACCGGTGGCACGGGCGTAAGGGTCATAGGTGGTGACGGCTCGGAGGTAGAGCTTTCGAGCACGGGCTACGAGCATTTTAAAGGATAGACAGGGAGAGGTACAATTAACATCAAAGACATTAGAAGACTGCTAGAGGCCCTAAAGGACGGATCCGTGGATATCGAAGGCGCTCTCGATGGGCTGAGAACCCTCCCTTACGAGGAGGTCGAGTGCGCTACTCTCGACACGCACCGTTCTTTAAGGCAGGGCTTCCCGGAGGTTATCTACGGAGAAGGAAAGACCGCCACTCAAATTCGCACGATCGTTAAGGCGCTAAAAAAACGTAAGGAGAACGTACTCGTAACGAGGGTAGATAAGCGGAAGGCCGCGCTTATTAAGAAGAGCTGGCCAGCGGCGGAATTTAACGAAACTGCGCGCACGCTACTAATAAAGAGCCACGCTATTAAGCCAGCCGGGCGTGGGACAATACTTATAATATCAGCAGGTACGTCGGATATGCCCGTCGCCGAGGAGGCGGCCCTTACGGCAGAGTATATGGGAAATACGGTAGTAAGGCTCTATGACGTCGGTGTGGCCGGGCTCCACAGGCTCATGCACAGGAAGGAAGAGATCTTTTCGGCGAATGTGCTCGTAGTAGTAGCAGGCATGGAGGGCGCGCTCCCGAGCGTCGTAACCGGTATGGTCTCGCGCCCTGTCATAGCCGTGCCGACGAGCGTCGGCTACGGGGCGAATCTCGGCGGACTCACAACGCTTCTTTCTATGCTAACCTCGTGCGCCGCAGGTCTATCGGTCGTAAATATCGATAACGGCTACGGCGCGGCGGTAGTAGCGAGC
>JAJCZG010000104.1 GCA_029262475.1 Deltaproteobacteria bacterium
CCCCATAGTCAAATAATTTAAGACTCCCACAATACCCCCCTCCGAATAAGACCGCCCCGGTCCTAATAAAATACTTGACAAGCGGGGCGCTCCCGTAATATAAATAACAGTACGTAATATATACGTGATTCTTATCGAGAGTGGCAGAGGGACTGGCCCTTTGAAGCCACAGCAACCGATCCAACGGGATGACAGGTGCTAATTCCAGCAAGGACGAAGCAGTAAACTCTTCGCCCTTGGAAGATAAGAGAAGGTAGTAAAACCTCTTCTTGTCTTTAAAAGAAGGGGTTTTTTTATTTCCCCTTCCGGACATTTTTATAGGATTTTTTATTTTATCTAGTACATTTTTGGTGCTACAGAGAGGAAGGTACGTTTTATGAGTTACGTTAAGGCTTTAACATGCAGGGAGTGCGGGAAGGATTTCCCCAAAGAGGCCCTTCATGTATGTGAATATTGTTTTGGTCCGCTTGAGGTAAGCTACAACTACGAGGCCATAGGCAAGGTGCTTACCAGAGAGCTTATCGAGTCGAGGGGGCCGAATATGTGGCGCTACCGCGAGCTACTGCCGCTTGAAGGCGAGCCGACGGTTGGCGCACAAGTTGGCTTTACCCCGCTCGTTAAGGCCGATAACCTTGCTAAAGCGCTTGGCGTTAGTGAGCTATACGTAAAGAACGACGCCGTTAACTTCCCCTCGCTTTCGTTTAAGGACAGGGTCGTTTCCGTTGCGATGTCGAGAGCGAAAGAGCTTGGCTTTTCCATCGTCTCGTGCGCTTCCACCGGCAACCTCGCTAACTCGGTCGCCGCGAACGCTGCGGCCTGCGGCATGGAGAACTACGTCTTCGTCCCCCACGACCTTGAGCGGACGAAGATACTGGGCACGCTCGTCTACGGCTCGAATGTCGTAAGCATCAAGGGGACCTACGACGAAGTAAACAGGCTCTGTAGCGAGATAGCAGGGCGCTACGGCTGGGCATTCGTTAATATTAACATCAGGCCGTATTACGCCGAGGGCTCCAAGAGCTTCGGCTTTGAAATTGCCGAGCAGCTCGGGTGGAAGACCCCGAAGCATATAATCGTCCCGATGGCCGGAGGCTCTCTTATCACAAAGATCTGGAAGGCCTTTAAAGAGTTCGAAAAACTCGGACTCATCGACGAAGTCGATTGTAAGGTCTACGGCGCGCAGGCCTCGGGGTGTTCGCCGATAGTAAATGCAGTAAAGGCCGGACGTGATCTGATAGAGCCGGTACGGCCAAATACCATCGCTAAATCACTCGCCATCGGAAACCCGGCTGACGGATATTATTCGGCCAGGACGATGCGCGATAGCGGCGGCACTGGCGAGGACGTCTCGGACGCTGAGATCATCGACGCGATGAAGCTACTGGCGGAGACGGAAGGTATTTTTGCTGAGACGGCTGGCGGAGTTACCCTCGGTGCGGCGAAGAAGCTAATAGAGCGCGGCGTTATACCGAGGGACGAGTCCATTGTCATCTCCGTTACCGGAAACGGCCTCAAGACGCAGGAGTCCCTTGAGGGGAACCTCGAAGAGCCGCCTGTGATCGAAGCGAATATCGCCGACTTTGAAGAGCTCGTAAATACAAGCGGCAAGAAGTACGCAGTAAAGGGCTAGACGGGGCAAGGGGGCCGTGAGGAGCTGGCGTCGCCGGAAGGCGAAGCCAGCAGAAGAAGGCGAGGTCGCATTCCCTCTTATGGTAGGCGAATGCGTAGTATCTAAACCGTCCTGTAGAAAACTACCGTTTATCACCGTCCGGCAGAGAGGTAATAACTCCCGGCGGGCGTTTAGATAATCAATAAAGACTTCCTATGAAAGCCTCTTTTTGCTATGATACTAGGTACGGCTATTCATCGGTAGATACAAGAACATTCAAACGTTAAAGGAGCATTTGCGTTATGGATCGCTTTATAGAGGATAAAACTAACAAGGTCCAGGTTTCCCTGGGCGGCGACACCGAAGAGAAGAAGATTAATTTTAACGACCTTAAGACCGGTGGCTTCATCAAGCAGAAGCAAAAGGATCTCTTTACCGTGAGGCTCCGTTGCCCCGGTGGAAAGATCACCACCAAGCATCTAATAGAGATATCGAAGATCGCCGACAAGTACAGCCAGAAGGGCGTCATACACCTTAGCTACAGGCAGTCTCTTGAGATACTTTACGTTGACTATAAGGAGTTTAGTTCCATAGTCGACGAGCTTACGAAGATAGGCGTAAGGGTCGCTTCATGCGGCCCGCGCGTAAGGGTCCCTACCGCTTGCGGCGGCTGCGAATATAACCCGAACGGCCTGACCGACACGCAGGGCATGGCCCAGATGGTCGATGAAAAATTCTTCGGCACTCCGACGCATCACAAGTTCAAGACGTCGTTCTCCGGGTGTCCGCTGGATTGTTCCAGGACGAGGGAGATGGATCTGGGCTTCCAGGGCGCTGTTGACCCGGTATGGGACGAGCCGAGCTGCACGGGCTGCACCATCTGCGCCGAGGTATGTAACGAGGACGCCATAGACGCCCACCCCGAGACGGGTAAACCGATCTTCAAGCCCGATAACTGCATTTACTGCGGCGACTGCATCCGCGCCTGCCCTACGGGTTCATGGACGGCCAGGCGCACCGGCCACCTCGTCCGTATAGGAGGAAAGCACGGACGCCATCCGCTCGAAGCTCTGGCGGTAGCGAACTTCATACCCGACGAGAATGTCCCGGACGTAATCGAAAAGACGATTGAATGGTATAAAGCGAACGGCGTGAGGGGCGAGCGCATAGGCAGCACCTTAAGGCGCGTCGGTTACGACAGTTATCATACCTTCATGGAAGAGACTTTTAAGGTAGGCTCTCCGGTAAGGGAGGACATATGAGTGATATAAAAGTAGACGATTCGATAGACTTAAGGGGAGTAATCTGCCCCATGAACTTCGTCAAGACGAAGCTCAGGCTCGAGGCTCTCGACGACGGACAGGTGCTCGAGGTGACACTCGACAAAGGCGAGGCCTTTCAAAATGTCCCGAAGAGTATCAAGGACGAGGGGCATAAGATTGTCGAGGTAAAGCGCGAGGACGATCACTTCAGGCTCAAGATCGAGAAGTGCGGATAAAGAAGGGCGTGGGGCATAAGATTGCTGAGGTAGGCGCTAGGGCGATCCCTTCAGGCAAGATCGAAGGTTGAGGATAATAAAAATATCATAAATTATCAGGAGGTTTTTAAATGGCAGAGGTAAAGGTACGGATACCTACCCCGCTCAGGAAGATCACAGGCGACTTAGAAGAGGTCGGCGCGACGGGGGCGAATGTGCAGGACGTAATAACCGATCTTGAGGCGAACTACCCCGGCCTTAAGGAACGTATATGCGAAGACGACGGCGCCTTAAGGCGTTTTGTCAATATCTACCTGAATGACGAGGATATAAGGTTCGCCGAGAACCTGACGACCGGCCTTAAGGACGGTGACGAACTATCCATCATTCCAGCAATCGCCGGAGGCATGAATTGAAGAAACGCTTTTACCTTACTTACTCAAAAGAACTCGTTAAAGAGCCGCTCATCTACCTTGCCGGTAAGGAGTTCAGTATCACCACCAATATCCGTCAGGCGAGCATATCGGATATCCTCGGTCTGGTGGCCCTTGAGATAGAGGGCGACGAGGCAGAGATAGAGGGTGCGGTAAAATACTTCGTAGACCACGGCGTCAAGGTAGAGCCGATTGAGCTTGATATCATCGAATAGATTCCAAATGGCTCTATGAGTATTTATTAAGGATAATCGTCAGGTTTACCCTTTGATCTCACGGTACTGCCGTAAATCAGATAAAAACGCCCCCGCATTTTATGCGGGGGCGTTTTTTATTATCTTCATAAACCTCCCCCTCCACCATAAGCCATCCGGTATCTTTTCGAATGAACTTTTCTCTATCCCTTAAGGAGGAAAGGCCGATAAATAAAGCAATGAAGTAGTGTTGTGCGAATTAAGTGCAGGCTTCCTTTCTACACTTGCGTAACTTTAATAAGACTTTAATCTACGGTACGTATAATGGGAACTGAGCAGGGCGTTTAGCCCTTTCTAGCTCTACCGGAAAATTAAGTTAGGTTGGTATTAAGAGGGTCATAAGCCTGATGACAGGCTTTGAGGTGGATCTGCTTCTTCAAGGGATCAGGGTCTTCTTCGTTACCGTTCCTTCAGTCTGTTATTATCCGCCATCAGGAGGTACGTCATGGGTGAACCGATAAAGCATACGGACTCTCTACTCATCGCAATTGGTGTCATTATTAATATAGTGCTCCTTTTTGCCTTGACGATCATTATAAATTATATTTAGAGGGAGGAGACAGGTTCCGGACTGGCCTTCCGTTACCTCACGCTCCATATCTCTTTACTCTAATCTCTAGTTTTATTGATATTCCGCATATTTAAGACTCCTTTGTCGTAAAACATTGCTACGCTCCATGCCTTCCGGCCTCTCACCTTCAGTCCTCCCTACTCACCGCTATTTTCTTCTCTTACGTCCCATAACTATCCGATTAATCACTGGAAATAAGAAAATAATTCTTGACAATCTTTATAAGGTATTCTATACTCGACTAAAGTAGTAAGGTATTCCTTATAAAGTATAAGGTCTTTATGTTGACTTATTTCAGGCAACCTTCGGGTTGCTTTAATTTACTTATCGGGGGCCTGGTTTCATGGGTTTTCAAAGCACGGTAGAGAATGTTCTTGAAGGAGCGGGGAGTTACAGGACCGCCAAGCAGTGTTCGACAGAGCTAGTCGGCAACACGCCGCTCGTAAGGATAAACAAGATAACCGAGGGGCTCGCCCCGGGCGTTGAAATATATGCGAAGCTCGAATGTGCGAACCCCGGCGGCTCAGTAAAGGACCGTGCGGCTCTCAACATGATTGTCGATGCAGAGAAGGCAGGGCATCTTACTAAAGACAAGATCATCCTCGATTCGACTAGCGGCAATACCGGCATCGCCTACGCCTGGATAGCCGCCGTTAAGGGGTACAGGGCGGATCTCGTTGTACCGCAGAACGTAAGCGATGAGAGAAAGAAGATACTCCATGCCTTCGGCGCTAACGTTATATATTCGGATCCGCTCGAAGGCTCTGACGGGGCGATACGGCTCGCGTGGAAGCTCTATGTCGAGAACCCTGAAAAGTACTGTAAGCTTGACCAGTACAATAACCCTTCGAATCCGCTCGCGCACTATAACGGCACCGGCCCCGAGATTATCGAGCAGACCGGCGGAAGGATAACTCACTTTCTTGCATCAATCGGCACCGGCGGCACCATCATGGGGACCGGTAGAAGGCTTAAGGAATTTAATAAGGATATAAGAATCATCGCCGTGGAGCCGGATAACGCCTTTCACGGTCTGGAAGGGTTAAAACATATGGAGTCGTCGATTGTGCCCGGTATTTACCACTCCGAGCAGCACGACGAAAAGTACCCGGCCGACACAGAGGCCTCTTACGTGATGGCTAGAAGGCTCGCAAGGGAAGAGGGACTACTCGTCGGACAGTCCTCTGGTGCGGCGATGCTCGGGGCACTCGATATTGCCAAAGGCCTTACCGAAGGGCTTGTGGTGGCGATATTCCCGGACGGTGGGGACAAGTACCTGAGCACCAGGCTCTGGGATTAGAAGGGGCCGCTTCAGTAGATGATACGCATTAATAAAGCTCTATATAACGAGATGTTAGCTCACGCCGTAGAGACCTACCCGCACGAATGCTGCGGCGTGATTCTCGGCAAAGGTTCCGTAGAAAAAGAGGTCGTTAAGGTCAGGGCGGCGACGAATATAAACGAAGACCGAGCCGCAGACCGCTATAGTATCGACCCGAAGGAATTATACGATATAGATAAAGAGGCAAGGGGTGAGGGGCTCGATATTCTGGGCTTTTACCACTCGCACCCTGACCACCCTTCCAAACCGTCAGCGACGGACAGGGAGTGGGGGCAGGCGTGCTACTCCTACATCATAATATCGGTTATGGGTGGTGAGGTCGATTCGGTCAGGAGCTGGTGCTTCGAAGGGTTTGACGACCCATTCTCCGAAGAGGAGCTGGTGGTCGGATAGGATAATAGTCAGACTAAACGCCACTCAGGCGATAAAGATTAACTTGAGGGTTTTATAATGAACTTTACAGAAGAACAGATCGAAAGATATTCAAGACATATAATACTCCCCGAGGTCGGCGGAAAGGGACAGGCTAAGCTCCTAGAGAGCAAGGTCTTCGTCTTAGGGGCCGGAGGGCTCGGGTCACCTTCGCTATTTTATCTTGCCGCCGCTGGCGTCGGCACCATAGGGATCGCCGACGACGACGCCGTGGATTTAAGTAACCTCCAGAGGCAGATCATACACTCCGAAGGTGACATAGGCAAGTCAAAGGTAATATCTGCGAGGGAATCTATAAACGCCATTAACCCCGACGTAAAGGTCGTGGAGCACGAAGGTCGCCTTACCGAGGATAATATCTGTGAGGTAATAAGGGACTACGACATTCTCCTCGACGGCTCGGATAATTTTCCAACGCGTTTCCTTATGAACGACGCCGCCTTCTTTGAGGGCAAAACACTCGTTTCGGGCAGCATGTTCCGCTTCGACGGCCAGGTATCGGTCTTTAAGCCCCATGACGGGCTCCCGTGCTACAGGTGTCTCTACCCGGAGCCGCCCCCGAAGGGGATGGTTCCGAGCTGCGGAGAGGCCGGAGTGCTCGGCGCTCTCGCCGGGGTGATAGGCGTGCTTCAGGCCGTGGAGACGATAAAGGAAATCCTCTCTATCGGGGATTCGCTTGCCGGCAAGCTACTTATCTATGACGCGCTGAACTCGGCCTTCCGCAAGGTCAAGGTAATGAAGGACCCCGAGTGCGCTCTCTGTTCCGATAACGCTACCATAAAGGAGCTTACAACCTACGAGCAGGCAGCCTGCGAACTGAGAGACTCCGTAACCGAAGGGGTTTAGTACGCTTATTTCTCTCAGAAGCCGGGCCTTCTTTTAAGGGTTCAGACTTCCACTTCATGGGGACAAACTACCTCCAAAATCCCGGCACTCTGAAGATCGACTTGATGCTTCAGGGTCTTAGGTCCACGGACCGCTCCATTACGGACTCCTCCGAGAACTCCGGGCTGGATATCGTTTTGCCGGGAGGGATCAGAGTCAACGTGCCGTGCGGCGGCGTTTTTACCCGCAACTCACCTTACGAACTCATAAAGACCGGTAAGGGCTACGCCGTAACCGACGGCGACGACTCCATCAAGGTTACGCTCGCCGGGAACCCCGCCTTCTATTCAAGGCAGACGAAGAGCGGCGTCCGCTTCTCTGATATCGCTACGGTACACGGGTCATATGTGGTCATTACGCCGCAGAGCGGTTGTGAGTTCTTCGAGGAGGGAATAGAGTGCACCTACTGCGCCGGTAATTTCGACAAAGACGGGCCGGGCAGGGTCTTCTCCATAGACGACATACTGGAGGTCGTCGAGGCCGTAAAAAAGGAGAAGATAGCCGGTATTATCTACCTCTCCATCGGTTTCAGCAAAGGTTCGGACGGGGGGATTCAGTTCCTCACTCCGTATATAGAGGCGATAAAGAAGTTCTTTAACGTGCTCGTGGCGGTCGAAGCGCTCCCGCCGAAACGCAACCAGTGGATAGACCACACGTATGCCATCGGAGCGGATTCGATACTCTATAATATAGAGATCTTCGATAAAGAACTCTTCGAGGTAATCTGCCCCGGCAGGAGCAAGCTTATAGGGAGAAACAGGTACCTTAATGCGCTCAAATACGCCGCCACTGTGTTTCCGAGCGGTACCGTGGCCTCTCACCTGATCGTGGGGCTTGAGCCGCCCGGGTCGACGAGGATGGGCATAGATTATCTTACCGATATGGGGGTCGTGCCGATTTTGCCGATATACAGGCCGGCTGCCGGAAGGGCGCTCCGTATAGAGCCGCTTACGACCGAGATAATACTTCCGGTCTACAGGCACCTCTATAAGACGGTAAGGGATAGAAAGATAAATATGAACTGGGTAAGGGACATAAGCGTCATTACCACCCCGATTGAGGGCAGGGCGCTCTTCGGGGACGGAGACAAAGAGGGTTCAAAATTCTTTGAGAGTTTTTATAAATCAAGGCTCGGGCGAAAGACCGCCTGGGGCCTTTCCACGTTAAGGCGTAAGCTCAGGGTAAAGGGCGCCGCCGGGCCCCCGGACGAGACAGGCGGCTCAGGGGCTAAATCCGGCGAAGGTGACGACTAGGATGGGGGCAGTAGATGGGTGTAGAGATAGACAGAAGGCCGCTTTGGCTTTTGCTCATAATAAAGGCTGCCCGTCCCATATTCTTTGCGACGCTTGCCGTAATATTCTATTACCTGGTGGTCTTGCCGCTCCCCGAAGGGCTCTCCGCCCCCGGTAGGAATGCGATAGCCATATTTATACTCTGCCTCGTCCTATGGGTATCGAATGTGCTACCGTTAGCGATAACGAGCCTGTTTGCCATTGTGCTCGTCCCGCTCCTGGGGGTTCTCTCCAGGAAAGAGACTTACTCTATATTCGGTAACGAAGCGGTATTTTTTATCCTCGGCGCATTCATCCTCGCCGGAGCGGTCATGAACTCGGGTATCTCCAACCGCCTTTCGCTCGGCATTATGACGAGGTTCGGAGGGGAGCCGAGGAGGCTCGTCCTCTCGATATTCTTCCTCGCTGCGATACTCTCGTTTTTTATGAGCGAACACGCCGTAGCCGCGATGCTCTTTCCGATAGTATTCGAGATAGCAAAGGGGCTAGGCCTCAGACCGGGTAAATCCAACTACGGTAAACTCCTCTTCCTGGCACTTGCGTGGGGCTGCGTCATAGGCGGGGTTGCGACATTTCTCGGAGGCGCGAGGGTGCCTCTCGCCGTCGGAATACTAAACGAGTCGACCGGGCTTACTATAAACTTCCTGACCTATACGCTCGCCGTTATTCCGCTCGTCCTCGTCATGATGGTTGTTGCGAGTTTTTTGCTCCTCCGTATATTCCCTATTGAAATTACGGACGTTAGCAGGGCCCATACGCTCCTCTACGCTCGTATTCAGTCGATGGGCAAGGTGTCGGTCAGGGAGTATTCCGTCGGCTTCATTCTGATAGCTACCGTACTATCGTGGATGTTCCTCGGTGAGCATGTGGGGCTCGCGTCGATTGCTCTCGCCGCCGTCGTCGTTCTCTTCGTCTTTAAGCTCGTCAAGTGGAAGGATATCGAAGAGTACGTCAACTGGGGAATCGTGCTTATGTACGGCGGGGCGATTACGCTCGGCACGGCGCTAGAGCGCAGTGGTGCGGCCGAGTGGGTAGCGACAAGGACGATAGGTGAGTGGGGCACGAGCCCTGTGGCGGTTATAGCGATATTTTCGCTCCTGACGCTCCTTCTTACCGAAGGGATAAGCAACGCTGCGGTCATAGCCATACTCCTGCCGATAGGCATAGGAATAGCCGGGAAGTTCAATATGGACCCGACGCTCGTTACATACGCCATCGCCATACCGGCGGGGCTCGCGTTTTCACTTCCGATGAGCACCCCCGCGAATGCAATAGCGGTATCGTCCCATTATATTACCGTCAGGGAGCTCATAAAGTCGGGGCTCATCATGAGCGTCACGGCATGGATAGTATTTAATCTCGTGGCCAACTATTACTGGCCGCTCTTAGGACTCTGGGGGAATTAGCCATGAAGAATGTTTTGCTGGTGCTTTCTACAGCCACCACAACGACAACGCCGGATGGGGCGATAGAGTTTGCCGTAAAGACTGCAAAGGAGCACGGCGCGACACTCCACGCCCTCTACATAGTCGAATTGGATCTTAAGGAAGACGCCTTCGAGCGATTCTCCGACATAGGCTTTATCGGCGATAAGCCCTCGACCGAGCTCTCCGAGGCCCTTATGAAGGAGTCCCGGCAGAGGGGCTACGAGGAGATAGGCCGGGCGCAGGTCATGGCTATGGAGGATGCCGTGCCATTCGAGCCGCTCACTGTGCAGGGCGACTACCTGCCGGTCGTCATGGATGTCGTCGAGGAGCACGAAATAGATATGGTAATAGCCGTAAGGAAGAAGCAATCTGTGATTAAAAAGTACTTCGCCCGCTCGATAACGAGTGAACTATCCGTCTCCGCCCCGTGCGAGGTCGTCTTCTTCGACGACAAGACCGAGTGAGGAAAGGGTGGGCAATTATTTTGTTTTGTTTGGGCCGCTCTGACGAGCGGAAGCATCGTCTTTGCGAGGAGTATAGCGACGCGGCAATCTCTCATTAATATGAAGATGGCGTGTGCCGCGTAGTACGGGGATAATATACTCACATTCTTTGCGTTGCGCGAATTAAGAGCACACTGGTGCGGCCCCTCTGACGAGCGGAAGAGTCGCATTTCACGACGGCGACGAACCTTGCGCTTGTGGCGCTTTTGGGTGCGAGGTGCAGCTCCCTTCTCTCCAAATACCTCAATTTAGTCGCGCGGTAATGCGGCGCTCCGTAAATTGACCCCATCTTATGGTCGCTGACCCCGCACCCTTGTTTATTAAGTGCAAAAACAAAGACACAAAAAAACCTCCCTTGATGGGAGGGGGTAAAGGGAAGGGTGAACGGACGTTTTATGGATTGTCGTGGTGAATAGGCAAATAGTATACGAATTTAGGAACAAAGCCGATCTGCTTTACTCCAAATACTTACTGTGATATAATTTAATATTGATTAATTGGCCGGTTTTGGTTATGATCAAAAGTCCTTTCGATAATACACGTCTACAAATACATATAATACAAGGAGAGTGGTACTATGAGTGATGAACTTGCAGCAGAAATTGAAGCAGCAAACGCCGAATTAGCGGACAAGACACCTCAGGAAATAATGAAGTGGGCGATGGACAGATTCGGTGACAAGATAGCTCTGGCATGGAGTGGAGCCGAAGATGTAGCGGTAGTCGATATAATGGCTAAGGTCGACCCCAAAGCGCGCGTTTTCACCCTCGACACCGGCAGGCTCAACCCCGAGACCTACGACGTAATCGACAGGGTAAGGGATAAGTACAACATGAATATCGAGGTAATGTTCCCGAACTCGGACGATACCGAGGCGATGGTCAGGGAGCAGGGTATGAACCTCTTCTATAAGAGTGTTGATAACAGGAAGCTCTGTTGTAAGACTCGTAAGGTACAGCCCTTAAGGCGTCAGCTCGCCACACTCGACGCATGGGTCACTGGCTTAAGGGCCGACCAGGCCGTAACGCGTACCGCCCTTAAGGTTGTCGAGATCGACGAGGCCTTCGGTGGCATCGTAAAGGTCAACCCGCTCGCCAGGTGGAGCCACGAGGACGTATGGAACTACATCAAGGAGAACGAAGTTCCCTATAACGAGCTCCACGACAACGGCTACCCGTCCATCGGCTGCGCCCCCTGCACAAGGAAGGTCGCTGAAGGCGAAGATATCCGCGCCGGTCGTTGGTGGTGGGAGTCCCCCGAGACCAAGGAGTGCGGTCTTCACGTAAAAGAAAAGTAAGCCGCCGCACCAGTGCGGTTTTAATCTGCGCTTCGCGCAGTGTTTATATATAAAAAGCCTCCCGTGGGAATCCCAGCGGGAGGCTTTTTTGTGTTCGTCCTTAATTATGTGAGAGGCCGCTCTGACGAGCGGAAGAGATGCATTTCACGACGGCGACGAACCTTGCGCTTGTGGCGCGAGGGGGACAGGGCACCGCTTCCTTTACCGCCCTAAAAGCGTCGGTTGAGTCGCTGGCTTCGCCAGCTCCGTAAACCTCCCACCTGCTTATGTCAGCTAAGCCCTATCCCCGAGGGTGTTTTTAAAGGCAAAGACTAAAGATAAAAGGACTTCTACCCGACTACCTGTCTTTTCGGCGCGTGCTGTGTCAGTGCTTTATGCACTTTCTTTCGTTACGCATATTATAAAACCGCACTGGTGCGGCCCCTCCCTTGATGGGAGGGGCTTGAGGAGGGTGAAAGTTAAGGGCCGCTCTGACGACGAGCGGAAGAGATGCATTTCACGACGGCGACGAACCTTGCGCTTGTGGCGCGAGGGGGAGAGGGTTCATCTTCGCCCATCCATGGGCTTGATCCTTCGGACGGATGAGCTCGGCTCATCCGTGCAACTTCTCTATCCTGAGAAATTGTCCGCTTCCTTGCCTACCCCAGTACGTCGGTTTAGTCGAGTTAGCTCCATAAACCTCCCCCCATATGTCAGCTTCCCACTTATTTTCAATGAATTCATGGATCTAAGATTCGCTTATATAGATTATATAACCAATTTAACACACTGAGACCTCGATTATCTTAGTTCAGCTAACATGTATTGACATTGCAGGCTTCTTTCTGTAAAGAAAGTTAGAATTTCTATATGAAATATTATATAGTTTATATGTTGTTTTGAGTTCATCCTAGAACCACACAACGAAACCACCTGACACAGGGAACTGAGTATCCACGGTTACTCAGCCGACAATAAGGGAGTGAAACACATATGAAGAAAGAGATGAAGGTTTTCAAGTTCTACGAGTTCAAGGAGGCACTAAAGGATGTAAGAAGGTTGCTCGTCACCATATCCATGGATCGTAGCGGTAAAATGCTACATGAACTTGAGCCCGAACTCATAGAGACAACAAGAGTCATAGACGACACTATAGCCCAAGTGCTTGACAAAGACAGTCAAGCTAAGGATGAGGTTCGGGCGGCTGTCCTGGAGATTAAAAGTATTTGGGAAGCCTTTAGGAAAACTAGAGATGAGGAAATTCTCCCGGCTCTACATGAAGGAAGGTTCGACGACGCCACAAAATTGGCTACCGGGATTCAGGAGGAGAGGTACCGGAAATTCATATCCATTGCGGAACTCGTGAACCTTAGTAAGGACCTCGAGGCCTCGGTTAGGCAGAGAACCAAAATAATCAGAGACAACCTCTTTGCCTTTGTAAACGTATTCACCGACTTAATGGAACTCTTTGATCCATTTATAGGCGGTCACCTTAGAAGAGTCTCCGGCATGGTAGGGGAGCTTGCCGAGGAGAGGGGATTAAAAAAATCGGATATTGCGGTCACAGTGGCAGCCTCCAGACTGCACACAATAGGGCTCATAGGTGTGCCACGGGTTGTATTCTACAAGGACGAGTCACGTCTAGGGGAGAGAGATAGAGCGTTGTTAAGGCAAAGCCCGGTGCTCGCTCAGGGACTTCTTTCATCCATAGAGACTTTGAAACAAGCTGGGCTGATTATAAGAGGTCATGCGGAGAAGTACGACGGAACAGGTTACCCCGACGGGTTTAAGAAAGATGGGATACACATCGGCTCCAGAATAATTGCCGTATGCAAGTTCTATGATCTGCTCAGACACAGGAATGAGCGTCCTTTAAGCAGGTCTAAAGCTATAGAACTGTTGAAAGAAGAGCGTGGAAAGGCGCTGGATCCGGAATTGGTTAACTCATTTGTGGAACTCATGGAGGGAAGGACGGAGGATAAGTTCGTTCATAGAGTCCATATGGCAGATCTCAAAAGCGATATGGTCCTTGCCGCAGACCTTGTAACGGCAAGGGGGCTTCTCGTTGTTCAGAAAGGAACCCGCGTCACCTCTGAATTTCTAGACAAGATTGTTGAAATCGACAAGATAGATCCGATAGTAACGGCAATTCTGATCGTATCCGATGACTCCGCCACATGACTCAGCGCTACAGTCAGCTCTATCTCGAAAGTTTAATGGATGGAGTGGGAGTGCCGGATAAATTTATCATAACCGGCTGGTGTGAGGCCGCTCTGACG
Source organism: Deltaproteobacteria bacterium (assembly GCA_029262475.1). Classification (GTDB taxonomy): domain Bacteria; phylum Desulfobacterota; class GWC2-55-46; order GWC2-55-46; family JAJCZF01; genus JAJCZG01. The sequence continues at coordinate 13,782 of JAJCZG010000104.1, forward strand.
AGCGGAAGTCACGGTCTTTGCGAGGAGCATGCGACGCGGCAATCTCTCTTTGCGCTAAGTTAGGGGCCGCTCTGACGAGCGGAAGAATTGCAGAGTTTTACGAAATGAACCTTGCGCTTGTGGCGCGAGGGGGACAGGGCACCGCTTCCTTTACCGCCCTAAAAGCGTCGGTTTAGTCGCTCTGCTTCGCTTCGCTCCGTAAACCTCCCTCCATCTTATGTCAGCTAAGCCCTATCCCCC
>JAJCZG010000105.1 GCA_029262475.1 Deltaproteobacteria bacterium
AGCTGCTTCGACTTAAAGCCGTACCCCCTGCATCCGTACGGAAAACTCCTCTGCCAGGTTACGTAGAAGCTCTCGCACCGTCGGCAGTCTATCCTCTCCGGCCTTTTTTTGTCGAGAGCGCCGCTCTTCTTCATAAGATCATCTTCCGGACCGAAGGAAACTACCTGCGCTAGCCCGCCTCCGATACAAGCCCTCAGGGCCTCCTCAGTAGAAGGTATGCGATATTATAAGTAGCCATGACGCCTACCTCCCCTTTTGCGGGAAAGAGCTTACTATATACAGGGACTGCGGCCTTCACCCTCGTACCCCTGCCTAAACCCCTATCCCCAACGCTACGGTGCATTGACGCCCCTATCCCCCGAAGCGCCCTAAGTAACCCGAGGAGACCGTCGTACTCTCTTTCAATGGTCTCCTCATAGGCGTGAGTAACTTCAAAACCTGCCGCCCTCGCCACTCGCTTAAGCGAGGAGACGGATACAAAGTCCATAAGCTCGGTCTCGCCGTTGGTCACCTTATTAAAGCACTCGTTAAGCTCTTTAAGGGTTCCCTCGCTCATTACGCTAAGGAGAAAGAGCCCGCCAGGCTCTACGACCCTGAAGGCCTCGGCAAAGGCCCCGCTTAGATCCGTTACCCACTGGTATGTGAGCCCTGATGTGATAAGGTTGAAACCTTTGTCCCAGAACGGGAGATGATTTAAGTCCCCCGATACGAAGTACGGGGTCGGTTTAAAGCCCTTGAGGCGCGACTTTTTGAGCATCTCTTGCGAAATATCCATCGCCGTCACCATTGATGCCGGGAAACGGTCCGCGAGAAGCCCGAGGATTTCGCCAGTGCCCGAGCCGATATCCAGGGCTACAGGAGGACTGGCTACTAGCTCCTGGGGCACGGCGTCCACGAGCATACGGGCCGCGTATCTTTGAATACCCGAATAGGAGTCGTATGTTGAAGCGGCCCTCGAAAATGAACGCCTTACCACTCTCTTATCTATCTTAACCGGCAAAACCTGCCCCACTCCTCGCTTCTCTAAAAAGGGCAAAACAACAAGGCCCTGTAAAAGGGCCTAAAGGATCTCGAATTGTTCGTGATGAAAGGTCTCAACCTCTTTAATGACAAGTTTTTTTCTAAAACTCTGCTGGAGGGAATCGACGATGGCCGTATCCTCGCGGAGCTTCTCGGCAATATCCGGATGGACGTAAACGACAGCCTTCCGCCTCTTCTTCGGGAGCTCCGTTAAGAGTTCGCGATATATCTCCATTATCACCGTAGTAACACCCTTTATGAGCCCTGAGCCTTCACAGTACGGACACGGCTCGCAGAGCGACTGCGTGAGAGATTCCCTGGTCCTCTTCCTCGTCATCTCGACGACGCCGAGCTCGGATATCTTAAGTATATTCGTCCGCGCCTTATCGTCCTTTAATTCGTCCTTTAAGGCGTTATAGACTCTTGTGCGGTTCGACTGCTTCTCCATGTCTATGAAGTCGATTACAATGATGCCGCCGATATTCCTGAGTTTTAGCTGGTAGACGACCTCTTTTACCGCTTCGAGGTTCGTCTTTAAGACCGTCTCCTCGGAGTTCTTCTTGCCGACATACTTGCCGGTATTTACGTCGATGGCGGTAAGAGCCTCCATCTGGTCGGTAATAATATGACCTCCCGAGCGGAGCCAGACCTTCTTTTCAAGGGCGTTAGAGACCTCAATCTCTATGGCGTAGGCATCGAATAACGGGTCCGGGCCATCATAGAGCTCTACCTTGTGGCTGAGATTCGGCATGAACTCCCGAACAAAGGCCGATACCCTCTCGTACTCGTCTTTCCCGTCAAAGATGATCTTCTCTATATCGTCGCTGAAGAGATCCCTTACCGTCCGGAGCGTAAGGTCCAGTTCCTCGAAGAGGAGGGAGGGGATTGGCGCGCTCTCGGCCTTGCTCGATATAGCCTTCCAGAGCTTTACGAGGTAATCCATGTCGGCCTCTATCTGGTCGCCCGGCATCCCCTCGCATACGGTCCTTATGATAAAAGCGTAGCCTTCGGGCCTTACGGCCGATACTATCTTCTTTAGCCTCTTTCTTTCCCTGTCGTCTTGAATCCTCCTCGACACAGCCACCCTGTCGTATGTGGGCATGAGGACCAGATACCTTCCGGCGAGAGAGACGTATCCGGTAACGCGAGCGCCCTTGGTGCCGATGGGCTCTTTGGCCACCTGGACCGTTACGAGCTGCCCCTGCTTAAGGATATCCTGAATCCTTAACTGGCTCCTGTCTTCCCTGGCCTCCCTCGGCTTATCGTCGTCCTGGTCGTCTATCTCGACCTTGATATCCGAAACATGGAGAAAAGCCGTTCTATCAAGCCCTACCTCGACAAAGGCCGCCTGCATCCCCGGAAGCACCCTTACGACCGTGCCCTTGTAGATATTTCCCGTAAGCCCCCTGTCCTTTGGCCTCTCAACGAAGAATTCGACGAGCTTTCCGTCCGATACAAGGGCGATACGTGTTTCAAAAGGATTGGAGTTTACTAATAATTTCTTTCCATTCATAAAATAAAATACCGTCTTCTGTGGTGCTTAACAGGATATAGCAGGCGCAAAAAGAAAAGAAACCGAGCGCAATGGATACCCGCTAAAACACCTAACTAGTTGAATTGATTAATAAAATACGATTAAAGAAGGGTCCTGACTTTAAGGATGGGAATAAGAAGGGTATCGGCCACAGGCACACCAAGGAGGGCCGAAACGACCTCTCCAGGCTTTACACCCGGACCGTCACAGGTTTTAAGCGTTAGCCTGATGGTAAAATCATCGGCTACCGAAAGCCCGCCTAAAAGGGGCTTTATATCAATCTCCCTGTATGTATCCTTCCTCTTGACGCGGATTATAATCCGGTCTCGGTTAAGAAATTCGTTAATATTAGCTTCTAAACCTTTAAAATATATTCCCAGGCCCTCCAGATCTAAGGGACCGTTCTTTACAAAGATAAGGTACTCACTTCCCTTAATACTAGCAGAGAGGGAAGGCACTTGCAAGCTTATTGGAAGGGCAGAGGTAAATTTAATATTATCGCTGAGTTCCGAGTTGAGCCTCTCCGGCAGCGTAGAGGCCCTCACCTCGTCCGTAAACTCAATATCAAGATACTCGTCCGTACTCTCGATACCTACCGGCAGGGGGTTTGAAAAGCTTATCTTCGGGTGAGGGTGGAAGCCCTCGGAGAATCGTATTGGCAGCGCGGCGCGCCTTATGGCCCGAAGCACTGTGCTCTGAAGCTCCAAATGCCCGAGGAGGCGCATATCCCCTGTCCTCGTAAAGCCGAGCCTTATTCGCGTTGGCTCCCTGGTAAGCGGTCTTCTAATGCCGCCTCTTGGTTTATCTCCAAACGGGCTATCATCATTAAAGGTAATATTTTTTGTCGCCTTGTGGTCGCATACGCCGCAGTCCGCGCATTTGCCAACCTTACAATCGGGTGTCTCACGGGCCTCTATTGCCCCTTCAAGCTCCCTTAAGAGGAACTCCTTTGTAACACCGGGGTCAAGGTGATCCCACGGCAGTATCTCCGTATGGTCGCGCCGTCTATCCGTATAAAACCCCATATCAATGGAGGTTTCGCTAAAAACCTCTTCCCATAGAGAAAGGTTAAAGAACTCGCTCCAGCCGTCAAAGCGCGCGCCTTTTTTAAAGGCCGCAAGCACCAACGCACCGAGCCTCCGATCTCCTCTGGAGAAGACCCCTTCAAGAAGGGCTATATCCACGTCGTTCCATTTGACCGTTAGCCCCTCGTCCCTAACTCCCGCCTTTACTCTGTTAAGACGTCTCCTCGACTCCTCAAGGCCGACCTGCGGCTCCCACTGAAAGGGGGTAAAGGGTTTTGGTACGAATACCCCGACGCTTACGTTAACCGGGGTCTTCTTCTTTGCTTTCCCGCCCTTCGGCCTCTTAAAGCCACCGGCCTCACGAACCGCCGCCGATAGCGCCACTATGCCGTCCAGGTCCTCGTCCGTCTCGGTCGGAAGACCTATCATGAAGTAGAGCTTAATGGAGCGCCATCCGAGCCCGAAGACAGAGCGGGCCGCAGTTAAGAGCTCTTCACTGTCTATGCCCTTATTAATGACATCCCTCAGCCGCTCGGTGCCGGCCTCCGGGGCCATGGTAAAGCCCGTCTTTTTGACCTTCTTTATCTCTTCGGCAAGCGAGTCGGTAAGGGTTCCGACCCGCATCGAAGGCAGCGCCACGGAGACCTTTTTCGCCGCTAGCGTCCCCATGAGGCGGGTTACGAGCGGTTCTATAGAGCAGTAATCCCCGGTGCTAAGAGAGAGTAGGGATACCTCGTCGTAACCGGTACTGCGAAGCCCCTCTTCAATGATTTCCACTACCTGCTTCGGATCGCGCTCCCTCAATGGCCTCCCTATCATGCCGGCATGGCAAAAACGGCACCCGCGCGTGCATCCCCTGGATATCTCAACGGAAAATCTGTCGTGAATCGCCGAGATAAACGGAACGACCGGTTTAACCGGTTTAGGCAGGGTATTTAAATCCCTTACGATCCTTCTTTTAACCACCTCATAACCGGCAACGAGCGGTTTTATCTCATTAATAGTGCCATCGGGGTTATACGTTACGTCGAAGAAGGAAGGAACATAAACCCCTTCAATGGCGGATAGCTTAAGGAGCGTATCGCGTCTGCCAAACCCTGCCGCCTTTGCCGCTATTACGACGTCGGCTATCTCAAGGACGGCCTCCTCGCCCTCTCCGATCAGAAAAGCGTCGAAGAACTCCGCCACCGGCTCTGCGTTAAATGTGCTGGGCCCGCCCCCTATTACGAGGGTATCGCCATCACCGCGATCCTTTTGCAGGAGCGCAACGCCGCCGAGGTCGAGCATATTGAGGATATTGGTGAAAGAGAGCTCGTACTGGAGTGAAAACCCGAGGATATTGAGCTTGTCCAGTGGGGTATCGCTCTCAAGGGTCGATAGCTTTATCGCGCGTTCCCTTAAGAGGGCCTCCATATCGCCCCAGGGCGCATATACCCGTTCGGCCGCGATATCATCACGCTCGTTTAGTATCTGGTAGAGTATCTGGAGCCCCAGGTGGCTAGCGCCGACCTCGGCGACGTCAGGGAAGGCTAGCCCAAAGGTCAAGGCCACATCCGCACGCTCCTTCCGTACGGAGTTCACCTCGCCGTCTATATACCTGGCTGGCCTCCTTACGAGCGGAAGATATTCTTTTATGGTGTGAGTAGTCATGAACCTGGTACTTTATCACCTCATCCATCATCTTACAACCCGAAACACACCACACCAGGCAGAGCGGCGTGCTCTTTATTCGCACAACCACGCGCCGGAGCATTGGCACCTTTAGTGCTGATTATTTGTGCTGTTACGAAGATCTCCCCCCTTCGCCGCGTACGAAGAGGGTTCGAATAACAAGAAGTCTTTTATTATGTGAATTATCAGGCCGCTCTGACGAGCTGAATTTTGCAGTGCTTAACGAGACGAACCTTGCGCTTCTGGCGCGAGGGGGAAAGGGCGCCGCTTCCCTTACCGCCCTAAGTACGTCGGTTTAGTCGCTCTTCTTCGCTTCGCTCCGTAAACCTCTCCTGATTATGTCAGCTAAGCCCTTCCCCCGAAGGGTTTTCTAGAGACAAAGACAAAAGCCCCCTCGGGCATAAAGGGGATGGTGAGAGGCTGAAGCAAAATGTCGAACGTATTAATACCCGGATGGAGGCGCTGTGCGTATTAATACCGGGCTGGCCCGGCATTAGACTTGAAAAAATACTAAAATGCCATATACTATAAACCTAAAAGTTTTTGAGCATTTCCGCTCTTTTTACACTCATCATGGTGAAGTATTGAGCCGTTACTCCAAGATACGAATAATAGTAGAGACCAGGGCCGGTGGCAGGGACGTCACGGCGGAAATCTCAGAGAACGTAAAACGCTGCTTTTCGTCAACTAACGGATTTTTTGAGGTTAAAATTTCCGGAAGCCCGGTGGAAGCCGGGAACCTCGCCTCCGGTGCCGTGGCAGAGGATTATAGCGCGGTTATCGTCTGCGGCGGGGACGAGAGCGTACGGCGGGCGGCGGAAAAACTCTTAGGCACCGGAACGGTCCTTGGCATTGTGCCTCTCGGGGAAGACAATATTATAGCCGCCTCCTTTGGCATACCGATGGAGATATCCAAGGCCTTTGACCTGATAGTCGGCGGCAAGGGCTTTGTGGAGATAGATGTGGGACTTATAGCCGGTAAATACTTCTTCCTCTCCGCCGGTATGGGCTTTGACACATATCTCTCTAAGGATTTCGGCAAAGAGACGGAGAGTAATCGGGAGCAGAAGGTAGTGCCTTACGTTTCAAAAGTATCGAGGGCCTTTAAGAAATATACCGCCGTACCGACGGTCATCAGGGAAGAGGGAGAGGCGAGCCACATCCTTCCTTTCTTTATAAGGTTTGCCAACTTCAGCAGATACGGCGCCGGAAAGCCGATGGCCGCAGGCGCTTTACCCGGCGACGGACTCCTTGACGTATGTATGGCCCCACTATTCGATGTAAGGGATGCCGCAAAAGAGCTAGTAAAGGCCGTAAACGGCGAAGAAGATACGCTCCCCGGCTTCAGATGCTCAAAAAGCGCTGGGCCGCTTCGGATAGAAAGGAGGGAGACGACCCCCCTCCACGCTGACGGCGAGGTATTCGACGGTCCGCCTAATTTCGAGGTAAAACTCCTCCCTAATGCCCTTAAGGTATGGCTAGGCAATTGACCCGCGCCTGTAAATACAAACTTCTTCTTTTTATATGTGGGATATAAAAGATGTCATTACATCCGACAGCCCGTTACGCAACGGTTCTCAATATACTCGGCAATGCCTTTCTCTTCTTCCTGAAACTCTTCGCCGGACTTATGAGCGGCTCCATCGCGCTCATCTCGGATGCGCTTAACTCGTTTACCGATATTATCTCATCGATTGCGGTCTTTATCTGCGTGAGAATTTCCAATAAGGCTGCCGACGACGGTCACCCCTTCGGCCACTCGCGTGCCGAGCCGATAGCCGGAATAATAGTCGCCATACTCGCGGGCATCCTCGGCTTTGAGATGATCCGGTCGTCCGTAGGCAGGTTTTTCCATAACGGCGAGGTGACAGTAAGTACATTCACACTCGCTGTGCCGGTCATAACGGTCATAGTAAAGCTTCTCATGGCATGGTACTTCAAGAAGGCCGGACGCGCCATAAATAGCCCGGCGATAATGGCGAGCTACGTTGATTCCCTCTGCGACATACTCGTAAGCATCGCCGCCCTCATCGGCATAGTTGGCGTGAGCCTCGGCTACCCGCTCTTAGACCCCGTAGCCGGGCTCGTAATAAGCTTGTGGATAATATATACCGGCTATAAGATCGGGCTTGAAAATATCGACTACCTTATGGGCAGAGCCCCCGACAATTCACTTATGGATGAGATAAAGAGCGCCGCGCTCAGCGAAAAGGAGGTAAAGCAGGTAGGCACCGTCCGCGCCCACTACGTTGGGAACTTCATCCATGTTGAAATCCATATCATGGTTGACCGCGAACTCACCACACTTGTCTCCCACGCTATAGGAGAAGCGGTCGCTAAGAAGATAGAGGCAATCGAAGCGATAGAGAAGAGCTTCGTTCATATCGACCCGGTCTGACGTAACCTTGCCTTATCGGAAAGAGCTAAAGAGTAATGCTAAGCGCAAGTGACTTCTCCTGTGGTCTTGATAGCGCCCAGCTAGAGGCAACGGAAGCTGCGGAAGACCGCATTCTCGTAGCCGCAGGGCCAGGCAGCGGTAAGACTAAAACCCTTACGGCACGCTTCTCTAGACTCGTCAAAATGGGCCGCCGCCCCGCAGCTATAACATTTACTACGAGGGCCGCAGGAGTTCTAAGAGAACGCCTCTCTCCACTCGGTCCGGCCCTAAGCGGGCTTAAGATATGCACCTTCCACGCACTCGCCCTCGAAATACTAAAGGAAGAACACCTGGGCTTCACCCTCTTCGGGAAGGCCGAAGGGACGTTGCTCTTAAAAGAGCTCGGTGTTAAGGCCGTGAAAGATTCCATCCTGATGATCTCACGCCATAAGTCGATCCCGGGAGACAAACTAACAGATGAAGAGATGCGTGTCTTTAACGCCTACGAGGCCGGTCTTAAAGAGCGAGGGGCGTTAGACCTCGACGACCTTATTCTTCAAGCGATTAAGATACTCTCCGGGGAGCGCGGCCCGGAGATTACGGGTGCGCTCTTCACAGACCTCCTCATAGACGAATTCCAGGATATAAACCCGCCGCAGGCCCGGCTGGTGAAACTCCTTTCAAGGGGGGCGACGCTATTTTCAATAGGCGATCCCGACCAGTCGGTATACGGCTTCAGGGGCGCTAACCTTAAAGGCTTCCTCTCATTTACCGACGACTACCCGGAAGCGCGCATCATCACACTTGGAGCGAACTACCGCTCTGGCGAAAAAATCGTAAAAGCTGCGGCTGGTCTTATAAGAAATAATACCGGACGTTTAGAAAACAGGCTTACGGCTAAGCGCCACGGCGGGGCCGTTACCATAGTCTCTACCCCGGTTGAGCGGGCCGAAGAAAAATTCATCACTGAAGAGATAGAAAGGCTTATGGGAGGGCTATCGAGCCTTACGGTTGGAGGAGGCGGGCAGGTTGAGGATTGCGGCGGTCGGGAACTGAGGTTCTCGGACTTTGCGGTGCTCGTACGGACGAACCGTCAAGTGGATCTTTTGGAGCGGGCCTTTAAAGATACGAATATACCGTCTAAGACATTAAAGACACCGTCTGGGGCGGAACTATCGGCATTTACTAAAATCTTCACTGAGCGCCTAAGCGAAGGGGACTCGGATGGCGGCAAATTCAGCGCGGTGATTCGAAGGAGTACAATGGAGGCCGGTCTCGGCGAGGGGCTTTGCGCAAAGCTAACAAGCATAGCCCTTGGGATAGAATCCGGCGGCGGCGGGGTCAGTAACTTTCTGGAAGAGATAAAGCTCCTTAACCCCGAAGACCTATTCGATATCGAGGCCGACAGGGTATCAATCGCTACGCTTCACATGTCAAAGGGGTTGGAGTTCGAGGTGGTATTTATACCCGGCGTTGAAGTGGGGCTTTTGCCATTCGAGCACGGCGGCGTGGTAGATGATATAGAAGAGGAACGGCGTCTCTTCTACGTCGGCATGACTAGGGCCGCGACTAATCTATATATAACTAACTCGAAGACGCGCCGCCTCTACGGAGAGACGGAGACGAGAAGGCCGTCGCCTTTTATAGATGAAATGCCACTTGAGCTGGTAACGACAAAAATAATAAAAGAGAAGCTTAAAAAACGACGGCCCGTGCAGAAGGGGTTATTCGACTGAGGGGGCGCTCGACCTCGACGACCTGATTCTTCAAGCGATTAAAATCCTCTCCGGGGAGTACTGCCCGGAGCAGTCGGTATACGAGTTTAGAGGTGCTAATCTTAGTTAAAATATACCGTAACCTTCTCCGGCGCTTCACTGGCAAGCAGGGAGAGAGTTATTTCCTCTAAGACTTTCCTAATCTAATCCGATATAATATTGGTATAATTAAACTAGCCGGTCGAGACCGAACCGGCACTAACTTCTAAGGAGACTTTTATGATTCGTACAAAGATTTTAACCGGCCTCGCGGCCCTGCTCTTAATAACGGCCTCCTATTCGCTGGCAATCGCGGGCGCCATGCACAGTGGGACCGTGCTTGAAGCCACCACTGGCGGGGGCTACTCGTACTTCCATATCGACGAGGGCGGAAAGCAGTTTTGGATCGCAGGGCCCATGTCGGACGCGAAGAAGGGCGATAAGGTCACCTTCGACGAGCAGCTATGGATGACAAACTTTACGAGCAAGGCCATCAGCCGCACCTTTGACCAAATACTCTTCGTAGGCGGAATAGCCCCCGACACCGGGGCCGCAGCGCCAGCCGCCACGGCCATAGCTTCCGCACCGGGCGTACAGGCCACTATAGCCAGCCTTATCAGTAACAGTGCCGAACTGACCGGTAAGAGCGTCGAGGTACGCGGCACGGTCGTCAAGGTATCGAAGAACATAATGAACCACTCCTGGGTCCACATTGAAGACGGCACTTTCCACGAAGGAGTAAATAAGGTAATCTTTCGCACACGCGGCGG
>JAJCZG010000106.1 GCA_029262475.1 Deltaproteobacteria bacterium
CCGGAGGTTACGCGCGAGTGGGGCGAGAAGATGGAGATGACTGCGGAGATAAAGGAGCTCGTCGAGAAGAGATGGAAGGAGTACGGGTTTTAGAAGCCCTACCAGCTTCGCAGATCTCGGCAGAGAAAGAGAAATCTCTTATGAAAGGTCTCTCTAAACCAACGCAGATTCCTTCTTTAAAGTGCTTGTATCATGCAAGGGGCGGAATATTCATAGTCCGCCCTTTTTCAGGATTCTCCCCCACTCTTTTGGAGGGGATAGCGAGCTGCGGGGCTTCTAATAACCCGTTAATATTACTAACGTATAATAGATGACCGGGTAGAGTTCCCCTCCCTTCCCGGGATTAAAGTTAATTTTAATAATTTCGATAAATAGGTATGCTCTATTTTGGTGCCGTATGGACGGAACCATGCGGCATTGGTGTTCTGCAAACTAAATGAAAAATAACAAATATAAAGAATTTTTCTTGGAGTATCTTATTTGAAGCCCTTAATGTCAATTCCCCGGAAAGGAGACGGCTCAGGCGACGGTAGAGGGGCTTACTTCCTGCTGCTTACGCTCTTCTTCCTCTCCGGCTTCGCCGCACTCCTCTACCAGGTGACATGGCAGCGCATGCTCGCCATCTTTACCGGCGTGGATATATACTCCGTTACCCTTATAGTGGTGGCCTTTATGGGCGGCCTCGGCCTCGGCTCCATGGTGGGCGGCTATCTCTCGGACAGGCTCACCAACAGATACAGGCTCCTCCTCTTCGCCCTCTCTGAGCTTACTATCGCCGCCTTCGCCGTCATAAGCAAGTGGCTCTACTACGACGTACTCTACATGAAGTTCAATTACCTGGCGACTTCGCCGGTAGTTATGACACTCATCCTCTTCTTAAGTCTCCTTATCCCGACATTCGTAATGGGCATTACCCTTCCGCTCCTCTCAAACGCGTTATCCGGGAGTATCAAGAAGGCCGCAGGCACTATCGGTTCCCTCTACGGAGTAAATACCCTTGGCGCGGCAGTCGGAGCGTTCGTTACCGGGTGGTTCTTAGTAAGGTATTTCGGCTTTGTTCAGAGCCTTTATATCGGGGCCGCACTTAGTTTTATAAGCGCAACCGGCGCGCTCTACGCTACTTATATGATGGAGAGGAGTAGCGCCGGTTTTGAGAGTAAGGCCGAAGACGACGAGCATTCAGAGGATATTGAAGAAGGGTTGGTCGTGCCTGGCTTATCCCTGCCCGCGTGGATGGGCATATACGCGCTCTCCGGCTTTATCGCTCTCTCTTTGGAGCTCGTATGGTTTCGCTTACTTAGTATAATAATACGCTCGAACTCCTTTACATTCGCTACCCTCCTTACCATCTACCTTGCGGGTCTGGCGATAGGCACGCTCGTCGGGACGAAACTCGTAAAGAGGAGCAAACGCCCAGCGCGCCATTTCTTCCTTATGCAGGGCTCGGTTACGATCTACGCGGGGCTCTCTCTCGTCGTGCTCCTCTCGCTTCTCGGTTCTTTAGCAGCATTCGAGCCTCTGAGGCTCCACTTTACCGAGAGCGAGCCCGTATACCTGCCGTCGATATTCGAGGCTTTGTGGAATCTGCTGCATTTTTCAGCCGACAAGTTTATATATGAGAAGACTCATATTTTAAAGTTCTTCCTGGTTTTCTTTGTTATCCCGTCGGCGTTGATACTCCCGCCGACGATACTCATGGGCCTTAGCTTTCCGTTCTTACAGAAGGCCGTTCAGACAGATAAAAAGATGCTCGGACGGCGCGTCGGATGGCTCCAGACGGCGAATATAGCCGGCTCGATGGCCGGTGCGACGCTCGTAGGAGTAATTTCTTTAAAGCTCCTTGGTAGCTCAGGGACGCTAAAACTCCTGATAATCCTCGGTGGGGTTTACCTCTTTCTGCTCGTCTACACGCGCCAGTCCGTGGGGTCCGTCGCCGGTGGCGGGTGGTTAAATTCAAAGGGTGGTTACGTCGCCGCTTCGGTGGTCGCCGTCGCTGTCTTTCTCCTTATACCATCTACTACCACGCTCTGGAGCAAGCTCCACGGCGCCAAGGCCGAGATGATAGTCTTTGAAGAGGACGGCTCGGCCCTTACCCTTGGCAGGGCATATAAAGATCGTCCGGGCGAGGGAGATATTTTTGTAAACGGATATTCCGTTAGCCGCTTTCCTTACGGGAGCAAGCATACTATCCTGGGTTTCATACCTGCCATGCTCCACCCGAACCCGGAGAGTGTCGCCCTTGTGGGGCTCGGCACCGGTGAGACGCTCTTCGCCATTGCCGGGCGCGCCGATATTAGTGAGATAAAGAGCATAGAGATTATCCCTCAGCAAAAGGATCTCGTGGAACGCTTTAACGATGAGCTCTATCACTCCAAGGCGATAAGCCGGTTCATGAATGATAAGAGGATTGTTCACGTATTTGACGATGGCCGTTCCTACCTGAAGCAAAGTGATACGAAGTACGACGTAATCGAGGCAGACGCACTCATGCCCTTCCACGCTTTTTCGGGGAACCTCTACTCGCTGGAGTTCTTCGAGCTCTTGAAGAGCCGCCTAAAGCCCGGCGGCTTCGCCCTTACGTGGGCCCCGACGCTAAGGGTGATGAAGACCTTTGTAAAAGCGTTTCCCTATGTCCTTAGCTTCGACGGAAGTATGCTCGTCGGGAGTGAGACGCCTATAGAGTTTAACATGGAAGATATCATTCGACGCGCCGACACGCCGGAGACTAGGGAGTATTACATGTTGGCCGATATGTCGGTGGACTCTCTCATCAAGGCCTCCTTCTTTGTTAACCGGACCCTCTACGGCCCGGAGCTCGACAGGGATAGCATAGTGGACTTTAATAGCGACCTCCACCCGAAGGACGAGTACCTCTTGCCCTAGCTTCACTAGAAAAGCCTTCCGATAAACTATACTCTAAATTTTCGTCCCTTAACTAGCACCCTACAGTAGTTTTCTCTTAAATCTTTCCAGAGTGTAATCCCGCTTACACAGATATTTAGCCCGGGTGCTATAATGGAACTAAATCAGGATAAACAATTAGCAGAGGAGAAGAGATGGAGCGCTTCGATATAGTCATAATAGGTGGTGGAGTTGGCGGGCTCGTTACGGCCAGTGCCGCAGCTCAACTCGGCGCAAAGGTCGCCCTTATTGAAAAGGCCGAGCTTGGCGGAGACTGCCTCCACTACGGATGCGTTCCCACCAAGCGGCTCGTAAAGTCCGCGAAGGTCGCCCACACCGCACGCCGCTCAGAAGAGTTCGGCATAGAGACCGGAACCGTCACCGTAAACTTTAAAGAGGTGATGGACGGTGTGCGCCGCGTTAAGGATAAACTCGGCGAGCACGACGACCCGAGGCGCTTTGAAGAGATGGGGATAAGGGTCATTATCGGCTCCGGCTCATTTGTTGACTCCGAGACATTCGAGGTGAACGGCGAGAGGGTAACCGGCAGGCGCTTTCTCGTTGCTACCGGCTCTAGCCCCGCGCTACCGGATATTCCGGGTCTTAACGAGGCCAACCCGCTTACAAATATTTCAATCCTTGACCTGGAAGAACTCCCGGGTTCCATGGCAGTACTCGGGGCCGGCCCCATAGCCATCGAGTACGCACAAGTTTTTGCGCGCCTCGGTACGAAGGTAACGGTCATCCTCCGGGGCGATCAGATTCTAAAGAAAGAAGATAAGGAGCTCGCAACCGCCCTTGAGGAGATACTCGTCGAAGAGGGCGTGACGGTACTTAAAGAGACGGGTGTCGTTCGTGTAAGAACAGAGGGTTCCAAAAAAGTTCTCCATTTAAAGGCCCCGGGCGGTGAGAGTACGCTTGTTGTTAGTGAGATACTTGCGGCCCTTGGACAGTCTCCGAATGTTTCGGGGCTCGGTCTTAGTAAGGCAGGCGTCGAGTACGATCTAAAGAAGGGCATTCGCGTTAACGACAAGATGGAGACGAACGTAAAGCACATTTTCTCCTGCGGCGACGTAGCCGGTGAGTACAAGTTTACCCATGTGGCGGAGTACCAGGCCGGCATTGTCATCACAAACGCACTCTTTCCGCTGCTTAAAAGGCACGCGGATTACGGCGTGGTGCCGTGGGTGACATTTACTGGGCCGGAGCTAGCGCGCGTAGGGCTTACAGAGGCCGAGGCCGCGGATAAGTACGGCGCAGACGGTATGAAAGTATACCGCTTTTCTTTTAAAGATCTCGATAGGGCGGTGATTGACGGCGAGGCGAGGGGGTTAGTGAAGTTAGTCGTGGATAATAGGAAACACATCCTCGGAGCCCACATACTCGGCCCTAATGCAGGCGAACTCATTCACGAGTACGTGCTGGCCTTAAACGCCAAAATTCCCATAACCAAGATATCACAGACGATACACGTTTATCCGACTATGTCTCAGGCGGTGAAGAGGGCCGCGGACGAGTACTACAGGGAGAAATTTTTCAAGGGATGGGTGCCGAAGGTGGCTAAACGCTTCGCACACAGAACGGGGGACTGATTACTATGAAGAAGGGTTCTATAAAATTTATTCTGCTCATTTTATTTATAACAGGCGTATTCGTTGCGGCTCGCTTCTCAGGGCTAGGCGAGTACCTTACTGAGGATTTCCTTAAGTCCTGGATAGCGGGTTTTGGTATTATGGGGCCTCTCGTCTATATCCTTATATATCTGGCGGCTCCAAGCTTTATGGTTCCTGGGCTTGCGCTCACCGTAATCGGCGGCATACTCTTCGGGCCGGTCTGGGGCACGGTTTATGTAATTACCGGCGCTACGGCCGGCGCTACGGTCGCCTTCCTCGTCTCCAGGTACATGGGTAGAGAGTGGGTGGAGGCGAGGCTTACTTCCGCACGGAGCGAGAGGATAAGGGAGCTTGACCAAAGGGTTCAGAAGGATGGGTGGAAGATAGTCGCATTTACGAGGCTCATTCCGCTCTTTCCGTTTAATCTCCTGAACTACGCATTCGGTCTGACGAAGGTAAAGACGTCGCATTTTATAATCGCCAGTTTTATCTTCATGCTCCCCGGCACCATAGCTTACGTCGTATTTTCGAGCTCTTTCCTCGGGTTACTCGGCGGGAAGGTCTCAAAGGAGTTTATAATAGGCGTGCTGCTCGTTTTGGCGGTCTCTCTTATTCCACTCCTCTACAGGAAGTTTCGTTCTGGGCACTGAGGACTTGAATTCGGGGTGAAGCCATGCGTTACAGATTAAAAGATACAGTGGACTGCTTACTTATAGTCACGGCCTTTCTCCTTTTAACCGGCTTCGATATGACGAAGCATTCGATACCGGTCGAGGAGATTCAGTCAGGAGGACCCCCGAAGGACGGTATACCATCGCTTACGGAGCCTAGCTTCGTAAGCGCCGAAGAGGCTTTGTTCATGGATGGTGACGATATGGTGATAGGGCTTCAGATAGGGAGCGAGAAGAAGGCGTACCCGGTTAAGATCTTAAACTGGCACGAGGCTGTAAACGACCGTATCGGCGGCATAGAAGTGCTGGCCACATGGTGACCACTCTCATATGCCGGCCAGGTCTTTGGCCGCAAGGTTGAGGGAAAGATATACGAGTTCGGAGTGTCGGGGAGGCTCTATAAGGCCAACGTCCTACTCTACGACAAAGAGACGGAGAGCCTCTGGTCTCAGCTTCTTAGAAGATCGGTAACGGGGCCGCTTACAGGTAAAAAACTTCCGGTTATACCATCCGTCCTCGTAAGATGGGATAAGTGGCGTAAATTACACCCCGACACTCTCGTCCTCTCGGAGAGGACAGGTTACGCGAGGAATTACTCCAGAGACCCGTACCGTAGCTATCACAAAAACCCGTTGGCATTCTTTGACTTTCCCTTAATAAAGAAGGGGATTAAAGCCAAGGAACTCGTTTACGGCGTAGAGGTGGGCGGCGTAAGGAAGGCATACCCCCTAAAACTTCTAAAAGCCCTCAAAACCCCGCTTAAGGATACCGTCGCAGGGGTTGAAGTAACCATTATCAGTGATAGCGAGAGCGGCGAGATACGGCTTAACGGAGCGGACGGTGAAGTTATGGCGGGGCTTATTACATACTGGTTCGTCTGGAACTCCTTTTACCCGGGTACTGAACTCTATTCCGTCCCAAAGTGATGCAGGTAGGGCAGGTAGCGCGCCCGCCTGGGAGCAGTTGTACTTACCTGATGTTTTGCGTCTTCTGCGGGAAGCTCTTCCCCGGCCGATAATCCTCCTTGATAAAACCTCACCCATAAAGTAGAATAACACTGTACTTTCAGCTTGTTTTTATGTCGCTAGTGAAGTGCCGGTTAATGAAACCAAGCTTTTACCCGTGTGTTTGCTCCTCCTGTAAGTAAGAGTAGTATAATGAAACTCAGTTTAGCGATAGAGACAGAAAAGAAGCGGACCATATTTATAGTCGACGACGAGGGGTTTATTCGAAAAGTACTTAGGACCCACCTCTCGAAGGAAGGCTATAATGTGGTGGAGTCGCCCGGCGGTCGCCGTGTCTACGACGATATTGATATGACGGCCTTTGACCTCGTGATATCCGATATCACCATGCCGGAGGTGGACGGCACGAAGGTCCTTTCGTATGTAAGGAATAACTACGATACGGTGCCTGTCATAATGCTCACCGGCCTTACGGATATCTCCATCGCCATTGATATAATGAAGCAGGGGGCCTTTGATTACATCATTAAGCCGGTAAAGAAGATCGAGCTTATGGATGTCATTAGACGGGCGCTTCTCCATAAAGATCTTATTGACAGAAATAAGGAACTGGAGCGCCAGAATAAGGAGTACCAGCTTTACCTGGAGGATAAGGTAAGGAAACGTACGGAGGAACTCAGCACAAAAGCCGTAGAGCTCAAGAAGGCATACGCCCTCCAGAAGAATACCAATAAGCAGCTCGTGAAGGTGATGGCCGAGACTATAGAGGCGAAAGACCGGTATACGAGAGGTCACTGCGAGAGGATGAAGAACCTCTGTTTGAAGGTTGGCTCACATATGAACCTCCCTGATGAAGAGCTGGAGGTTCTCGAATACGGGACTCTGCTCCACGACCTCGGGAAGATCGGCACCAGGGAGTCGGTCCTCAATAAGAAGGGCAAGCTCACCGAAGAGGAAGTCCTGCATATGCAGGAGCACGCCCTTATCGGAGAGAAGATCCTCGACGGCGTTGAGCAGATGCGGGAGGTCGGAAGGGTTATCGGGGCCCATCACGAGTGTTACGACGGCAGCGGGTACCCCAGGGGGCTCGTTGGAGACTCTATCCCTCTGCCTTCGAGAATCATCGCCGTAGTCGATCTATTCGATGCGATGTACACGACAAGGCCCTACCGCGACGGCTTGGATATCGACGTTATAATAAAAGAACTCATAAAGGTAGCCGGAAAGCAGCTCGACCCTCATATAGTAAACGTGTTTCTAGATGAAAAGCTGTATCGGGGCTACGCCAGGGACTAATGATGAAGTGCCGAAGCTCTACGGGAGACGTACCATTTTAGAAGAAACCGGTAAAAAGAGAGTACTCGTGATCGACGACGAGAGTTCGATACGGGCCGTTATGGGTATCCACCTCGAGAGCGCCGGCTATGATACGGTCCTCTCCGCCACCGGTAAAGACGGCATTCACCAGGCCGGCAAAGATCCATTCGATATCATACTCTGCGACCTGAAGCTTACCGATATGTCAGGCTTCGACGTCTTGAGAGATATACGGATGAAGAGTAGAAGGATACCTTTTGTCGTAGTCTCGGGCTTTGTGCATGAGGAATTGATAAGCGAAGTCATGGAATTCGGCAACGTGCACTACCTGAGAAAACCATTCCTCAAGAAGGATCTTCTTGAGGTAATATCAGGGATTATCGGCTGAAGTGAAGAAGGTCTTTGACAATAGATATATTTTGAATTACCTGGTTATCTCTATCATGATCTTCATGGTCGGCATGGTAGCTCTCTTCATTTACTCGAATTTTCTCTTAAAGGACAGGATCACCTACAGGATCGTCAAAGAGGCAGAGTTCACCGGAGACATTTTAACCCTGTCCGTCTTTAATATCCTTGGCGCTGGACATACCGACAAGAACTACGAGATGATCAAGAATTACGGGAATCTCATAGGTATCTCCGACATAGGAATATACGGCGCCAGGGGAAAAAAATCCATAGAAGACCTTGACTTCATCTCCGACGATAACGATAAATACTATTTTCTGACGGCCCTCAAATCCAAAAGAAGCACCGCCTACTTCGGTCATAACGACACAACATATGAGAGATTCGAACCGCTCATCGCCGAAGGCCCGTGCCTCACGTGCCACGCCGAAGAGGGCGAGCTACTTGGGATTCTCAAATTCGCCGTATCCACCAAAGAGGACTTCTCGCTCCTTGATAACGTAAGGAGTTTCTTCTGGATACTGGGGCTGATCGTCACACTCCCTCTCGGCGGCATACTGGTAGTCGGGGCCATCATAAGAGAGAAAAATAAGTTTCTCCTACAGCTCAACAGAACTAACACTAATCTTCAGGAGACATACAACGACCTCCAGGAAACAAAATCCTATCTTGAACTCATACTGAATAACTCCAAGGCGCTCATAGTAACTACCGATACCAGGGGCAGGATAGTCGAGTTCAACAAGGAGGCGGAGAACCTCCTTGAATATACCAAGAACGACATAGTCGGGAAAGACGTCCTCATGCTCTACGAGGACCCTACTTCGAGGCCTATGGTGGAGCAGGAGAAGGGTGTCGTTTGGTCGACGAGAAACCGGGAGGTCTCTTTTAAGTCCAAGTCAGGAAAGACGGTCTATATCTATCTCTCGCTCTCAACGCTGGTGGACGACAGGGATGAGATTATAGGTACTGTCGGAATAGGGAAGGATATTTCGGAATTAAAGATGCTCCAGTTTAAAATTTTGCAGAGCGAGAAGCTCGCCGGCATCGGCACTCTCGCCTCAGGTATTGCCCACGAGATAAATAACCCGCTTGCAGGCATTCTCGGCATGGCCGAGGCGATAAAGGATGAGGACGATCTGGTGCTCGTAAAGGATTACGCCGACGACATCATTCAATATTCGGTAAACGCCGGAACCATCGTAAAGGAGCTTTCCGCCTATTCCCGCACTGCCCGCTCCGACTCTACGACCACCACGGATATGGCCAACGTCATAGAGAACTCTCTCCGGATGGCGATGCACTCGGCACCTCTCATATCTATTAAGGTAGTAAAGAAGCTTGACAAAGATATCTGCATCTTTGCCAACAGCGGTGAGCTTCAACAGGTATTTGTAAACCTGACAGTAAACGCCATACACGCCATGAAGGAAGAGGGTACGCTCACTCTCAGGTGCTGGAAGGAGGGCTCCTTCGCCATGGCCTCTGTAACCGACACCGGCGAGGGTATAGCCAAGGGCAACCTTTCGCAGGTCTTCGATCCGTTTTTCACCACAAAACCCGCCGGGAGCGGCACCGGACTCGGTCTTTATGTAGTTTACAGGCTTGTAACCAAATACGGCGGGACCATTGATGTTAACAGCGTCCTTGGTGAGGGGACAATATTTACACTCAAATTCCACGCCAGCGACTCTCAGGATATACCCGAGCCGATTATTTAGTTGAGCTATTTACCTTGATCTGTTATAAAAATTGAATAACTTGACCTGGCTTGGAAGAGTGGTTGTAATTATAGGATGCAGTGAAGTATGAAGCATAAACTTGTATTAACGATCTTTACGACATTGTTTCTTCTACCGATATCCTATGTTCCAAGCTCACTTGCCGCTGAGTCGCGCCTCGACCGCCTGGAGGCGGAGCTAACGAAGCTCAAAAGCGAGAATGAGACCTTGAAGGAGCGTATAGA
>JAJCZG010000107.1 GCA_029262475.1 Deltaproteobacteria bacterium
GATTATCATGGTGCCGTCCTTGAACTTCTCGACTATATCCTCCTTGTCGAAGTCGTACTCGTCCTCTATCTCGCCGACTATCTCCTCCAAGACGTCCTCGATGGTGACGATGCCGTCTACGTTACCGTGCTCGTCGATGACAATGGCCATATGCTGCTTTCTCCTCTGCATCTCGCGAAGGAGCTTGCTTATCATGATGGAATCGGGCACGAAGTACGGGGTGCGCATAATATCGGCCGGGACGATCTCGGTCTTCTCCTTAACGGCTCTGAAGACGTCCTTATTAAAGAGAATACCGACTACCTTCTCGATACTCCCCTCAAAGACAGGATATCTCGAATACCCCTTCTCGACGATATGCTTCAGGACATCGTCCGACGGGGTCTTTAAATCAATGGCGCTCACGTTGGGCCTTGCGACCATTACCTCGCGTACTGTGGTATCCGAGAACTCGAAGATACCGTGAAGCAGTGAGGCCTCGGTCTCTTCGAGCATGCCCTTGTCGCGCCCCTCGGTGATGAAGAACTTGAACTCTTCCTCGCTTAGAAAGACATTTTCGTCTTTCAAATCCTTTATACCGAATATTTTAAGGATAACTCCGGTCGAAAGCGTTAGAAACTTAACAAAGAGAGAAGTAACCTTGGAGGTTATATCGAGCGGCACGGCGACAAAACAGGCGATGCGCTCGGCGTTCCTGAGGGCTATGGATTTAGGGGCAAGCTCCCCTATGACGAGGAGGAAATACGAGATCACAACGACAACGGCTCCGACGCTTATAGTCTCGGCGTAACGCTGTATGAAACCTATGGGCATATTCTCAAGAACGGGTTTTAAGTACTCAGCCGCAAGCACACCGCCAAGCACGGACGCAAGGGTACCGACGACAGTCACCCCCACCTGTACGGTGGCCAGAAACCTGTCCGGGTCGCCCTTCATCTTGCTTACGATCTTAGCCGAGCGGCTACCCTGCTCGGAGAGCATCTCAATGGTGCTCCTCTTGGCCGAGATTATGGCAATCTCGGCTCCGGAGAAGAACCCGTTTAAGAGAATGAGTAGAAAAACTAAGAGAGCCTCAATCAAAAGGCTTTCCAGGGACACTTAACCTCCAACATATAAATTAATAAAAAGCACCGCCACACAAGTGTGCATTTAAGCCACGCAACGAAACCACTCAACTATGCGAAAGCTTTGCGCAGGCGGCGAAGGTATGTACAACACTACTCCCCGACGCGTAGCACAGACACTGCGAACCACCGGCGAGCCATTTGCGCGTATCAAAACCAGGCTGGCCTGGTTAACAGCCGCAGCCGCATTTCGCGGCAAAAGCGCTTAGGCCGGGGAAGACGGCCTGGAAGTCAAGCTCTTCCTCAATACGCAGGAGCTGGTTGTACTTGGCTATCCTATCCGACCTCGATGCAGAGCCGGTCTTAATCTGCCCGGCGTTGGTCGCGACAGCGAGGTCGGCTATCGTCGTATCCTCGGTCTCGCCGCTCCTGTGGGAGATAACACTCGTATAACCCGCCTGCGTGGCCATCTGGACTGTATCAAGCGTCTCTGTGAGCGAGCCTATCTGGTTTACCTTTATGAGTATGGAGTTGGCTACGCTGCGCTGGATGCCGCTCGAAAGCTTCTCGACGTTCGTAACGAAGAGGTCATCACCTACGAGCTGAACCTTGTCATCGCACCTGGCGGTGAGCTCCTCCCACCCCTTCCAGTCCTCTTCGTCGAGGCCGTCCTCGATGGATATGATCGGGTAGTCGTTTACCAAACCTTCGAGGAGATCGATCATCGCCGAGCTTGAGAGCTTATCACCTTCGATATTGTATTTTTTTGCCTTGTAAAACTCGCTTGCGGCAGCGTCAAGGGCGATAAATAC
The DNA here is from genome assembly GCA_029262475.1 of Deltaproteobacteria bacterium. Lineage (GTDB taxonomy): Bacteria > Desulfobacterota > GWC2-55-46 > GWC2-55-46 > JAJCZF01 > JAJCZG01. Next base: position 1,877 of record JAJCZG010000107.1, read on the forward strand.
GTCTTTTCCTTCCTTGTAGCCGGCCGTCTTTATCGCTTCGAGTATTAGCTCAATGGCTGCCCTGTTGGAGGTGAGCTCAGGGGCAAAACCGCCCTCGTCGCCGACGGCGGTGCTCAAACCCTTTTTATGGAGGATGGCCTTAAGGTTATGGAAGACCTCGACACCCATCCTAAGGGATTCTGAGAAGGTCGGCGCACCGGCAGGCACTATCATGAACTCCTGGATATCAAGGTTGTTATTGGCATGCTCGCCGCCGTTTATGATATTCATCATCGGCACCGGCAGAGTTTTCGCGTTTACGCCGCCTATATAACGGTAGAGCGGCAGCCCCACGGCCTCGGCCGCAGCCCTTGCGGTGGCGAGAGAGACGCCAAGGATTGCATTGGCGCCAAGCTTCTTCTTATTCGGGGTTCCGTCGAGTTCTATCATCGTCCGGTCTATCATCACCTGGTCGGTGGCGTCGAGACCTATTATTTCGGGAGCTATTTCGTTACATACCTTACTAACCGCACTCGTAACGCCCTTGCCCATGTAACGCTTCTTTACGCCGTCACGGAGCTCCACGGCTTCGTACTTTCCGGTGGAAGCCCCGGACGGTACGGCAGCCCTTCCAAGCTCTCCGCCCTCTAAAAGAACCTCTACCTCTACCGTGGGATTTCCTCTCGAATCCAGAATTTCTCTTGCAAATACGTCTACAATCGTAGTCATATGCGTCCCCTTAATTGATTTATTAAATATTGGATTATGTCATAAATTACGATTCATTCTATCACCATAAAAAAGATTTTCAAGATATTTCGGAGAGATAGGCACGAATACGGTAATATTAAAGACCCCTCTCGAATATAATTTCAGCCACTGGGTCTCGCTGTACTTTTCCGGCCGTTTTTACTTTAAAAGGCCCGGAGCGTATAAACATTAAAAGAAGACCGTATATTCACTTGATAGATGAAAACCCCGGTGATAGAATGAAGGTTTTGTACTCCTGCAATTATTTAAGAGTAAGACGCTTGCAAACGACCGTTTTACACAGATAAAACCCTTACCGGCATATCATGTGCTATGTTTAGGGCAATTTTATCTGAAATTTCCGGAAAATCACTAAATTATTCCCGGAATAAACCGAAATCCTTATATATGAAGGTTTTAATTTTACATACTTCATAGAGGGCTCCCTCTTCGAAGCAAGAGAGCCGCTTAGGGATACGGGGTTTTTTATTATTTATTGGCGATGATAACTGCAGGGTACGGGTGATGTATATGAGTGATATTAAAAAGATGAAGGTAGGGGATCTCCTGGTAAGAGACGAATATATAACAAACGAGCAGCTTCATGAGGCGCTTCAAGTCCAAAAACAGAGGAGCCAGTACATCCCAATCGGAGAAATCTGCATTGAACTGCACTTCATCAGCAAAGGGACTCTCAAAGACATCTTACGCACGAATCAAAAGCACATCCCCCTCGGCGAGCTCGTCGTAAATATGGGGATCGTAACGTCAGAGCAGATGGACGCGGCATTAAAGGACCAGAAGAAGAATAAAAAGAAGCTTGGAGAAACGCTCATAAGTAACGGCTTCATCACCGAGACCGACCTGGTCGATTCTCTGGCCATACAGCTAGGCATCCCCAAGATAACCCCTGATATTAATCTTATAGATAAAAGCCTTCTTCAAGGCCTTAGCCAGCCCTTTCTCTTCAAGCACGAATTCCTGCCGGCCTTTAAAGAGCTAAATGGAAAGGCCGCTACCCTCACGGTTATAATGAGCGACCCGCTCGACGAGGAGACTATTCATACGTTAAGGAACTTCTTCGGCTGTAATATCGAGCCGGCTATTGCGGCAACGAGCCAGATAAATAAGACCATAAACCATTATTTTAATAAACTGGAGCTTGGCCCGGTCCGTAATCAGAACAATGAGGAGGATTTCAAGGACAAGAAGATCGAGGAGATGGTAATCGGCGGCACGGATCTCTCTCAGGCGTCGGGGGACGCCGTTATAGAGGTACTAAACTTCATCATAACCAGCGCCATCTATGAAGGGGCAAGTGATATACATATAGAGCCCATGGAGAGGACCTTCAGGGTCCGCTACCGTATAGACGGTATGCTTTGTCATAAGACCGACCTTCCGAAATCTATAATACAGAACCTCATATCAAGGATAAAGGTTCTCTGCGGCCTCGACATATCCGAGAAGAGGAGGCACCAGGACGGTCGTATCTCAGCCCGCATCATGGGCAAAGATCTTGACCTCCGTATCTCGACCTACGCCTCCATGTGGGGTGAAAATGTCGTAATAAGGATACTCCACCGCCAGAGCACGCTCATCGACCTGGACGAGCTCGGTTTTTCTCCCATTAACAGGGCAATGTTTGATAAGATTGTAAACTACCCCTCCGGCATCATACTCGCTACCGGGCCGACGGGGAGCGGCAAGACGACGACCTTATATGCTTCACTCCAGTACCTAAACGGCATGGACAAGATGATAATCACCGTCGAGGACCCGGTGGAGTATACAATCGAAGGAGTAGTTCAGGGGAAGCTGGACGCAAAGCTCGGTCTTACGTACATGGACTTCCTTAAGTCCATGATGCGCCAGGATCCGGATGTCATCATGATAGGCGAGATACGCGACTCCGTAGCCGCCGACGCGGCCATACAGGCTTCACTTACCGGCCATAAGGTTTTCAGCACTTTTCATACCGAAGATACGACAGGCGCGCTCTTAAGGCTCATGGAGATGGGGATAGATGCCTTTCTTATCTCCTCCACCGTCGTCTCCATCGTTGCCCAGAGGCTCGTAAGGTGTCTTTGCAATAAATGCAAAGCCATCTACACACCGGAAGAGGCAATATTTAAGAGTTTTTGCGTCCACGGCGTAGACACAGATAAGTACAAATTCTACACCCCGGTCGGGTGCGAGGAGTGTAACTATACAGGTTTTAAGGGGCGTACGGCAATCCACGAGCTTCTCGTAGTGAACGACGCCATACGCGACGCAATACTCGAAAGGAAGCCGTCGAGCCATATAAGGATGGTGGCGCGTGAGAAGGCGAATCTCATAAGCATGCGCGACGACGGTTTCTATAAAGCCACCGAGGGGATTACATCCCTTGAAGAAGTTGTGCGCGTCGTCTTCTACAATGAAGGGGACGAGTTGACGACGAGGCACGCAGACGAGCTTATAGCCACATGTAAGATGGAAGACGCCGGTGAGATCTCAGACCTCGGTCTGCCGTTCCATTCCGTGGACGGGGCTCCGGTAAAGAACAGGGTGGTACATGACGACAGCGAGACAAGGGCGGCTTCGAACGACGACTAACGCTCATCATGAACCGGCTGAAAAGCCGGAGAAGTAACGCTAACTAAAAAGATAACTGAAGACAACCTGAACAGGGCATAATACCCCCTCTGACCGGCCTCTGAAAAACGCTTCCGAGACCGACAAAGGGTGTAGTGCGTATTGTAGGCGGCCAGAGTCTATAAATACTATACCTGCATCTTAGCCCTAAAAACGGAGTATCAAATGTTTACATCCAAACGTCTCTATGCCGTGGCGGCGGCCATACTTATAGTAGCCCTCTTAACCACTCCGGCCTCTGCGGAAAGAAAGGACAAGATGCCACTAAAGACGGTCCTAAGTAACGGACTCACCGTAATTTTAAGCGAAGACCACAGCTCGCCTGTCGTAGCATACCAGATGTGGGTGAGGGTCGGAAGTGCCGATGAGTGGGTAGACGAAGAGGGGCTCTCTCATGTCTTCGAGCATATGCTCTTCAAAGGGACGCAGAAAAGGCAGGTCGGTGAGATCGCCAGAGAGATAGACGAAGCGAGCGGATACATAAACGCCTATACATCCTACGACCAAACCGTTTACCACCTGATTGTCGCAAGCCGCTATCACATGAAAGGGCTCGACATCCTGAGCGACGTTGTCCAGAACTCCGCCTTTGACAAAAAGGAGCTCGCAAAAGAGCTTGAAGTGGTTCAGGAAGAGATCCTCATGGGTGAGGATAAGCCCGGACGTAAAATATTTAAGGAGCTCATGAAGAGCACCTTCAAAACCCACCCTTACGGCAAGCCCGTAATAGGGACGCCGGAGTCGGTTGCCTCATTTACGAGAAGCGACATCGTAAGGTTCTTTAAAAAATGGTATATACCGAACAACATGACGCTCGTCGTGACCGGCGACTTTCACACGCAGACTCTCCTTGAAGAGATAAATAAATCCTTCAAGGACTTTAAAAAGAAGAGAGACCCGCATAGAAAGCGCCCTCGTGAACAATCAAAGAAAAGGCCCTCGGTAAATATAACTTCAGCCTCCGTTGCTGAGGCTCGCCTGGCCATGGCCTTTCACATCCCCGAGCTTAAGCACCCGGACACGCACGCCCTCGACGTGACCGCATTGATACTCGGCCAGGGGGCTAGCTCCAGGCTTAACAGAAAGCTCAAGGTAAACGACCAGCTCGTCCACTCCATAACGGCCTCCGCCATGACACCGAAAGACCCGGGGGCATTTTACATATCTTCCACACTCAAGGCCTCGAATATCGTCGATGCCACAAGGAATATAACCTCTGAAATAACGAAGCTCAAAACATTAGGGCCGACTCCTGACGAACTCAGGCGGGCTAAACTCTCGCTCAAGAGCGGCTTTATCTATGAGCGCGAGACGATGGAAGGACGCGCCTCTCAGCTCGGCTACTACGAGACGATGGCCGGAGACCTTACGTTTGAAGAAAAATATATTGAAGCCGTCGAGGAGGTAACGACCGATGACGTCAAACGTATCATGGGTAAATACCTGGACGGGGAGAAGGTATCTATAGTGGTGCTGATGCCGGAAGAGTGGGTCCAGTCCATCTCGCCTGAATGGATAGAGGGCGCGGCGAAGGAGGGTTTTAAAGTCGTAGAAGAACCTTCCTTAAAACAAAAGAGCGGAGAAGTAATAACAAAACACAAGCTGAAAAACGGCGCAACCATAATTATCCGAGAGCGTCACTCTAACCCGACTGTAGCAATATACGCCAACTTCCCCGGCGGGCTCAGGTACGAAACCAGAGAGACTAACGGACTCTCTAATATTGTAGCCACTCTGCTTACAAGGGGCACGAAGAAACGCACGAGAAAAGAGCTCGCTCGTGAGGTCGAGGGCCTCGCAGCAAGCATCGGGGGCTTCTCCGGAAAGAACTCCATCGGTGTATCCGGCAAATTCCTCTCCGGCGACTTTGAGAGGGGTTTTGAGATAGTTGGCGATATAATCATGAACCCTACATTCGAGGGCTCGGAGCTCGATAAGGTAAGGAGCGAGACGCTCGCAGCCATCAAGAGAGAGGGCGATAACCTTCCGCGCTACACATTTAAACTCCTCCTCGGTGAACTCTTTAAGACCCACCCGTACGGCATGCCCACATACGGCACAAAGGAGACAGTAACCGGCTTCAAGAGGAAGGATGTCGTGGAGTTCAGCCGCAAGGTGATCGTCCCCGCCGATATGGTGCTCTCGATAGTGGGAGACATAGATACCGGCTTCGCCATAAGAAAGGCCGAAGAACTCTTTCAAGATTTCAAGAACGAAGTAAAGCGTGCACCGGGCCCGGCCAGGGAGAGGCCACAGAAGAAAATCAGGAAGACAGGCGAAGAGAAGAATAAAGCGCAGACAAATATAGCGATAGGGTTTCCAGGCACTACCGTATCCGGAATGGATCGCTACCCCTTGAGCATACTCACCGAAACCCTCTCCGGGCAGGGAGGAAGGCTCTTCATAAAGCTTCGCGACGAACTTAGCCTCGCTTACTCGGTGAGCGCCTTCTCAAGGGCCGGCGTGGAGCCCGGCTTCATCGGGGTCTATATCGGAACCTCGCCGGAGAAGAAGGACGATGCCCTGGCCAACATTTTAATAGAACTACAGAAGGTAATCGATGACGGCATCTCGGCTGGAGAACTCGAACGCGCGAAGAGCGCTCTCATAGGAGAGTACGAGATAGGACTTCAGGATGTCAGCAGCCAGGCCGCAGACATTGCCGTAAACGAACTCCTCGGCCTCGGCTACAATCACTTCAGAGAGTATCCGGATATAATTGGAAGCATCACTCAGAAAGATGTAAAAAAGGCGGCCAGAAAATACTTGAAGCTTAATGCCTACAGCATCTCGATAGTCGGGCCGAACGGTTTTAACGGGAAGTAAGCAAATTGAGGGAAGCTTTTATATTTGTCTTTCATAAAAAAGGGTGCGGAGTCAGCGACCATAAGATGGGGTCAATTTAGGGAGTGGGGCTTTAGAGCCACGACTAAATTGACGTATTTGGGGAAAAGGGAGCTGTACTTCGTACCCGAAAGCGCAGGAGAAGTCAGGCGAAAGCAACTTTTACGTAAGCCTCTGCAATATTGCGGACGTAAGCCCGGCCACAAAGACCAGATAATCTCGGATGTAAGAAAAGAGCTGGTGGGTAACGCCCACCCTACAAGATATTTCACCCTCCCTTCAAGGGAGAGGTTTTATTTTGTCTTGTAAATACCAGGGCGGGTTATCCCCTTGCCCCGCCCTTCTATATAAAGATAAAGAGCGCGACGCAGGTGTCTATAGGACGACAGAAGACACTGGACGGTTATCTGGCCAGCCTGATGCCCGTGTTGGAGCTTCTGCGGCTCGGCACGTTTCCGTAACGCGCCGAGGTGCGTAACTTGTCTTCCTCTTCAAATATCGAACCGCCCCTTAAAACATGCCATATAGTAAACTCCGGCCCCTCGGGGTTATCCATGTCGCTGCTCTTATAATAATTCATATCATAGAAGTCGTAACACCACTCCCATATGTTACCGGCCATATCGTAGAAACCGAGCTGATTCGGGAGCTTAGTCTTAACCGGTTGCACCTTATCGCCGGAGTTATCAACGTACCAGGCGAAATCATCGAGGAGAAATTCATCGTCGGTGCCGGGCCATTTTTCAAGCTTACCGCCTCCCCTGGCGGCGAATTCCCACTCGGCCTCGGATGGAAGCCTAAAGCCCCCGTCCCTGACGACCTCGTTTAACTTTTTGATAAAAGACAACGCATCATTCCAGCTCATGAAATTAAGCGGAAGCTCTTTACCTTTATCAACGGAGGGGTTAAAACCCATTAGCTTCTCAAAGGAATCCTGAGTGAGCTCCGTCTCCTGGAGGAA
>JAJCZG010000108.1 GCA_029262475.1 Deltaproteobacteria bacterium
CAGTACACGCAGCTCATCGCCAGACGCATACGCGAGGCAAAGGTCTACTGTGAAATTCACCCCTATAATATCGGCATGAAGAAGATTAAAGGGTTCAGTGCCTCGGGCATCATCCTTTCCGGCGGGCCTTCGAGCGTCCACGACAAGGGCTCTCCGAGGCTCCCGAAGTCTATATTCGATCTGGGGCTTCCGGTTCTCGGTATCTGCTACGGCATGCAGCTTACGGCCAAACTCCTTGGCGGTCGGGTCGAGAGGAGCGAGAATAGGGAATACGGTCCGGCGAGCCTCAATGTCGATGAATTAAGCGGTTCGCTTAAGGAAGGGCTCTTTAAGGGCACGGGCGCTCCACCGCTAAATGTCTGGATGAGCCACGGCGACAGGGTTGAAGACGTCCCTCCCGGTTTCGAGGTGACGGCCCTCAGCTCAAACTCAGTCGTAGGCGCTATGGCCGACACCAGGCGAAATATCTACGGCGTACAGTTCCACCCCGAGGTCGCGCATACCCCGAAGGGCGTGCGCATCTTAAAGAATTTTGTGCTTAATATCTGCGGCTGTAAGCCCGTATGGACGATGAAGAGCTTTATAGAGACGACGGTCGAGGAGATTCGCGCACAGGTAGGAACGGAGAAGGTCGTATGCGGCATATCAGGCGGCGTTGACTCTGCGGTTGCCGCAGTCCTCGTTCATAAGGCGATAGGCGATCAGCTCCACTGCATATTCGTAGATAACGGCGTACTCCGTAAGGGAGAAGCCGAGAAGGTCGAGGATACGCTTAAGCGTCACTTCCATATGAAGATCAAGAAGGTAAACGCCTCGTCGCGTTTCCTAAAGCTCCTTAAAGGCGTTATAGATCCTGAAAGGAAGCGTAAGCTCATAGGAAATGAATTTATAAGGGTCTTTGACGACTCGGCCGCTAAAATTAAGAACGTAGGCTTCCTCGCGCAGGGGACTTTATACCCGGACGTCATTGAGAGTGTTTCGTTTAAAGGCCCTTCGGCGACGATCAAGAGCCACCATAACGTAGGCGGCCTGCTTAAGAATATGAAGCTAAAGCTTGTTGAACCGTTAAGAGAGCTCTTTAAGGACGAGGTAAGAGTGCTCGGAAGAGAGCTCGGCATGCCCGAAGAGGTGATAGCGCGCCAGCCGTTCCCGGGGCCGGGGCTTGCGATAAGGATACTTGGGGGCGTAACAAAGCAGAGGTGCGAGATACTCAGGGAGGCCGACGCCATCGTGCTCGAAGAGATAAAGAAGGCCGGGCTCTATAACGACATATGGCAGTCCTTCGCGGTCCTTTTGCCGGTTAAGTCGGTGGGCGTAATGGGGGATGAGCGCACGTATGAGAATACCGTCGCAATAAGGGCCGTCGAGAGCGTAGACGGTATGACAGCCGACTGGGTGAGGCTCCCTTACGATATCCTCGCGGGAATGTCGTCTAGGATAATAAACGAGGTAAAGGGAGTAAACCGGGTGGTCTATGATATAAGCAGTAAACCGCCGAGCACCATCGAATGGGAATAATATGACCGTAAACGATCTCCAAGGCTCTGAGACATGGCGGATGTTCCGCATAATGAGCGAGTTCGTCGAGGGCTTTGACGAACTATCGAGGATAGGGCCTGCGGTGTCGATCTTCGGTTCGGCGCGTTTTCCGCGCAGTAATAAATATTACAAGAAGGCGTTAACCATATCGCGTCTCTTAAGCGAGAGCGGTTTCGCCATAATAACCGGCGGCGGGGGAGGGATAATGGAGGCGGCCAATAAGGGCGCAGCCCAGAATAACGGCGTCTCCATAGGCCTTAATATTGAGATCCCGATGGAGCAGGAGCCTAACCCGTACCAGAATAAATCGCTCCATTTCAGGTATTTCTTCGCCAGAAAGGTGATGTTCGTTAAATACGCCGTCGGTTACGTATGTATGCCCGGCGGCTTCGGCACCCTCGACGAGTTCTTCGAGGCCTTGACGCTTATGCAGACACATAAGATATACCGCTTCCCGGTAATTCTCGTCGGCACCGACTACTGGACCCCGGTCCTGGAGTTCATGAAGACGACTCTGCTAAAAGAGAGGACTATATCGAGGAAGGATCTATCGCTCATCAGCATGACCGACGACCCGAAGGAGGTCGTTTCTATAGTGAATAAGCATTTTGAGTGGAAGAAGGCGAAGGTCGAAGAAGCGATTAAGAAGAAGCACCAGACCGGGGGATTTAAAGATACGAGTTTCCTCTAGGGAACCGAGATGAAATAATAAGTTCATTTGCATGTTATAAAGAATAAGGAGGAGTAAGATGTCTGACGAAGCAGGCCACGACCACCACCATGAAGAGATGGTGGAGCTTACGGTATCACTTGAAAAAGACCAATTCGAAGAGGTGGAAAAGCTCGCAAGCGAGTACGCGCGCGAGCTTAACCAGGACTGGGACGTAAGTGCCGTCCTCAGGGTTGCCGTCGGCGACTTCTTAAATAAGCTCGGAAGGATACTTTAAGCCTTTCAACCGGGCAAGGCGGCGCGATCTTCGTTAGAGGCTTAACTTCTCTCTTTGCGGAGCCGTCTCTCGTTATAAGCGCTTACTATTTTCCGGAGGCGATTGGATTAGTGGTGACAAAGAGACTTTTTATATTCGCAGTCCTTACGGCCTTTCTCACCGGTTGTATCTCCATGCCCGTCATTTCTCCGATCGAGCCGCTGGAAGAGCGCGTGCTGGAAGGGGAAGGGCGCGATAAGATTGCCGTAATTGATATATCCGGTCTAATCGTCGATAAGGACGAGCAAAATATATTCGGTGCCGTTACGGCCCCGAGGGTCACCGCCAGGGTCAGAGAAGAGCTCGACATGGCCGCCTCCGATAGCGGCGTAAAGGCCTTACTCCTTCGCATTAACAGCCCCGGCGGTTCGGTAACTACATCTGATATAATCTATCACGAACTTATGTCGTTTAAGGAAGAGACGGGCATACCCGTCGTAGCGGAGATGATGGAGGTGGCCGCCTCCGGAGGCTACTATATAGCGCTCGCCGCGGACACTATCTACGCCCACCCGACGACCGTTACCGGTAGCGTCGGGGTCATAGCCTTTAAGGCTGACATTACCGGGCTTCTTCGTAAGATTGGCATCTCGGACGCTACCATTAAGTCAGGCTCGAAGAAGGATATCGGGAGCCCGCTTCGTAAGATGACCGGAGAAGAGAGGGCGATACTAAAGGGCGTAATAGACTCCATGCACGCGCGTTTTACAGGGCTTATCAGGGAGAGACGCCCTCAGATTACGGATAAGGACTTTCTCTTAATTACCGACGGCAGGGTTTTTACCTCTGAGGAGGCCCTGGGGCTCGGGCTTATAGACTCCATAGGGTACCTTAGTGACGCAGCAGAGGCTGTAAAGGAGGCCGCCGGTATCGAGGAGGCACGCCTTATTGCCTATTCGAGGCCCTCGTCGTACAAGGCCAATATATACTCCGGCAATACGCAGAGCGCCGGAGTAAGTCTAAAACTCTTAAATATCGACGCAGCGAGCCTCCTTGGCTCCACAGGCGTTAACTTCATGTATCTCTGGATGCCGTAGAAGACAAGAATCTTCCTTTGACCGTGCCACGCGATTCCATTAACCGCCTGCTAAAACAACCGAAGCCCACTCCTGTCCTACTCCACTCATAATTAATTTATTGAGAATTTGCATTATATGAGGCTATAATATCTGGCTTAGACTCTCCCTTTATATGCGCAGGGTCAGGTGAGTTAGCATCATTTCGGAACTTTTCAAGTTAGAAGGTTTACTCATAAAGAAATGTTATTCAAAAGACACTACCCGTGGCTCGATCTACTCAGGGCCGTAGCCATCATCCTCGTTATCTACAGGCATTACGCCGGAAGGGGGTTTAAAATGGTGGCGGGTGATTCGTTATTTTCCGATATCACACTATGGACCTCCTCCGGCGTAGAGCTCTTCTTCGCCCTTAGCGGTTTTCTCATCGGCGGACAGATCATCGAAGGGTTGATGAAAGAGAACTTTTCCTTCAAAGTATTTTTCATTAAGCGTTTTTGGAGAATTTTTCCACCCTACTACGTATCTCTTCTAGTCGTCTCGGTCTTCTTCTTTGCGGGTCTGGAGGACTGGAATGTAGTCGCACTGCCCGGTAATGCTACCTCCGGGCAGTTTTTGGAGATAGTATTTGTTCATATCCTCTATATCCAAAATTACCTCGTAGATAATTATCTAAGACTTCCGAGCACTTATTGGTCGCTAGCGGTTGAAGAGCAGTTTTATCTTACGATCCCGTTTGTCCTTTTTCTGACCTATAAATATGCAAGGAAATATCTCTTTGCGGTTATTATGTCGATCATAGCAGCCCAGTTCATCTACCGTTACGGTGTAGCATATTCTTTGAGAGGAGAAGTGTTCCGCTTCATTTCCGTATTCCAGACTCCTCTTCATATGCGCCTCGACAGCCTGCTCTTCGGTGTGGCTGCGGCGTATATTTTTATACGGTTTAACGATAGAATTTGTAATAACGGCGCAGTGAGGTTTTCCCTGCTTGCGTTAGCCGTGGTGACGCTCGTTGGCGGAGCGGCCATTGAATTCAACTCGCCGGAGCCTGAGTACTTCAGGAGCACGTGGAATTTCATGCTTATGTCACTTGGATTCTCCGCACTTACTCTCTGGGCCGCCATTACCCCGCTTAAGCTCCCGAGCCCGCTTAAACTCATATCAGGCTATCTTGCAAAGCTTAGTTATACGATCTACCTCTACCACTTGCTGCTGGTTGTCCCGGTCCTGGGCTTCGTCTACAGGCATTTAATGGTGATAGACTCCGGCATTACTTATTTTATTGGATTCATCATCTACTCTGCGGCTGTAGTAGTCTTTTCAACGGTACTTTATCTTATGGTTGACAGGCCGAGCATGAACTACAGGAAAAGGCTCTTTAGAGAGAAGAGTTAGTTCTTGTGGTCAAGTCTTTTTTTATATTTCATTGTACTTCCATACTCGTCGTAACGGTGTCATCGATTCATTAGAAGCCCTTAGAAAGAGGTTTGCGGTGGCGATAAAAGCTTTAGTTCTTTGACAATTTTTTTCCGCAAATAGGGGAAATAATGAGCCTTATTAATCTTGACAAATTTCTTCGAAATCTGTAAGATACTGTTATAAGTGGGAGAATAACGTTATGGCGCCTGAAAAATTTGACAGACTGGACGAGAAGGTTCAGACTTTGCTTGAGAAACATGAGCATTTGAAGGCCGAAAATCGTAAACTTCTATCCCTCCTCAAAGTAAAGAAATCAGAGGTTGAGTGGCTAAAGGAGCGTCTTAAGGCGTCGGATAGCGAGAAGGTGCTCGTTAAGGCCAAGGTGGACGGCCTTATTGAGAGGGTGGAAAGTATTGCATAGCTTACGCCTGGTCTCTCGGCCAGGCGTTTTTTAAAAGGTTTCTTCCATGAGTATCGTGGATATGAAAATATTAGGTCAAAGGCTTGCCGTAAAGAGCGATGAGGACGAAGAGCATATAAAGTCCGTGGAGTCGTACCTGAATTGTAAGGTCAGTGAGATAAAGGAGAGTTCCAAGGCCGTCTCTACGCTTGATGTGGCGCTCCTTGCTGCGTTAAACGTAACAGGTGAGCTTATAAAGATAAAGGAGACTTTGGAAAAGCGGGATAAACGCTCTGAGGCTCTCTCGGATATGATTGAAAGAGGCCTTGAGTAGGAAGAGATACCTTCCCCTGCTGTGTTCGTGCTTCGATTTGTAATTTTAGAACCAACGTTGAATCATAGGGAGCTGGCTCTGACCGTCGGCCGGCAGGTCCCAGATACATGGGAAAGTCGAAAGCGGATATTCCGGTGACCACAATATCGAACCCCGGTTCGAAAAACTTTCGACACGGCACAAGCGGGGGAAGAAGATTACGCTCCGGAGAAATTTAAACTTAACAGGACTTAATAATACGGTTTGGAAAAGCATAGAGGATATATTAACTATAGAGGTTTTAACCTTTTTTGGCGTTATTTTTTTACGGCAGAGGAATGCGTGCGCTCTTTAAGTCTCTTCCCGGGCGCGTTTAGAGTGCCGGATTACATAAAAAACCTTGCTAGTGCTTCATCCTTTACTCTTTTAGCCGTAAGGCCTCTTTAATAGAGGGTTTTTTGCTTCTTAAATAAGCTCTTTTCAAGGCCTTGTAAGTCCCTTTCCTTAGAATTTCTCCGAAACGTTTTCTCTCTAAACACACAATATGGTTGCGAATAAAGTCTCTAAAACATCGCTCAGGTGTGATCTTATCCGGCTTCGGCACTCCATGAAGCCCTTTGAGGTCAGGGAAAAGAGCGAGTTTATTCAGAGGGTACTTTTGGAGCTTCCTGAGTATAAATCTTCTGCCCGCATTGCGCTATACTCAAGCTTTAATAATGAAGTGCTTACGGATACCGTCTTTGCCGAAGCCCTGGAGAGCGGCAGGGAAGTCTTCTTCCCAAGGGCAGATACGGAGCGGACGGAGCTGGCGTTTATCGCCGTTAGCGGCCCCGGGGAGCTTCACCCGGGATTATTTTCCATTGACGAGCCGCTTCACGGCGGCACAGAGCTAACAGCCGGTGAGCTGGACCTGATAGTGGTGCCGGGTGTGGCCTTCGATACCAGCGGAGCCCGGGTCGGTTACGGAAAAGGATTTTACGACAGGGCCCTTACAGGGTCTAATACTATGGTAGCGGCTCTCGCATTCGACTTTCAGGTCATGGAGGGCGCAAAGCTTCCGGTCCAGGCGCACGATATCGGCGTGGACGTAATAGTAACGGAGAAGAGGTTAATCAGGAGAGGAGAGGCCGTGTAGTACGGCCTTGGTTTAGATTAATTATTAGTGCTTAGAGTTAGCAATAATTTTGGTACTTAAGTCTTTTATATGGTTATTAGCATGCCCAGAAAGGGGTGTATTGTATGGAGTCATCAAGTGTAGCGGTCACTGTGATCATTGCGGCCTTGATGCTGGCCGCCGGTCTTCTGATCGGTTATTTAGTTAGAAGAATATTTGTCGAGAAGACGATAGAGGGCGGCAAGCAGCTTGCGAAGTCCATGACGGATGAGGCCGAGCGTGAGGCCCGCAGGGTTATTAAAGAGGCTGAGCTTCAGGCCAAGGATTCGGCCTATCAGGCTAAGATCGAGTTTGAAAAGGAATCTACCGAAAGGCGTAAAGAGTTCAATGCCTTTGAAAAACGCCTTTTATCGCGTGAGGAGAGCCTCGATAAGAAGTTCGAGAACCTCGACAGGAAGGATAACGAACTCTCAAAGAATACAAAGGAACTCCAGCAGGAGGAGGCGAGAATCAAGGCGCTTGAGCGTTCCGTAAACGAGGAGCTCGAAGAAGGGCGCAGAAAGCTTGAGACTATCTCCGGGATGACGAGCGAGGAGGCTAAAAACTCACTTCTCGAAGTGATGGAGAACGAAGCGAAGCACGATGCCGGAAAGATTCTAAGGCGTATTGAAGAGGAGACCAATAGCGAGGCCGAGCAGAATGCCAAGAAGATAATAAGCCTCGCCATCCAGCGCTATGCCGGAGAATACGTCTCTGAAAGGACCGTCTCGGTCGTACACCTCCCGAGTGACGAGATGAAGGGGCGTATAATCGGACGCGAGGGACGCAATATCAGGGCGTTAGAGGCGGCTACGGGCGTTGATCTTATTATAGACGACACGCCGGAGGCCGTAATCCTCTCCGGTCACAACCCGGTAAGGCGTGAGGTAGCCAAACTCTCACTGGAGCGCCTTATAACCGACGGCAGAATCCACCCGGCGAGGATAGAAGAGATCGTCGCCAAGGTAGAGACAGAGGTTGACAGGACGATAATAGACGCCGGAAAGCGCGCTGTCTTTGATACCGGAATCCACGGCGTAAACCCGGAGATCCAGAAACTCATCGGGCGCCTGAAATTTCGGAGCAGCTACGCTCAAAACGTCTTTGCCCACTCAATGGAGGTATCCTTCATCTGCGGCGTTATGGCCGCAGAGCTCGGCCTATCGGTCAAGCAGGCCAGGAGGGCGGGGCTAATGCACGATATAGGTAAGGCCGTTGACCATGAAATAGAGG
The DNA here is from genome assembly GCA_029262475.1 of Deltaproteobacteria bacterium. Taxonomy (GTDB): domain Bacteria; phylum Desulfobacterota; class GWC2-55-46; order GWC2-55-46; family JAJCZF01; genus JAJCZG01. The sequence goes on from JAJCZG010000108.1 coordinate 8,063, forward strand.
GGCCGCATGCCGCCATAGGCGGGGACCTTGCCAAGAAATACGGCGAATCCAGTAAGATTGTAAGTGCCATTGCCTCGCACCATAACGACAGCCCCGATTCCGTCTTAGGCGTCCTGGTGCAGGCCGCCGATACCCTCTCCGCCGCCCGTCCCGGGGCGAGAAGGGAGATGCTCGAGAGTTACGTTAAGCGCCTCGAGGACCTTGAGAAGATCGCCAACGAATTCGACGGTGTGGAGAAATCATTCGCCATGCAGGCCGGACGCGACGTAAGGGTAATAGTCGCAAATCACACGGTCGGAGACGAGGGGGCCGCCGTGCTCTCACGCGATATAGCCAAGAAGATCGAGACCGACCTTAATTATCCCGGTCAAATTCGCATAACAGTGATCCGGGAGACGAGGGCCGTCTCTTACGCCAAGTAAGATAATATCGATTATAGAAGGAGCCGCCAGGCGTAAGCCTGGCGGCTCCTTGTTTTAGTAATAGCAAATCTTCTTTAGAGTAGGTTTCGTTTCTTAAGGACGTGTTAAACGTTACCAGGCGCTTTGCGCCTTTTTAATTACAGCGGTGGATTATGAGGGTTCTTTTCATTGGTGATATCGTAGGTAAGCCGGGGAGGGCGGCCGTTACAGGGCTACTTCCGAAGCTCAGAAAGGAGCACGCCCCGGATGTAGTCATCGCCAACGGTGAGAACTCCGCAGGGGGCTTCGGCATAACCCCGGATATAAGCGAGGATCTCCTTGACCTCGGCATAGACGTCATCACCACAGGCAACCATATCTGGGATCAGAAGGCTATCTACGGTTACATCGATGAGACGCCTAAGCTCATACGCCCGCTCAATTACCCGGAGGGTAACCCCGGCAAGGGCTCTTATATACTTAATACGGACTCCGGTGTTAAGGTAGGGGTTCTAAACCTCGCCGGACGAGTGTTTATGAGTAACCTCGACTGCCCTTTTAAGGCCGCCGAGGCCGAGGTGGAAAAGTTACGCGAAGAGACACCGGTTATAATAGTAGATATGCACGCTGAGACGACGAGCGAGAAGTATGCGATTGCGTGGTTCCTTGAAGGACAAGTTACGGCGGTGCTCGGTACGCATACGCATGTTCAGACCGCCGACGAGAGGATTTTGCCGCCCTCCGGCTTCACGGCATTTATAACCGACGTCGGAATGACCGGCCCGACCAACTCGGTAATCGGCATGAAACAGGATATGGTCCTTGAGCGTTTCCTTTCGCAGCGCCCCGTGAGGTTCGAGGTGGCCAAGGGCGGCGTGGAGCTTCAAGGCGTGATTATAGACCTTGATCCGAGTACCGGGCGGGCCCTCTCCATCGAGAGAGTTAAGGAAAGTTTCAAATATTGAGAGATAAAATGAAGCCGATAGAAGAAATTGAAAGAATTAAACGCGGCGCCGATACCATCATAGGCGAGGAAGAGTTACTTAAAAAACTCGCCAAAGCCAGAGAGACCGGCATTCCGTTAAGGGTTAAGGCCGGTTTCGACCCGACGGCCCCGGACCTTCACATAGGGCACACTGTGCTCATTCAAAAGCTTAAAACCTTTCAGGATTTAGGCCACCAGGTCGTGCTCTTGATAGGCGACTTTACGGCCCTTATCGGAGACCCCACGGGCAAGAGCGAGACGAGAAAGCCGCTAACCCCCGAGATGGTTAAAGAGAATGCCGAGACCTACCGCACGCAGGTCTTTAAGATCCTCGACGAGGATAAGACCGAGGTAGTATTTAATAGCGAATGGATGGAGAAGCTCACCTCATCGGATATGATCTCACTTGCCGCAAGGTATACGGTTGCGAGGATGCTGGAGCG
>JAJCZG010000109.1 GCA_029262475.1 Deltaproteobacteria bacterium
CATTATTTCATTGGATCTCATGGCGGTCGTCATGATGATCTTTACCTGATTGGAGTCCGTGACGCCGAGCCCTTCCTCAATACTGCGAATCTCCTTTAGTACGCTCTTGCCGTCAATGCCGTGCATCATGACATCCAGGCAGATGAGTTTGTAGGGGGAGCGATCTTTTAACGATGAGCGAAAGGCCTCTATAGCCTCGTAGGCGTTTATGGCAATATGAACGTCTCCATAAGCTTCTAGTGATTTGTGCATAATCAGGCGGCTTGTAAAATCTTCTTCAACAACCAGTGTTTTCATCCAGTTCCTTTCATTGCTACAAACTAACGAGTAAGACCGGCGAATGCTATCGCCTTTTTAAGCATTATGAATTCCTTGTCGAGCATTATAAGCAGAATTGCGCTCTTCTCAAGGTCCGAGGATTTACCCGCGTCTTCAACCTGCGTGGCCAGCTCCTGGAGGGCGATGGCTCCGACGTTCGCAGAAGCGCCCTTTATGGAATGTGCCTGCCGCTGTATATGGGGCGGGTCGGCCTCATCGAGAGCCTCTTTGAGGGAAGAGATCTGCTGTGGCATATCTTCAAGAAAAACTTCTATTATCTCTCCTGCGAGCTCCTCGTCACCCATGAGGCGCTCAAGGAGGTCTTCCTTCTTGAAGTGTGAATCGACATCCTCCGAAGTGACAGATAACTCCTCCTCGGGTGCAGTCGCAGATGGGCAAATGCATGCATTCCCGCATCCGGTATCGCATCCGGAGGCGCAGTCGCACCCGGAAGAATCACATTGGCATCCGGCAGGAGCTTTATTTGCCGTTTCGAGACACACTCCTTCTTCAGCGTCTTCTGTCGTTTCTTTCGGTTCCGAGAGCCACTTATCCAGCATTTCATCAAGCGCCTTCGGGTCAACCGGTTTTGAGATATAGTCGTCCATACCGGCATCAAGGCATTTCTCTTTATCCCCCTTCATGGCGTTTGCGGTCATGCCGATTATCGGAATTTTGTTGTTACGCACCTTTGCGGCGGCCGGGTTCCTGATCTGGCGGGTGGCCTCAAAGCCGTCCATCTCCGGCATCTGGCAGTCGAGGAGCAAAAGTTTATATGCTTCTCCGGCCTCATTGGCGCGCCTGATCTCCTCTATGGCATGCTTTCCGCCATCAACGGATGTCGGCACCATCCTCCAGTTGGTCAGTATCTCCTCAAGTATGCGCCTGTTGGTGGCGTTGTCGTCAACCACCAGCACCGGTGTGCCTTCGAGCACCGCCGGTTCTCTGACATTTTTTATGGCCTCCGGGTTCCTCTGTATGCCGAGGCGGAGCGTGAAGTGGAAGGCGCTCCCTTTGCCTGGCTTGCTCTCCACCCAGATATCTCCGCCCATCATATCCACTAGCCTTGCCGATATCGCAAGCCCGAGTCCGGTGCCGCCGAAGTGGCGCGTGGTCGAGGCATCCGCCTGTGTGAAGGAATCAAAGATACCATTTTGCTTCTCAGGGGGTATCCCTATGCCGGTATCGGTTACCGTAAGGTGGAGAGAGAGCTCATCGTCTGTCTCCGACATACTCCTGAGAGTAAGAACCACCTCACCAACGCTAGTGAATTTTATAGCGTTGCCGACGAGGTTAACGAGTATCTGGCGCAGACTGCCGGGGTCACCTATCAGCAGATCGGGGATATCCGGCGGTATCTGATAGGCGAGTTCAATATCCTTGGAGTCCGCCCTGATGGCAAGGGTATGCATGGTATCTGCGATGGTATCACGGAGGTAGAAGTCTATGTGCTCGATGTCGAGCTTATGGGCTTCGATCTTGGAAAAATCAAGGATGTCGTTAATGATCCTCATAAGCGACTCGGCGGATGATTTTACCGCACCCAGGTACTCGTGCTGCTCTTTGTTGAGTTTTGTGTCAAGCGCCAGGTCCGTCATGCCTATGATGCCGTTCATTGGCGTTCTTATCTCATGGCTCATATTGGCGAGGAATTCGCTCTTTGCGAGTGAGGCGGCCTCGGCCTCTTTCCTGGCATCTTCGAGCGCTGCTGCGGCTTCCAGCTCAGCCTCTCTTCTCTTGCGGTCGGTGATGTCTCTAAAGATGCCGATGGCGTTCCATTCGTCTCCGAGAATTACGGAGGCAAGGGATATTTCAAGAGGAAACTCAGCGCCATCCTTCCTGAGCCCCAGAATTTCCAGCGGAGTATTCATAGCGGAGCCGTCTTTGCTCCCTCTAAGCATCTCAACGCACTCTCTGAACCGTTCCGTATGCCTGAGGCTTATGAGATGCCCGTTTATATTCTTTCCGGTAATCTCGTGGGCCTGGTAGCCGAATATCTTTACCGCCGCGGTGTTCCAGAAAGTCACTCTACCAAGAGGATCAATTTGGATTATGGCGTTCGACACGGAGTCGGTAATCGTACGAAGCCTCGCCTCGCTGCTTCCGAGCTCATCTTCCGTTTTTTGTCTGACCTTTATATGGCGCACCAAAGGGCGTACAACTAAATTATATGTAACCGGGAAGACCAGTACCAGCAGCAGGGATGCGTCCAGGAGAACCTCAGCCGTATGTGACATCTCCGGGAGGAACCCCATAAGGATCATTATGGACGCCTCTGCCACGAAGATCGAAACGGTCAGTATAAAGAGTGAATAAGATGGAGATAGATACGTCTTATTCTCTGACATCAAGATACCTCCTTACAAAAAATGATCTTTGAAAATTTGAAATATAAAATTCGACTTTTAAAGAAGGGCGGGTGCGAAGAGGAATGATCAAAAAAATTCCATTCATCCGGCACAGCGGCGCGTTCCTTCATTGTTGGGATAAAAATCTTCCAGCCGGATTTATTCTCTATCTCTCGTTTATGGAGCATACGCTAATTATCAATCTTTTAAATCTCCTCTGCGACACTCCACGCATATATTCACTTTATCGGCAGAAGAGGGGCTTTCTTTAGCCTGTTAAAGGAGTAATATAGTTGGTAATAGGGACTGCTCCCCTGAATAACACTGTATGGAAATTCATGGTTTTACAATCACCAAAGGCTCCTCCGGCATATGAGATTTTTCTCGGGGGAGGGGTTCTCAGAGTTTACGAGAAGCCCGTGAGCCTTCTTAACCACTGCCGTTAAAAGCGTTTTGCTCCACCTCACTTTATCGGCAGAAAGGGTCGATAATCTTACTGTTGATGTAAGACCAGCAGCTTAAAGTAGCAAATTTTAAATACGCTTCGGGTAGGTCGAGCCCTTATCGGAAGATATATACTCTATTAAGCGCCTCTAGCAGCCTAAAGGCCCGTTCTTTATGGCCCGAACTGTAAATGGGGTAAGCTCTGTTAGATTCGCCGTACTATCAGAAGCCGGCAGAGTAGACGGCGCTTGTCGCATGCGCGAAAAGGTGTTAAAATTTTAAGGATTTATCGAGGCAAAGAAAAATTTAAGGCTTATATCGAGTAAACTAATCTCAACTGGTAGCAATGTCAAACGACTTTCTTTCACGGATCTTTACGGACAAAGAATGCGCCATGCGTATTCTTCTCGTCTCGGCCCTAATACTGGTAGCGCTCACCTTTATCGCCTATATACCTGCGGTAAGCAGCGGTTTTATATGGGACGACGACGCGCACGTATTCGCCAACCCGCACCTCTTTGAAGAGGCGGGGCTCTGGCGTATATGGTTTACAGGGGAGAGCCAGCAGTACTATCCGCTCGTCTATTCTAGTTTTTGGCTTGAGTGGCGTCTGTGGGGAGCTAATCCGCTCGGCTATCACCTTGTAAATGTTGCCATCCACTCGGTTAACGCCATTCTAGTGGCCCTCGTGCTCTTGAGACTAAGGGTGCCGGGGGCATGGGCCGCAGCCCTTATCTTCGCCCTCCATCCGGTAAATGTCGAGAGTGTAGCCTGGGTCTCCGAGAGGAAGAACGTCCTTTCAGGGTTCTTTTACCTCGCCTCCTTCCTTTCGTTTCTTAACTTCGAGGATGGAAAGGGGAGGGTAAAGTGGTACTTCTTCGCATTCCTGCTCTTCTTATCCGCGCTTTTAAGTAAGACCGTCACCTGTTCGCTCCCGGCGGCGGTTATGATAGCTGCCTGGATGCGTTCGCGTCTCGACTGGAAGTACGCACTTCGCCTGATACCGTTCTTCGCCACCGGGCTTGTTATGGGGCTCGTCACTGTCTGGTGGGAGGTGAACCAGGTGGGGGCAAAGGGGGGTGAGTGGGCGATAACCTCATTTGAACGGATGTTACTCCCGGCTAGAAGCCTCTGGTTCTACGCCGGAAAACTCTTTTTGCCCTATAAACTTACCTTTATTTACCCGCGCTTCGAACTCGACCCTGCGGAGCTTTGGCAGTGGCTCTTCCCGGTAGCACTTATCGCGGTGTTTATATCCCTATGGTTTTTACGGGGGCGCATCACCAGGGGGCCGGTCGCGGCGGTGGCCTTCTTTTCCGTGACACTCTTCCCGGCGATAGGCTTCTTCGACGTATATCCGTTCAGGTACTCGTTCGTAGCAGATCATTTTCAGTACCTGGCAAGCATTGGGCTGATTGCGCTTGCCTGTGGCGTAGCTGCGGCTTTCCTTAAGGAGAGCCGCGTCCTGGCAGTAGGCATAGTTGCAGTAGTTTGCATAATCTTCGGGATACTTACATGGCAACAGGGCCATATTTACAAGGACGAAGATACTCTATGGAGGGCTGTTCTTCAAAATAACCCATCGGCATGGATAGCACATAACAACCTTGGCGAAGCGGCCAATAGTGACGGCAGGGTTACGGAGGCATTGGAGTATTATGAGAAGGCGGTGGAGATATGGCCATACGCCTACGAGCTGCACCATAACCTCGGGTCGTCGTACCTGAAAACGGGTGATTTTAAAAAAGGTGAAACGCACCTGAGGAAGGCCCTCTCCCTTCGTCCCGGGCTTGCCGAGACAAAGGCGGAGCTTTCGCTCCTCCTCTCGGAGACAGGGCGCTTCAAGGAGGCATTTAGCGAGGGGAGTACGGCGATATACATGTCGCCCGAGAGTGCGGAGATACATAATAGCTTCGGCATGACGCTCGTAAATATGGGGAGGTTTGAAGAGGCCAAAGGAGAGTTCACTGAGGCCGTAAGGCTAAGGGCGACATTCGTAGAGGCTATAAATAATACCGGCGTGGCGCTCTCCGGGCTAGGCAGGGACCGGGAGGCATTAACTTACTTTAAGAGGGCGATAGAGATAAATCCTCGATACGCTGAGGCTTACTATAACGCCGGTGTAACGCTTGGCATGACAGGGAAACCTAACGAGGCTATGGATCACTATATGGAAACCCTTCGTCTTGACCCGGCGCATTTCAAGGCGCAGAGCAGCATTGGAAACCTGCATTTTATGAACGGAAACTTTACAGGGGCGGCTGAAAGCTACAGAAAGGCCCTGGAGATAAACCCTGGCTTCACGGACGCAAAGAGGAACCTCTTGATAGTGCTTAAAAAGCTTGAAGAATAAAGGGGATTGGCCTGTTTGGAGCTGAATGTAAAATATCCGCCAGGCCTAAAGGCCTGGCGGATATTTTACATTATAGTGTGAGCACTTTGTTAATTGGAAACCACAGTGAGACTTGCGTGATTGCCTTGCGGAAACTTTCAGGCAGGCAGGTCTCCATCATTGAGGAAACCTTACTTCGGCCACTTGATAGCGGCCTGTGCCGCAGATAGCCTCGCTATAGGCACCCTGAAGGGAGAGCACGAAACGTAGTCAAAGTCGTTTCTGTGGCAGAACTCTACGGAGAGCGGGTCTCCACCGTGCTCACCGCAGATACCGATCTTTAACCCCTCTCTTGTAGAACGCCCCTTCTCGATAGCTCCCGTTATGAGTTGACCGACACCGTCGATATCAAGCGACTGGAAGGGGTCGTCGCTAAGGATACCGGCCTTCTGCTCATCGATATACTCTGGGAGGAAACGCCCGGAGTCGTCTCGTGACATGCCGAAGGTCATCTGCGTGAGGTCGTTGGTGCCGAAGCTGAAGAACTCGGCCACCTCTGCTATTTTGTCTGCGAGGAGCGCCGCCCTCGGTATCTCTATCATTGTGCCGATCATGTATTTGACCTTTACCCCGGCCTCTTTCATTACCTCTTCGGCTACAACCCTTGCCCTCTCCTCGAGTATTTTAAGCTCCTTTGCGTCTACAATTAGAGGGAACATTATCTCCGGGGCGACGCGTACCTTCTTAAGCTTACATTCGCAGGCTGCGCTGATTATGGCCCTTACCTGCATGTCGAGTATCTCAGGGTATGTGATGCATAACCTTGAGCCCCTGTGTCCGAGCATGGGGTTTGACTCATGGAGCCTTGAGACCCTGCGGTTGACCTTGTTGAAGTCGATGCCGAGCTTCTTGGCCAGAAGTTTTTGGTCCTTCTCGGTATGTGGAACGAACTCATGGAGCGGCGGGTCGAGGAGGCGTATGGTAACTGGCTTTCCCTTCATGGCCCTGAATATTCCCATAAAGTCGCCTTTCTGGAAGGGGAGTATCTCGTCTAGCGCGGTCTTCCTCGCCAGCGGCCCGTCTGCGAGTATCATCTTTTGGATGGCGATCCTTCTCTCTTCTGTGTCGAAGAACATGTGCTCGGTCCTGCAGAGCCCTATGCCTTCGGCCCCGAGGCGTATGGCGTTCTCGGCGTCGTAAGGGGTATCGACGTTGGTCCTGACCTTAAGCGTTCTTCTGGCGTCGGCCCATTTAATTAGAGAGTTATATTCCTTCGGGAAGATGGGCTTTATGAGGTTTAGTGCGGTCTTGTATATCTCTCCGGACGAGCCGTTTATGGTGATCATGTCGCCCTCTTTAAGGACGGTGTCCCCCACCATAACGGTCTTTTTAATCTCGCTTATCGATAGGTCGCCGGAGCCGACGATACAGCACTTTCCCCAGCCGCGCGCTACGACAGCCGCATGCGAGGTCTTTCCTCCGGTGGCCGTGAGTATGCCGACCGCGGCATGCATGCCGCCGACATCCTCGGGGCTAGTCTCTTTTCTTACGAGTATGACGGTCTTGCCCTTGGCTGCCCAGTCCTCGGCGTCCTTGGCCGTAAATACTATCTGCCCTGTAGCTGCCCCTGGTACTGCTGCTATGCCGGAGGCGAAGTAGTGCTTCAGTAGTATGTCGTGGTCAATATCGGGGTCTATCACGGGGTAGAAGAGCCCTTCGATATCCTTGTCGGTAATCCTAAGGAGGGCGTCGTCCTGGGTGATGAGCCCCTCTTTTACCATATCGACGGCAATCTTAAAGGCCGCCTTGGGAGAACGTTTGCCGCTCCTCGTCTGTAGTATGTAGAGCGTTCCCTCTTCTATTGTGAACTCGATATCCTGCATGTCCTTGTAGTGCTTTTCAAGCGTCTCCCTGACTTTGCAGAGCTGGACGTATATGTCGGGTAATATTCGGTTCAAGTCGCTTAAATGTATCGGGGTCCTTGTACCCGCGACGACATCCTCGCCCTGGGCGTTCATAAGAAGGTCGCCGTAGAAGAGGTCAGCACCGGTATTCGGGTCGCGCGTGAAGCAGACCCCTGTGCCGGAGTCGTCTCCCTTGTTGCCGTAGACCATCTGAACTATGTTTATCCCTGTGCCGAGGAGACCGGTAATCTTCTCGACTTCACGGTACTTTATCGCCTTATCG
>JAJCZG010000110.1 GCA_029262475.1 Deltaproteobacteria bacterium
TCCGCTCCGTAATGTCGCGCCTTATGTAAGGGGTCGTATCGCTTTCTTCACGTAACCGTTGACACTAGCATAACAAAGATTAACCCTTTTGCCTAAAGTTCCAGACTCTACTGTCCGAAATAATATATTCATACTTTAGTATTTAAACCTCTAATATAATTTGAGGTAGAGAGTTCGAGCAAACGCGGCTCCCTGGAATTCTAAAGAGCATGGTTTGATAAATGCTTGAATGCATTGGAGCGAATTGTGAATAAGGATAGCAAACACCCGAATGGTGTTATAAATTCGATGCAGAACAGATTTTTTCTGGGCATCTTCCTGCCGACCGTAGTGCTTGTCACCGTCTTACTCTTCGCCGCCTACAGGCTTGAGTATAACTCTTCCAGAGAAACCATCCAGCTCGACGAAGAGAATTTAACCGACCTCGTCGCCGAGACTGCCACGGATTTCTTCAGCTATGCAACAAAGGACCTGCTCTTTCTCGCCGCCATGAAGGAGATAGAGGACTATTTCAGCAGTAAGGACGAGGAAACGCTAAATGACCTCGCCGGTGAGTTTACCGTACTCTGCGAGGTGAAAACCTTCTGCGATAAGGTTCGTATTATCAATAATGCCGGTAAGGAGATCTTAAATCTCAAGCGAAGCGGCGGGGATGTACTCAGGGTGCCGAACGACGAGCATCAGGATAAGTCAAAGCGTTATTACGTCAAGGAGATGCTGAAGCTAGATAAGGGTGAGGTTTATGTTTCACCGATGGATCTTAACATGGAACACGGGAAGATCGAGATACCATGGAAGCCGGTCGTGCGTATCGGCACCCCGGTATACGACAAGGATGGCGAAAAGCAGGGTGTTGTAATTCTAAGCCTTCGGGGAAGCATGATCATAGAGAGGATAAAATCTCTCTCGCACGGGAGAGGTCTCCGGCAGATGATCCTGAGCCCCGAGGGGTACTGGCTCTACGGCGGTGAGGCCGGGGACGCCTTCGCTTTCATGTTCGAGGAGAAGAAGGACCGGAACTTCGCCGCCGTCTACCCCAAAATCTGGAGCAGGTTAAGAGAGAGTGGGGCGGGACAGTTCCTATCCGCTGAAGCGTCAACCGGGAGTTACGCCCCAAAAGATAGCGTAGGAAGTCAAAAAAACCTATATACCTTCATAACCCTCTACCGTTCCGGCAGCAACTTTACGCACAGGGAGTTTGGCGGTGATCTATCCAAGGGCTCAGCAGTGAAAGACCTCTCCGGGGCCGAACCGTACTGGAAGATCGTCTCATATCTACCGGAGGAGGCCATTGGCGGCACGATACTCAGCAAATATCTACTGATCTACATACTCCTTATCGGTATCATCACTGTCTTCAGCGACATCTTTTCCAAAGACAAGATAAATAAGAAAGAGGCCGAAGATCGGTACCGCATGCTTCATAAACACGCCTTCGACGGGATACTCATAACCGACAAGAACGGAACTATCGTGGAATATAATAAGAGCATAGAGAAGTCCTTCGGGTACTCCGAGAGCGAGCTTCTGGGAAAAAACCTATCCATGCTTATCCCGGATAAGTATATCCATGCCGCCGATACTTCGGTTTCGGGGAGGATGATCCAGGTTGAAGGGCTGCGTAAATCCGGACAGATATTCCCTATAGAGTTGATTTTAACTAGTTTTAAGGCCTCTGGTTCGTATTATATTACAGCCACGATACGCGATATAAGTGAAAGAATGAGGATAGAGTACGACCTGTTGCTGGAAAAAGAACGACTGAGCCAGACGCTAAGGAGCATCGGAGACGGTGTAATCACTACCGACGTTGAAGGCAGGGTTGCCATCATGAACATGGCGGCCGAGGAGCTTACCGGCTGGAGTCAGTCGGAAGCCGCCGGAAAGAGGTTTCTGGAGGTCTTCCAAATTATAAATACAAATACACGAGAGTTATGCGAAGACCCGCTGGAGAAGATTTTCGAATTTAAGGATGCTCCGTGCGGCCTCAAAAAGGATACCGTTCTCATATCCAGGGACGGCAGCGAGAGATTCCTATCTGCCTCCATAGCGCCTGTTAACGACAAAGGAAAAAACTTTTTAGGCGCAATTATAGTCTTCCGTGACCTCACAAGGCGTATGGCGGCGGAGAGAGAGAAGACGACCCTGGAACAGCAACTCCTGCATGCCCAGAAGCTCGAGGCCATAGGAACGCTCGCCGCCGGCATAGCCCACGAGATAAATACGCCGATCCAGTTCATTGGCGACAATACGCGTTTCCTTCAGGATAGTATCGGCGAATTGATGATGGTTATCGAAAAATACCGCAAACTGCGCGATGCAGTGGATGTAAACGAGAAGACGGAGAAGCTTCTTAAAGATGTTGAGGAAGCCGAGGAGGAGGCCGAGATTGAGTACCTCGCCGAAGACCTTCCGCAGGCCGTTACCGAAGTGATCGAAGGGGTTGGCCGTGTCAGCACCATCGTAAAAGCCATGAAGAACTTCTCCCATCCGGATAGCGAGGATATGGCATTATCGGATATCAACAAGGCCATAAGCAATACCCTTATCATCTCACGCAATGAATACAAGTATGTCGCTGAAGTCAAGACGGAGTTCGATGAAGACCTTCCGCCCATCCCGTGCTTTCTAAATGAATTGAACCAGGTCTTTTTAAACTTGATAGTTAACGCGGCCCACGCCATCGAAGAGGCGAAGAGAGAGAGTAGATCAAAGGAGCCGGGTCTCATCTCCATCAAGACGCGCATGGAGGAAGGCAGTGCGGTAATCGAGCTCACGGATACCGGGACTGGTATTCCCGAGAAGGCGCAGACACATATATTCGAACCTTTTTATACGACGAAGGAAGTGGGTAAGGGCACCGGCCAGGGCCTTGCCATAGCCCACTCCGTAATAACGAAGAAGCACCACGGCACCATCACCTTTATCACAGGGGCTGGAAGAGGAACGACATTCATCATTACGTTGCCGATTGTGCAGGACGAGCAGAGAAGGAGCGCTTAGCAAATGGACGAGAAGATACTATTCGTCGATGATGACGAAAAAATCCTCATAGCGTACAAGAGACATCTCAGGAAAAAGTTCACAATAGATGTCGCAAGCGGCGGCGAAGAGGGGTTGAAAGTTATTAAAGAGAGGGGGCCATTTAGCGTTATCGTCTCCGACATGCGAATGCCGGGAATGAACGGGGCGGAATTCCTGGCCGCGGTGCGCGAGAAGGCGCCAAAGGCCGTCCGTATAATGCTTACCGGCCAGGCCGACATGGATGATACCATAGACGTCGTAAATAAAGGTCACATCTTCCGTTTTCTGACGAAACCGTGCCCGCCTGATCTGATGACAGAAACCTTAGAGGACGCCCTTGAACAGTACCACCTGGTAAACGCCGAGCGTGAGCTTCTGGAGAAGACGCTTCTCGGCAGTATAAAGGTACTTACCGATGTTTTGAGTCTGGTTAACCCGGTCGCCTTTGGTTGCGCGTCGCGCATAAAGAGTTACGTGAGATACATGGCGAAGCAGATGAGGTTAAAGAGGCTTTGGCGTTTCGAAATCGCCGCGATGCTATCGCAGACCGGGTGCGTTACGATGGCGCAGGAGACACTACTAAAGCTCTATGCGGGTCAACCGCTCTCGGATGATGAATCCAAGATGTATTCCTCCCATCCTCAGGTAGGCTCCAAGATGCTCTTAAACATTCCGCGCCTTGATTCGATATCCGCCATGATCAAAAAACAACAGGTACCGTACTGTGAGTATACCGGTACAGACTACGGTTCGGATAAGGAGCGTGACATTTCCATTGGGGCGCAGATGCTCAGGGCGGCCCTTGACCTAGACCATCTCATAACGGGCGGGTCATCGCTCAGACGCGCCATCATCAAGATGAAAGCCAGGGATATCTACAACCCGATGCTTCTGGAGTATTTAGATGGTATGGAGGAGACGAGCAGGGAGAGGGTCGAGATAAGGGCAGTAGGCGTTAGAGAGCTTACCGTAGGCATGGTTATAAACGAAGACGTTCTTAGTATGAGCAACAGGCTGCTCGTATCAAGGGGGACTGAGGTAAGTGAATCCGTCATACTTCATTTAACTAGTATCGCAGCCAATACGGGAGTGAAGGAACCTTTCCGGGTGCTTTTAGGTCTGGAGAGTTATACCGGTAAAGGTTGAGACGATTATAATAAAGAGACTCTATAAGATAACAGGATTTCATCCAAGCAACACTGTAAGGTTTTCGTTATGAAGAATAGAATTCTATTTGTTGATGATGAAGAAAATATCCTTAGGGGATACCGCCGGTTGCTCCGGGGGTTTCGTGATGAGTGTGAAATAAGCCTCGCGGCTAGCGGTGATGAAGCGCTTAATATACTCTCCGAAGGAGTATTCGACGTAATCGTTACGGATATGCGCATGCCCGGTATGGACGGAAACCAGTTGCTAGCGGAGGTTAAGGAACTCTACCCACACGTTGTTCGCATTATCCTCTCCGGCCACGCCGACATGGAAGCCAACCTCAAGTCCGTAAAGTTCGCGCACAGGTATCTCTCCAAGCCGTGCAGCGGAGAGGAGTTGAAGGAAGCGATCGTCCGTTCGTCTAAACTCTGCAGGGCCCTGGGTAACGCAAAGGTTATGGCCGTCGTTAACAGCATTGAGAATCTTCCGAGCCTTCCGACACTCTATACCGAGGTCGTAAACGAGCTGGAGTCGCCCGACGGGTCGTTACAGATGGTAGGCACGATAATATCAAAGGATATCAGCATGACCACAAAGCTCCTTCAGATCGTAAATTCCGCTTTCTTCGGGCTTAGTCAGCATATGGGTAGCCCTGAGATGGCTGCCACGTATCTTGGGATTGATAACTTAAAGGCCCTCGTCCTCGCCACCGGAGTATTTTCAAACTTCGATCAAAGCGATATCTCTCTCCTATCCGTTGACGATATATGTTCGCACGGGATGTTAGTCGGCGCTTGCGCTCGGGCCATCGCCAAGGAGGAGGGATGCGATAAGAAGACGGTCGATGACTCCATGCTAGCCGGTATGCTGCACGACCTTGGCAGGCTGATACTTGCCACCTACTTTTCCGATGAGTATAACAAGGCCATGGAGCTGGTAAGAGACAACGGATACTCGCTTTGCGATGCAGAGAAAGAGGTCCTTGGCACCACGCACGGTATAGTAGGCTCATACCTCCTCGACTTGTGGGGTCTTTCGGAGTCGATAGTGGAGGCTGTCGCCTTCCATCATCAACCCGAACTCCTAGAAAATAAGGGCTTTAGCCCCTTATTGGCGGTCTATATGGCCGAGATGCTGATAAGTGAAATATATGGCAATAATGATAACGGATCTATAATTCCCATAAACAATGAATGCCTTGCCGGGAACGATTTAGCGGGCAGGGTGGAGAAATGGCGTTCAATTTGTAAAGAGATAAAAGAGAGAGGAAACTAGAAAATGTCTGAGAAATGAGCCTCCTCTCAGCTTTCAGGATTCGTCTAAGCTTCTGTATCTCAATCTTTCACTGTTCCCCTCCTGGAAATAACTGAAACAGACAGGTTATGCATCCCTGCAAGTCTATCCTCTCAACCACGGCTCTTAAGTCCCAAAAAGCTTATTATAATTTTATGGAGAGGCTAGAAACTCAGACCACCTTTCACTAGCCCTGTTATACCACATTTGTTAGTAGGAGGAAGCAAGCTATACCCTCCAAAGGTGTCTGTCAATCGTGAACTCAGACTCAAACAAACTTGCTGATTACCTTTAGAAATCTGCACGATTTTACCGTAACCTAATCTTACGTGTTTCAGGAGGGAAGAGAGAGTTTTCAGGAACTCTCAAAAATCTGGCTATCCGAGGAAGCCTCTGAGTATTTGTTTCACCACAAGTCCGCATTATTGAGGTAGTCTTATAATTGTCGATTTTGATAGGTCAAAATTCTTTATTATTAATAAAATGTTCGAGGAAATAATCAGAGAGTGGATAAGAAAGAGTCAAGATATTTACAGATGTCGATCACATTGTCTCTGCTGCATCGGCATCTGTATCTTTGCTTTTATTAAGAGTGGCTAAGGTAACCCTATTTCTGCCTCCGGCCTTGGAACGGTACAGTGCATTATCGGCTTGACTGATAAGCTCAGCGACATCAACTCCATCAGCAGGATACGTAGACAAACCAAGGCTGATAGTAATATTTTCAGTTGTCTCATTAATAACCATTACTGAACACGTCTCAACGGCTTTACGAATTTTTTCAGCTAAAATTTCTGCGTTCTCTTTACCAGTATTTGGAAGAATAATCGTAAACTCTTCTCCACCATAACGAGCAACTATATCCGATTCTCGAACATTCTGTAATAGGATAGTCGCAAGTATTTGTAAGGCCTTATCACCTTGTGCGTGTCCGTAAAGATCATTAAATCGTTTAAAATGGTCTACATCAAGCATTAGAAAGCTTATCGGCTGTTTGTATCGTGCTGCAAGTGCCATATGTTTTTGCGTGGCCTCATCAAGAAATCTCCGGTTGTAGAGCTGTGTGAGTTTATCACGGATGGCCATTTTCTTATGTGCCTTTAGGAGGCGAATACTACTGATAGCGGGCGCAACCATACTAACATAAGACTCAATGGCAAAGCGCCGCTCTTCAGTAAAATACTCCTTTTCCATACTTACAAGGTGTATCCACCCCAGAATGGCCCCACCAGTTGCAACGGCAATACACATATAGCTACCATTTTCTTGTATTATCTCCTGATACTGACAGCGATATTCAGATTGAACATCATTTACGACAAACTTATGACCCGACCGGACGACTCGGCATACATGAGGGTCTTGAATAGATCGCATTTGATATGATGATGCCGCGCAAAAGGGAAGTTTATCGTTATCATCTCCATAAGAGGCAATTATCTCTGCAAAATTTTCGCTGTTATTAAAAGTGGCTATTACAATTCTGTCTAGGTTAAGATGCTTTTTCAAATACCCTACAAAAATCTCGTAACATTCTTCTTCAGAGACCTCGTTCCCTACAAGCTTGGTAAAACTTACAAGGCTTGAAAGATTTTGAAGTTCTCTATCAAGCTTACCCTGTGCCTTTTCCAGCCTATGAGACATACTAAGAAAGGATCGAGAAAGCTCCCCAAACTCATCATCTGTGTTTGAAGCTATTTTCTCAACTTCATGAACGATTTCTGTTCCTGTTTTTAGGTTGTTTATGCTGTTACTACTGACCATCCCCATTATCCGAGTAAACGCTTGTATAGGGTTAATAATCATTCTTTTTGTGGCAAAGATTACAACTATGCCAAGAAGCAAAGCAACAATAACAAACAGAAGCATCGTCCTGTTAAAGAGCGTCATCGCGCTCTCCATAATAGTGGCTTCATTCGTTGCGAGAAGAAATCGTATCCCCAGTTTATTATTTGATGCATAAGACATCACTTCCCCATCACTACTATCAAGAACTGCTCCATTTTCACCCCTTATCATGGCTGAGTAGGCCTCTTCATGCTCTGATGCTTTATCAGTCCATTCTTTATTTCTGTCTCTGCTATTATAGAGATATAGCCCATCCATGTTGGTTATATAGTAGTCATCGACGCCTCCAGTCGCTATAAGAGGCGCAAAAATTCTATCTAATACTTCTGTATTAAGCGTTATAGTCAGTACCCCTATTACTTCATCGTTGTAAGCTAATGCCATTCCCCAGTCCATCGCCAAGTAATTGCTGCCTTTTCTGAATGTTGGTTGAGTTAATTGAAATGGGTCGGATTCTATAGTGTTTTGATAATAGTCTCTCTTGCTTCTGTCTTTATAATCACTCTGTATTGTTTGGTTTTTCACCAACACCTCTTCCATCCCATCTTTATTGAGAAACCTGATGTAGGATAGTATTGTTGGATGAGATAAGGCCACTGTTACAAAAACCTCCTCAAGTTTCTGCTTAATATCAGGCTGTGTTGCTAAAGTCCCTTCTGCTGTTGCTTTTAAATAATCTTTAAATGCTTGGTGACGATGCAAGGAAGTTGTAATAGAAGACCAGTCGTCTATGAGATTGTTGAGTTGTGTATTGACAGACTGAAGAAGTTGTATATTAGTAGCTTTTGCCTTCTCAATTGTCTGCCATTTTTGCAGGTTGTAAAAGATGAAGAGCGTTGTGCCGCTTCCAAACAACAAGGTTACTACCATTATAAGTATGATTTTATTTTGTATCTTCATCTCGATACCTTTGAATGCTTATAGTTTTTACAGCCTTAATTAATATGGATACGTCCATTCATTATATATCGGTACTATCAATAGAAACTAAACTATAAAGGAGAAGGTCTCTTTCATCCATGAAAAGCCATTTATAACACTGCAACCCCAACCCGCCGGAAATCATTAAGCAAAGTGAGGTCTTAAGATGGGAAGATGGTCATACTCAAACAGGTTGACGGTTGAGGAGTGTAAAAGCATCTCAACTAAGTTTCTGAACCAATATAATTATTTTAACGGTGGTGTGCGAAGTGGCGGGATGAATTGGACCCGAAACGGTGAACAAACCGGCAACATAGGCTTTACCGTCTCGACAGTTGAAGGAGATGAGTGTATTCGCTTCATGTACGCACAAACGGACAATTCTACCGGTGAGAAGACTGAGCTGACTACAAGGCGTGTCTTGAATCGACTCCATGTAATTTCGGGGGGCGCAGGTCAAACTGAGAACGCAGGGAGAGACCCATTAACAAAACTCTCAGAGAGACGCTACAGGGGCTTGTGAGGCGTATAGATAGTCCATCTGTGTTTATTAATGGCGCGGTATCTGGATATCAAGAGGTCTTTTGCATCAGCGCTCAGGAAGGCGGGTATCAAAGACTTCAAATTTCATGATCTGAGGCATACTTTTGCTTCTCAGCTTGTAATGGCAGGGGTAGATATAACGACCATAAAAGAGCTTCTAGGACATAAGACCTTGACCATGACGCTTCGATACGCTCACTTGGCACCAAGTCATAAGGTGAAGGCGGTTGATTTACTAGATGCGAAGATCAATACAGGTATTGAGAGGGCAGGGTAAGAGCGTTCTTATTCAAAGAGCCTTATTTACGTCAATTTCAATGCCGGAGTGCTTGATCTCTTTTGCAAGCTTATAAACTTCCAACCATCGCCCTTATCGTGTTTTATAAAGACTACTCCGTCATAATCAGACGGTATCTCAACGTCACCCTTGTATAAAGCACACACTCGCTCTCGCCCCCCAGGGACCCGATAAAAAGTCCGAGTTCAAGTATCACATTCTGACGAGCACGAGGCTTTATATCATCGGGGTCCTTGGCGGAGTAACCAAAATCATCAGGCGTCAATAATACAACGGCAAAGTCGATCTCTCCTGCACAGTGGAATTAAAAAAGGGGCTACGCATTAATAACGCAACCCCTTGAATTTATTGGTGGAGCTGAGTGGGGTCGAACCCCTGACCTTTTGACTGCCAGTTATAGCAGGGGGCCTCCGGCCCTTTACCGTACATTACCGTACGTTACCGCTCATTACCGAGCATTCACTGTACAATTTACTATACAGTCAATTTGATGAAGGTAAGGAACCCTTGAGCGCTTAAGTACCCCCCATGAAGGGCAAGGGAACCTACGAATGAAGTAGGATAATATGCCTGAGAGTCTGACAGTTACTTCTCTATTTGACTAAACGTTTGTTACACCCGCAAATCAACAGAAATTCAATTCACTCAGGATGCGTGCTCCACCTACTACTTAATAGGTCTAAGGAGGCTTGAAGGTTAATGATTACCGATAGCAATACTCATCGTAGACCTATAACGCACACTCCTATTTTAAGAAGATGGCTCAAGAACACCTCAGCCTCTACAAAGCTCACATATTAATATCCTCTGCTGTAAATCGCTTCTTATTCATAGCTTACCCCTCCCTTTCTTTTCAGTCATGATTTTAACATAAAACATGGACCACTTTTTTTTGGGGGGGGGGACATGTCAGGTTTTTTGAGGACACTCAAAACTGTTGAGAGGTTCACTCTAGGAGTGGACTTATTCATCGGGTCAGATTAATCGAACAATTAGCTGATTTGTTTTTTCCCGTATGATATATTTCAAGGAGTTTTTGGGAATGTCTTTTAGTGACACGATCCTATAAACACTCAATAAATTTACCATGCTTCTTCTTATCTATGGGTTCAACACGTAATTA
Organism: Deltaproteobacteria bacterium; assembly: GCA_029262475.1. GTDB lineage: Bacteria > Desulfobacterota > GWC2-55-46 > GWC2-55-46 > JAJCZF01 > JAJCZG01. The sequence goes on from JAJCZG010000110.1 coordinate 10,200, forward strand.
TGACAAATAACCGTTTTCTAAAACAATTCCTCAAAAGTTTTATAGACCTGCTACCCATTCTGCTTGTTGTACTACTTTTTCAAATTCTTGTTATCCAACAACCTATTCCAAATGTTACTGACCTCATCTTTGGCATGTTATTGGTTGTACTGGGGCTGACCTTTTTTATCGAAGGCCTGGAGCTGGCATTGTTCCCTATTGGTGAAGCCATGGCTTATGATTTTGCCCGTAAAGGCAGCCTGCCCTGGTTGCTGGTTTTTTCATTTGCCCTGGGCTTTGGCACTACCGTTGCCGAACCAGCCCTGATCGCCGTAGCAGATGAGGCAGCCTCCATCGCAGCCAGTGGTGGAATGATTAGTAATACTGAGGATGCAAAAGCCTCCTACTCATTCGGACTTCGCTTGACCGTTGCATTGTCTGTTGGATTTGCAATTCTGGTAGGTGTTATTCGCATTATTAAGGGGTGGCCACTACATTATCTAATAATTGCCGGTTACTGTGGCATCGTTATCATGACTTTCTTTGCACCTGATGAAATTATCGGAATCGCTTACGATTCCGGCGGAGTGACCACCTCAACCATTACAGTCCCTCTGGTTACGGCCCTTGGTGTCGGACTTGCCTCGGCAATCAAAGGCCGTAACCCGATACTTGACGGTTTCGGCTTGATCGCTTTTGCTTCTCTGACGCCAATTATATTTGTGATGGCTTACGGAATAATTATATGAATGAATTTATTCTATCGTTCTGGCAGGCAATTGTAGGTACCATTCGTGATGTTATGCCAATCGCCGCCATAATTATTGGCTTCCAGCTTCTGGTTATCCGGAAACCCATTCGTAACCCTAAAAAGTTCTTTGTCGGTTTCTTCTATGTCTTGCTGGGCATTGCACTCTTTCTGGAAGGGCTTGAAATGGCGCTATTTCCACTAGGTGAACTAATGGCAACACAGCTGACCGACCCGGCTTTTCTTCAACTTGATGTTTCTTTGGGTAACGTTCCATGGGAGGCTTATTATTGGGTTTATATTTTTGCTGCCAGCATAGGTTTTGCAACCACTTTAGCCGAGCCTTCACTGATTGCAGTCTCA
>JAJCZG010000111.1 GCA_029262475.1 Deltaproteobacteria bacterium
GGGGTCGATGAAGTTGGCGGTACCCACCTGTACCGCACTCGCCCCGGCAATAATAAACTCAAGAGCGTCACTAGCCGAGGCTATGCCGCCTATGCCTATAAGCGGCACGCTAACTACGCTCGCCGCCTCATGGAGCATACGGACCGCTACCGGGCGTATGGCCGGCCCGGAGAGGCCGCCTATCCTGTTTGCGAGCACGGGCTTCCTCTTTCTTATGTCAACGACCATGCCGGTAATGGTATTTATGAGGGATATGGAGTCTGTGCCGGCCTCCTCCACGGCGCGGGCCATGAGCTTAATGTCAGTTACGTTAGGGGATAGTTTGGTCATCACGTGGAGTTTCGTAGCCCCCCTCACTGCCCTTACGACTTTAGCGGCCTCCCCCGGGTCGGTGCCGAACTGAATGCCGCCGCTCTTTACATTCGGGCAAGAGATATTTATCTCCAACGCCGAGACACCTTCCACACCGTCCAGTACCCCGGCGACCTCCCTGTACTCCTCAATGCTCTCGCCGAATATATTGGCCACTACCGGGACGCCAACCTCGCGGAGGAAGGGCATCTTATCGTTAATAAACGCCCTGACCCCGACATTTTGGAGACCTATGGCGTTTAACATGCCGCAGGGGGTCTCGACTATCCTCGGCGCGGGGTTCCCCTCGCGCGGCTCAAGAGAAAGCCCCTTTACGACTATTCCGCCCAGGCGTTTTAAAGAGGTATACTCATTAAACTCTTCTCCGTAACCGAAGGTGCCCGAGGCGGTCATCACCGGGTTTTCGAGGGTAAGCCCCCCTATGTCAACCTTTGTAGAAATGGTCATAACCTAAAGACTCTCCCAGTCTATTTCAGTGCTCTCAAAGACCGGCCCCTCGGAGCATACCATCTGATAGCGTTTATTTTTTTTAACGTCTCCGGATCTCTTTACGGCGCACCCGAGACACGCTCCAACGCCGCATGCCATTGAATTCTCAAGCGAGACGTAGGCTCTAACACCAACGTCACGGGCCATAGAGGCTACGGCCCTAAGCATACCCGTGGGGCCGCATGCATATATGACGGAATTCTCCGTAATCTCTCCGGCGAGAATATCCGTAACGAGCCCCTTTACACCTGCGCTTCCGTCCTCGGTTGCGGTCTTGACATTTACCCCTAACTTCTCGATATCCGCCGTAAGAGGAGTTTCGCTCTTATCCCTCGCTCCGAAGATGACCGTCGCCCCCTTACAGGCAAGAGTTAACAGGTGAATAGGGGCGATGCCTATGCCTCCGGCTACGAGTATAGGCTTCTCTCCGGCCTTCGGGGTTGGGAAGCCGTTACCGAGGGGGCCGAGGATATCCACCGTGTCATCAGGGGCAAGACCAGAGAGTATCGAAGTACCTCTGCCGACGACCTTGTAGAGTATCTCTATACCCACATGCCCCCCACCTCTGGCCGGGTCTACGACGTTATAAACGCCGAATGGGCGTCTTAAGAGCGGATCGTAGCCCCCGTGGTTCACCTTAAGCATTATAAACTGTCCCGGCGCCACCTCTTCGGTAAATCTCCACTCAAGCCCCATGAGATAGTGGCTTCCGGTGAGTTTTTTATTATATACTATTACCGCACTAGGCATCCGTCACACCAACCCTAACCATTTTTAAACTCATAATACCACTCGGCCCTTGCCTATGCGCACGCGAGATGGAGCACAAAATACCGCCCCGAGAGCCCCTAATCCCTCCAGAGCGAATAAGGGCTCTTTAGTGGATCTTCCAGTTCAAGCCCCATTACGAGGGCGTCTTCGTCTCCGTAGTACTTCTCCCTTACATAAAACTCCCTGAAGCCGTACTCCTCGTAGAGGATTCTGGCGGCATCATTAGACCTCCGTACCTCCAGAAAGACAGTTCCCACTGCGTCCTCTTCCATAAAACGCAGATTAAAGGCCAGGAGCTTTCTGGCTATACCCATGCGTCTGAAGTCGGGGTGGACGGTCAGGTTAAGGAGGTGCGCTTCCCCCTGAACTATCCAGGAGACTGAGTAGGCGGCTAAAACGTCTTTTCCGTCTATATTAAGCTTTCCGGCGAATGCGTGGGAGATAGGGTTATTTAGTTCACTCACGAAGGTCTTCCTTGACCAGGGCCTTACGTAGGAGACATTCTCAATATCCACTACAGCGTCGAGGTCTTCGTCTATCATGGGAAGGATCTTTAAACCGGAAAATCGCTCTTTATGCAAAACCTGATTCCATATAGTTGGGAAGGCATGGAGCGGATAGCGAGCCAGGGCGCTCTCGGAGGAAGGCTACTTTACATTTACGGCGAAGATCATATGCCAGAAATCTATCTTTTTAAGCATATACTTTTCGCGTACCACAAGCCCGGCTCCGTTAATAAACTCATTTAACCCAAGGTCCGATCTCCAGCCTATCCTCTTGCTTATGGGATTAAAGAAATTACCGATGGTGCCGAGCACCTTATTGGAACTCCTGAAATGGTTCACCACGACTACGTCGCCATCCCTCCTGCAAACCCGTTTCACCTCCTGCATGACCCTGTAAGGGTCGCTCACGACGCTTACGACGTGTGAGATGAAGACCTTGTCGAAGGAGTCGTCTGGGAAGGCGGAGAGGTCCATGGCATCCATCTCCATGACCTTTATGTGACTGAGCTGTTGATCTATGATCTTCTGCTTGGCCTGCTTGAGCATCTTCGCAGAGAGGTCGATGCCGATAACACTACAGTCCCTTGGGTAGATTGGAAGAGAGAGACCAGTACCTACACCGACGTCCAGAACCCTGTCTCCCGGCTCGATGTTTAAAGCCAAAAGCGCGTGTCTTATCCTCGGAAAGAAAAACCTTTTAAAGAGGGCGTCGTAAACATCCGAATAAAGAGCGTATATCTTCTTTGTACTCTCTGAATCCAAGTATCTTTATCCTTTCTAAGCATTTATAAGTGTTACTATTAACACAAAATAAATGCTAAATCCAGCGTGAGTGTGCTAAATTTTAGAAAAAATAAGAAAAAGGAGTAGGCAGGATAAGATTAATTGAAGTTCTTAGATTCTTTAAAGTCATTATAATTCGCATAGACCTTATCGGCATAGGCGGAACGGAGGCGTTTGCCCTTTCTAAGGCTACGAGCGAGCTTATATGGCCCTCTGTTATAGGCAACTATTGCTTTGGTCATGTCGTCGTTAAATCGCCCTTTGAGGAAGGAAAGGTAATGGATTCCGAGTTTTACGTTGATTGAAGGATTATATAACATGTCGTGCCCTTCCCATTCCATGCCGAGGTCTCCCGCCAGCTCCCTGGCTGTAGATGGGAGTATCTGCATTATTCCCATAGCCCCCTTCTTGCTCCTCGCCCTGCTATTGAAGGTGCTCTCGGTCTTTATGACCGCCATGACCAGGTAAGGGTCAAGGCCGTAGGCCCGGCTATACTCGACTATTGCGTCCGCAAGCTCTATCTCGCCCTGAGGGGAAATCCCTGTCGCGTAGAGGCCCATGTGGCTATGGATGCTCTCCGATATCCTGGCATCGGCGAGTTCCTTAAAATGCTCCGAGCTCGTAAATCTGGTGGCGGCATCTACCTCATTCATGTGAAAGACTATAAAACCGAATAAGGCTATAAAAAGAAATGGCACGGACCACGCAGCAACACTCTTAATGTTTGAATCTCTCAATATGTATTCTCCTGTGGATGATTTAATTAGTTATTATACATTCTTTTTAGTAATTTGTCAATGATAGCGATACCGTGGCCGTCTCTTTCAAGCTCTGTGCGGCCTCTGAATTAAACGCAAAAAATAGATCCGAATACACCCGCACAACTAACCGGACTAGATATTATTATCGTATAATCGCATTACAAATCTTAGAAATGCTATAGCATCGTTGACATTTAACCCTTTAATCCAGATACCCGGGTAAGGGCCTTAAGGTTCTCTAGCGGCACACCTCGCGAGAGGCCGCACGGTGGAGCAAGGATCGAAAAACCGCCATTTTTAGTGGCCTCAAGGGCTAGAGCGCTAATCTCGGCGGGCGTGTCACGGATGAGAGAGGAGGAGCTAACGCCACCCATGAGAGTAAATTTATTAGAGAGAAGCTTCCTTCCTGAGAGGGAATCAAGGCTTATGCAGGTGGCACTGAGCTTATCTATTATCACAGAGGCGAGCCCCTCCGTTCGGCCGCATATGTGGACTACCGGCTTTGCACCTTCCATAACTGCTGCCTCTGAAAGCCTATTAATGAACGGAATGGAAAATTCACCGAAGAGCTCAGGGCCGAGGTTATCCGCAGTAGAGGCCGGGTCGGTAATAAATACGACATCCGCACCGGCACGGAGCTGCGCCTTCATGAAGCTTATGGAATTGTCCGTAAGCTTCCCCAGAAAGGCGCGGGCCTCATCCGGGGCTTTTAAAAAGGATTTAAAGAGTGCGCCAGTGTCCATTAGAGAAGTAGCCAGGCTCACGGGCGCTACGATATCGGCGACTATCGGCATATCAGGGTGACTACTCCTTAGCCTACGAAGTGTCTCCACGACGACCGGCAGCCGCCCGTCCTTCACCGGATTGAGCTCCGGGAGGTTTTTGTATTGCTCCGGCCCGATATAGGGGTATTCGTACGGGCGCGCCGCGCTAGTGAGCGGCCCGCACTCCGTCTCGCCACCGTAGGCCTCGCTCTCTACCGTCACTGTGTAGGGGAGCCCGAGGGACTCAAAGCCCGCCGTCTCCGAGAGGGCAACGGAAAGGTCAGCCAGCGTCTCAGGGTTCCTGCCAAAATCTTTTGCGAAGAACTCCGGGGAAACGCCACCCGGCACCACTAAAACGGCCTCCAGCACTTCGGAAGGAAGGGAGCTTACGAGCCCTGCCGGAGCGATAACCGGCACCCGGTCTACACCCCCTCCCTTGATGGCTTCTATAAGGCGTTCTCGCCTGGTCATAAAGGGTTCCTATCTAGCTTTCTTCAAGTTAAAGACCGGTCGGGAATGACGACAGATGCTATCACCGCCGAAGGGAAAAAGACAATATATTTAGCTTGACTGAGGAAGCCGCTCAAAATACTATATAAGTGTATGATATGCCACCGAAAAATGCGATAATAACTTAAAAGAAGAGAGGAAGCCATGAATACCAAGATTACTAAAGTAGGCGAGCACTCCGAGGGCGTTGAGATCCCAAATGATTTCCTGCGCTACCTTGAGCTTATACCGGGCGCCGAGGTTGAGATAAAGCTCGACAAGAAGAATAACTGGATACTCATCCGTCCGCTCCACGGCGAGGACTTCATAGAGCATTTCAGGGATGCGGTGGAGTCCATGGCATGAAGATATATAAACTTCCCGCCTTGTCGGAATCCGGCGGCAGTGAGTACTGCCTCGGGTGTGAGGATCTGGGCACCCAGTCCGTCTACATGCTCTACGGGAGGCTCATGGTCGGCGAGGACAAAAAGACAGTTCAGCCAAAGACCGGCTATGAAGAGATACTCCTGATCCTAAACGGCACAATTGAGATAACTAAAGGAAATACCGTCTTTACGATCTCAAACGGCGAGGCGTTGCACATTAAAGCTGGAGATAAGATTTTACTAAATAACACCGGTGGTAAGGAAGCGGTATACATTACCGCCGGAGGAATTGCCGGAGGAAAGCTTTAAAGCCCTTCCTAGAGGGCACCTTCTATAATATCAGGAACACTCTCTTCTTGCCCAATAGCCATGATATGAGCGCCGTGACAGTAGCCCTTTAGCTCTCGCACCTGCCTTGAAGCGATCTCTATCCCTTTTTTAAGCTCGTCGTCCGACGCTTCGAGCTCTTCGATAAGCGCATCGGGGACGGTAATTCCCGGGACGTTTTTATTTAGAAAATTCGCCATCCTCGCGCTCTTAAGGAGTAGTATGCCGCCGAGTATCTTTACCCCCGTCGGTTCCACCTCGTCAAAGAAACGCCTAAACTTATCCATATCGTATATCGCCTGCGTCTGGTAGAATTTGGCCCCGACGGCGGTCTTCTTCCGAAACTTTATCATCTCCGGCTCTATGGGGTTAGCCTCCGGGGCAACGACCGCACCGATATACAAGTCCGTCGAGCCGCGAAGTTCCTTATCATTTATATTAAAGCCGTTATTGAGCTTGGAAATCGCATCTACGAGCTGTACGGAGTCGAGGTCGAAGACGGCCTTGGCGTTCTTGTGGTCGCCGAATGAGACGTCGTCGCCCGTAAGGGCAAGGATGTTTTTTATGCCCATTACGTGCGCGCCCATTATATCGGACTGGAGGCCGAGCCTGTTCCTGTCGCGACACGTCATCTGGAAGACCGGCTCAATGCCCATATCGAGGAGTATCTTCGAGCATACCAGGCTAGATAGCCTCATAACCGCCCTCTGGTTGTCCGTTACGTTAGCGGCAACGATCTTATCCTTCAGGAGTGCGGACTTTTCAATGAATTTCCGCGTATCCGTGCCTTTGGGCGGGCAAATCTCTGCCGTAATGGTGAACTCGCCACCTTCAAGCGCGCTTTGAAGCTTGCTCTTGCTATCCATATCCATATCTATTCCTATGAGATAATGTCTATTATCGATTCGAATACGCCGAGGCCGCCGGTTGGGCCGAGTTCAGGCTCTATCGCCCTCTCGGGGTGCGGCATGAGGCCGAGGACGTTCTTTTCTTTATTAAATACTCCTGCGATATTTCCGACCGATCCGTTGGGGTTCGCCTCGGGTGTGATGAGCCCTGCGGGTGTCGAGTACCTGAAGGCCACTCTACCCTCCCCCTCTATCATCTTTAGGGTCTCCTGGTCGGCGTAGTAGTTGCCATCGGCGTTGGCTATGGGCATCGAAACTACCTCGCCCTCCTCGTAACACGAGGTAAACGGTGAGCTGTCGTTTTCGACCCTGAGCGTTATATCCTCGCATATGAATTTGAGATCACGGTTTTTCATTAACGCGCCGGGCAGGAGTCCGGCCTCGGTAAGGACCTGAAAGCCATTACAAATACCAATTACGAGCCCGCCGCCTGAGGCGAATCTTACGACCTCCTCCATTACAGGAGAGTTCTTGGCCACGGCCCCGGCCCGGAGGTAATCGCCGTACGAGAAGCCTCCCGGAACGATAACGCAGTCGAGCCCCTTCAGCTCCGTCTCCTTATGCCAGACGTATGAGGCCTCGTGACCGAAGACGTGCTTGGCCGCGTGGTAACAGTCGTGGTCGCAGTTCGAGCCGGGAAATACTATAACGCCGAATTTCATCTCTTTAACTAACCCTTCTTTATTCCTTTATACTACCGCTCAGGAAATGACAAAATAGCCTATTCTATCTCTATCGTGAAATTCTCCATAACGGTATTGGCCAGAAGTTTTTCGCATATTTCTGTTAGCTTCGCCTCGGCCTCTTCCCTCGGGAGATCGTCCATTTCTATGGCTATCTCCTTACCGATCCTGATATCCTTTATGAAGTCGTAACCCGCCCTCGATAGAGAGCCGTGTACGGCCTTCCCCTGCGGGTCGAGGACGCCGCTCCTGAGTGTAACGTGTACCTTTGCCTTCATGAGTTTACTCCGTCACCTTCTTTAAGATAAGTTCATAGGCCTCTTCTATATTTCCGAGGTCGCGGCGAAAACGGTCTTTATCGAGTTTCTCCCTCGTCACCTTGTCCCAGAGTCGGCAGCCGTCCGGGGTTATTTCGTCTCCTAAGAGCACCTCACCGCCGTGCCTGCCAAACTCTAACTTATAGTCCACGAGAAGAATGCCACGCTCGTCGAAGAATGCGCTCATGATTTCATTTACCTTAAGCGCCGTATCCTTCATGAACTTTAGCTCTTCGGGGGTGGCGAGATCGAGGGCGAATACATAGTCGTCGTTTATCATCGGGTCGCCTAGCTCGTCGGACTTATATGAGAGCTCGACTATCGGACATTTAATCGCCGTACCCTCTTCTATGGCCATGCGCTTTGAAAAACTCCCGGCGGCGAGGTTCCTTACTATCACCTCTACGGGGATTATTTCAAGCTTCTTTACCGCCATCTCCCTATCGGAGAGCATATCGACGAAATGCGATTTTACGCCCTTGGCGTCGAGGTGTTTAAATATTGCCGAGGCGATCTTGTTATTAAATACTCCTTTACTCTCAATCGTCCCCTTCTTCTTTCCGTCGAATGCCGTGGCGTCGTCCTTAAAGAACATTATCGACAGGTTCGGATCGTCGGTGGCATAAATCTTCTTGGCCTTACCCTCGTATAGCTCTTCTCTCTTTTCCATCTACTTTCCCTTTTTCTTTTTGTTCTTAAATACCCTCTTAAAGATATAATCCACATGCCTTGTATAAGGCTTAAGGTCGAATATAGTATCGAGCTCCTTCTCCGTTAGATTAGCCGAGACGTCTTTATCGGCAAGGAGCAGCTCCTTAAAGTCCAGATCCTTATCCCACACCTTCATGGCGTTACGCTGTACGACCGAGTATGAATCTTCCCTCGACAAACCCTTTGCCGCAAGTGCCAGGAGCACCTTCTGAGAAAACATCAATCCCTTCGTCTTATTTATATTCTTCATCATATTGTCGGGGTAGACGACAAGCCCCTTAACGAGCCCGGTCATGCGGGAGAGCATAAAGTCAATTAAGATCGTCGCGTCGGGGCTTATAATGCGCTCAACCGAGGAGTGGCTTATATCGCGCTCGTGCCAGAGCGCGATATTCTCCATGGCGCTTAGGCCGTAGCCGCGTACCAGCCTCGCGAGCCCAGTCATATTCTCCGTAAGGACCGGGTTACGCTTATGCGGCATTGCACTAGAACCCTTCTGACCCTTTGTAAATGGCTCCTCGGCCTCAAGGACCTCGGTCCTCTGGAGGTGGCGTACCTCGACCGAAAACTTTTCTATGGACGAGGCGATTATGGAGAGCGTCGTGAAGAACTCGGCATGGCGATCGCGCTGGACTATCTGCGTAGATACGGGCGCGGGCTTAAGGCCGAGCTTCTTAAGTGCGTGGCGCTCTATAAAGGGGTCGATATTGGCGAAAGTCCCGACAGCGCCTGAGATCTTACCGTAGCTTATAGTATCCTTGGCGCGCTCCATACGCTCTAGGTTCCTTGCCATCTCGTCATAAAATAGCGCCATCTTAAGGCCGAAGGTCGTCGGCTCGGCGTGTATCCCGTGCGAGCGTCCCATCATTATCGTATCCTTATACTCGTACGCCCTCTTCTCTATTTCTTTCATAAGGGCTTTTATATCTTTTATGATAAGCTCGGAGGCCTCTTTTAACTGGAGGGCAAGTGCGGTATCAAGCACATCGGATGAAGTGAGCCCTATATGGATATAGCGCGAGTCATTACCGACGTAGTCCGCAACGGAAGTAAGGAAAGCGATTACGTCGTGCTTTACCGTCCTCTCTATCTCGTCTATGCGGTCTATATCAAAGCGGGCCTTCTTCTTTATCCTCTTAAGCGCGGCGTCCGGAATTATCTTCTTATCTTTCTTGTTCCACGCCTCACAGGCGGCTATCTCCACCTTTAGCCAGGCCGCATACTTGTTCTCCGGCTCCCATATACGGGCCATCACTTCCCTTGAATAACGCTCTATCACCTAGTCTCCTCCGTGTTCTTTGTGTATTTCTTCATCGGCGTGGCCGTCGTGAACCTCTTCTATGCCGACGCCGCCAGCGCCGTAAATACCCTCTTCTACGTGAGTAGCGTGACCGTGCCCGCCGCCGGTAAAATATGAAGCCAAATATACCAGAGCGACTCCTACTAACACAAGGAATATATTCACCTTGCTAAAATTTTTATGCGTCTCTGGCAATAGATCCGAAGCCCCGACGTATATGAGAGAACCGGTTGAGAAGGCGAGCATGTAACCGAGGGATGCCTCTCCAAGACCTCGCATGAATAAATAGGCGAGCATCGCTCCGAAAGGTGTAGCGAGAGCCACCAGCCACGCCAGCCTCACTGTCCTGCGCCTCTTAAAGCCGGAATGGAGCATAATAGCCGTAGTGGTAATCCCTACAGGCAGTTTATGGAGGAGTACCGCTATAGCCGCCGCAAGGCCTACGGCGAAGTCGGCCTCGAAACCAATACCTATTACTACGCCGTCGAGGAGCGAGTGCACGAATATGCCGCTAAATGCTAGTGTGCCGATGGTATGGACTTCGCACTCGCCCTCCCTGCACGTATGTATAGTTATCGTATGCTCGAATATATAGAAGGCGATTATCGTAAAGAGCACTACTGAAAGCGTCCCGGGGGCCAGCTCGAGCGCCTCCGGCAATACATGGGTAAACGCTACGGCGAGTATAACACCGGCCGAGAAGCTCACGAAGAATACGGAGTTCTTTATGGCCCAGGCCTCCCTTGAAAGCACAAGGTATATGCCTATCACTATGGCCAACGCCGAGAAGGAACTCGACACTAAAGTATATAAAAACTGAGACTCCATTGTACTCCGATAATAGGTAGTCTGGTCAACAAAGGTGAATAAGAAAGGATATAACATGGGGGCTAAAAAAGCAACCAAATCCCTGGCTGGCCGGGTTTTAATTCGCGCAATGAACCGCCTATAGTTTATAGACTTTTCCTGCGACGCGGCGGGTGCCGGTGCATCGTGGAGATCTGGTTGGCCTTATTTTAGGAACGCGCTTAGCGGATAAAACCACGCTGGTGTGGCAGGGCCAGCCCTATTTTACGCCGCGCAGCGAGTTACCTCAAGATGATAAGAAAGCCATACTACGCGTCGGGGTTCTCTTACAGATACGGACTGTACCGCGTAGTACGTCCCGGCAAACCACTCTACGCCCTATTCGAGAATTAAGAACAGACTGCTCTGCCGCTCGTGGCGGGCAAAGGACTTTAGTACGCGTTGGGATCTGCTACAAGGAGAGAGTTCGCCGCGTGGAACGGCATAGGTAATACACCAAAAGTGGCGAAGCGCGTATTAAGACTGCATCTGTGTGGCTTTAACGGATTTATAGCGTTTTATTCTGTATATCTCTTCCTTTTCACGCTCTTCGAGGACCCTTTCAATTGCTTTTATGCGCGTCTTCATATCCGGGAGCATCACCTCTCCGATGGCGTTGATCTTCCTGGAATCGGACTTTATCATCTCCCCGACGCGCGCGAGCCTCGCCTCGGGGCCTGCCATCTTTATCATAAGCGAGACAGCCATCTCGAAGTCCCTGGCCGTGCCGAGGGCGAATGGGCTTTCGCCTATAGGGGAAACGTCGCGCGCCTCAAGGGATCTCACCACGGGGCGTTCCACAATCTCGGGTATCTTAACGCCCCAGACATTCTTGATCTTTATGTCGAGGGTGATGTTACGTTCGGACTTTACGGCGAGAGAGGTAAGCGCCTCACCCTCCATCGCGCCTGCTATCTCAAGGTTTCTCCTCGCCTTGCTAAGGAGCCTCGTAAGGTCTTCTCTCGTCTTCATGCACTCCTCGACGAGCCCCATGAACTCCTTCATCAGGGCCTCTCGCTTACTCTTAAGGAGGTCTCTCCCCTTCCGTACGACCTCGCGCCTTCGCCGGAGTTGCATGAGATTCTGTCTTGTAGGTTTGGCCCTCTCCATCCTAGTTGTGTAACCTCGTAAGTTCTGATTTAGGCAGTATTTGAAGGAGCTTTAGCCCGAGATCAAGGGTCTCTTTAATGGAGCGCTCCACGTCGCCCTGCCCTATGAACTCGCTCTCGAAGCTCTCGGCAAAACGCATGAGCTTGGAGTCGAGCTCGGACAAACCCTCCTCGCCGACTATCGCCACCATGCGGCGCACGTCGCAGCCCTTGGCGTAGGAGGCATAGAGCTGGTCGGAGAGTTCTTTATGGCCCTTTCGCGTATTATCGGCTCCTATGCCGTTATTCATGAGCCTCGATAAGGACGGGAGCACGTCTATCGGAGGATAGACGCTCTTCCTGTGAACCCCTCGGCCAAGGACAATTTGACCTTCCGTGATATAGCCGGTAAGGTCCGGGATGGGGTGCGTAATATCGTCCTCGGGCATCGTTATTATAGGCATGATCGTAACCGAACCGGGTAAACCCTTTATCCTCCCCGCACGCTCGTAGATGGAGGCGAGGTCGGTATACATGTAGCCGGGATAGCTGCGCCTCCCCGGTATCTCGTCCCTCGCGCTCCCGATTACCCTCAAGGCGTCGCAGTACGAGGTCATATCAGTTAGGACGACCATCACCTGATATCCCTTCTCAAAGGCGAGGTACTCGGCAGCCGTAAGGGCGATTCTAGGGGTAAAGAGCTTTTCTATTATCGGGTCGCTGGCGAGGTTTATATATGCTACCGTCCGCTCCATCGAGCCTGCGCTCTCCAGAGACTCCCTGAAGAAGAAAGCCTCCCTCGATGTAATGCCCATCGCACCGAAGACGACGCAGAACTCCTCGCCGGTTGCCACCTTCGCCTGCCTTACGACCTGCATGGCTAACTCGTTGGCCGGAAGACCCGCGCCGGAGAATATCGGGAGCTTTTGCCCGCGCACAAGGGTGTTTAAGCCGTCAACCGCCGAGATGCCGGTTTGAATGAACTGGTTCGGCCTATCCCTCGCCGCCGGGTTTATGGGGAGGCCGTTTATATCTGCGTACTTCTCCGGTATTATCTCCGGCAGGTCGTCTATGGGCGTACCCATGCCGTTAAAGGTCCTTCCGAGTATCTCTTCCGAAAGGGCTGCACTTGCGAGCTCTCCGGAGGGCTCTATGCTCGCGGAGACGACATCTATGCCGTCTGTCCCCTCTAGCACCTGAATAACGGCCATATCTCCCGAGAGTTCGAGTATCTGCCCGGAGCGAAGCTCGCCGCCACGGAGCGTAACACTACACATCTCTCCGACGATAGCGCTCTTAAGCCCGCTTGCGAAGACGATAGGCCCCGAGATATTTTCTATTGTATTATAACGCCTCGTTATGAGATCCAAATCCATTTACTCCAGATACTTGTCGAGTAATTAAACGGTAAAAAACCGCTCTATATCTGCTATCAACTTCTTGCCCTTAACGGTAAAACCTTCGCTTGGCTCGTACTGCATCCTCATGAGCTCGCCCTTGAGCTCGCACTCCACTATCTCTTCTATGTACTTGCCGCCCTCAAGCGCCGCCTCGGCGTTTATCATGAATGCGTGTATAGCCTTCAGCATCAAGTACTGCTTCTCAAACGTGGCGAAGGCGTCGTTCTTTACGAATACGCTCTGCCTCAGGAAGGCCTCGCGTGCGACCTGCGCCGTCTCTAAGACAAGGCGGTCGGGCTCCTGAAGCGCGTCTACGCCTATTATCTGGGAGATCTCTTTTACTTCGCTCTCGCGCTGGAGTATAGCCATGAGCCAGTTACGGAGCGAAACCATGTCGTGGGCGACCTCTTTTTCGTACCACTCCGTAAGGGTCCTGTAGTAGAGGCTGTAGCTCACCTCCCAGCTCACGGCCGGGTAGTGGCGGCGATAGGCCAGGTCCGGATCAAGCGCCCATAGGGCTCCGGCGAACCTGAGGGAAGCCTGCGTTACCGGCTCTGAGAAGTCGCCGCCCGGAGGGCTTATCGCCGCTATTACGGTGACGGCCCCGGTGCGCTCCGGAGCTCCGAGAGAATCGACCTTTCCGGCGCGTTCGTAAAAAGAGCCTATCATGGTGCCGAGGTACGGCGGGAAACCCTCCTCACCCGGCATCTCCTCAAGCCTCGACGATATCTCCCTCAGGGCCTCGGCCCACCTCGATAGAGAATCGGCCATAAGGGCCACCCGGTAGCCCATGTCCCTGTAGTACTCGGCGATGGTAATACCGGTAAATATCGATGCCTCGCGTGCCGCAACTGGCATATTGGAGGTATTTACGACTATTATGGTGCGTTCGGATAGCGAAATACCCGTCTCCGGGTCCTTAAGCTTCGGGAACTCGCTTAGGACGTCGGTTATCTCGTTACCCCTCTCGCCGCAGCCGACGTATATGACTATATCGGTCCTCGAAAATTTGGCTATCGCCTGCTCGACCATCGTCTTTCCGGTACCGAAGCCGCCGGGCACTATGGCGCAGCCCCCCTCGGCCACAGGGAGGACGGTATCAAAGACCCTCTGACCGGTAATAAAGGGGGTCGTCGGAGGAAGCCTCTTCTTTACGGGCCTGGGAGTCCTTACGGGCCACCTCTGGTAGAGCCCCATCGAGCTCTCGTCGGTAAAGACGACGACCCGGTCGCTCCCGGTGACGCCGCCGCTCGTGATATCTTTAATAATACCTCCCTTACCCGGAGGCACCATAACCCTGTGCTCAATGCACTGAGACTCGTTGATGGTGCCGACGACATCTCCGGGGGCAAGCTTGTCTCCAACGGCCTTAACGGGCGTAAACTCCCAGACCCTGTTCTGGTCGAGCGGCAGTATCGTAAGCCCCCTGGCGATAAAGGGGTCGTCGCCTACCATCATCTTCTCGAGCGGTCTCTGAATGCCGTCGAATATATTGGATATAAGACCAGGGCCGAGCATGACGGTAAGGGGGGTGCCGTGGCATATGACCTCTTCTCCGAGAGAGAGGCCGCTGGTATCCTCATAGACCTGGAGTGTAGCCTCGTCGCCGCTTAGCTTTATCACCTCTCCAAGCAGCCCGATATTTCCTACGAAGGCCGTGGTGTTCATCTTTACGCCTCTAACGCCTGCGGCCTTCACCGTCGGGCCGCTCACCGCAGAGATTACGCCCATTATCCGGGTTGCGCCTTCCTCAAAAGACATACTCTCTTAAAACCTCCATACTGTAAGGGTGTTTCTTATTTCCTTAGCTTCATCTGATAGCCGATGGCCCTTCGTATGAGCCTTGCGATATGAGACTCCTCCGGGGCCGCCTCGTTCCATCTCCCGGGAATATCCATGGATATTATTACAGGGAGACCGCGCTTCCTTACTCTCCTGAGCACCCTGTCGGATATGCGTTCGTGAAAACGCTCCTCAACACATATTAACCCGAGGCCTCCGGCCTCGAACTCCTCTTCTATCACCTCATCAATATCGGAGTCTTCTTCTATCTCGCGGCACTTGAAGCCGCCGAGCCTAAAACCCCGGGCTATACCCTTTCCCGTTATAAGAAGTAGCGCCGCCATCAGTAACCACCGGCGGCCGCTTCGGGATATGAGACCATCCTCCGCACCTCGTCAGAGGGTATGCCGAAGGAGACGGCGCTCCCGAGGAGACGGATGTTTTTAACTTCCCTTGCCTTAACGAATATGTACCAGGCGGTAAGCGCGATGCTCTCAGGCTCCGTTATTGAGAGTTTCAAGAGCTTTTTAACCATAACCGACTCAAAACGCGCCTCTATAAGCCCTATCTCGCTCGTATCGATATCAAGGAGCAGACCCCTTAGTGTTTGGTCCGGTATCCTGTCTATAATGTTTCCGATGAGGTGCTCGAGGCCTTCCACTCCGGAGAGTTCAATGTAGAGCTTTAAAGATAAGGACCGGCCACCTTTAATAAATAAAGCTTTAAGCTCTCCTGCGCCGTACCTCTCGCCGTGGACTTTAAAGAGTGTCATCATATTAAGGTAATCCGCCCTGAAGGCCAGTATGTCACTAAGAACAGTCCTATTTACAGGACGAAAGCCCTTAACATCTCTAAAGAGCGCCAGGCTCGTCCTGTCGAGCGCAAGCTCTATTGGGGCGAGCTTTTTATTCCTTACGTACTCGGGGGAGAACTCCCTTACGGGGGAGGCATACGGGCTTCCCCATATGGCAAGCAGCCCGGCGAGGGCCAAGGCGTCTTTAACGCCGGAGAGCTCTTTAAGGGCCGAAACGTCCATTGAACCCGCAGGAATGAGGAAAGCAAATATCTTTTCCTGCGAAATCCCCCGGTCTATCCCCCTGAGTACCGCCTTCAGGTTATAGACCTCCCATATTGAGAAGAGCGCCTGGAGAGCCCCCTTCTCACCCTCGGGGGCAAGATTCCAGATTGTTCTATATGCCGCCGTAAGGTTCCTCGAAACGGCGTAGTTGATTATTTCGGAAGGCTCAATATCACCCTCTGATGCCTCGGCGATAGCCAGGTAAGGCCCGTAGCGGGTATTTCTGAGGGCAGTAAGAAAGGCCTCCATACTACCTTCCATTGATATGAAAAGTTCGTAATCAGCCCTGTTTAAAAGCCTCGACCTGAGGCCCCGAACCCTTGAGTTGACGTAATTTAAATCCATGGAGAAAACCTTAAGTAGATAAAGAAGGTATCCTAAGCCGGGAAGAGTATCTCGCCTACCTTCGAGAGTGCCCTCTTCCTCATCCTCTGAAGCCTTGAGTGGAGTGTGTTAACATAGACTACCCTGCCGCATGCGCTCTTAAAGACCACGCCGAAGCTTACGTTCTCGTCTGTCTCGACACGGAACTCAGAGTCCTCTATAAGCGTAGTGTCGGAGGGGTTTACATGGACCACCGGTGGTAAATCCTCGTCCCAGCTCTCCTTTAGTTCTTCGAAGAGTTTTTTAAATACCGCCGGGTAGCGCTCACTCGATGCGATATCTTTCAGAGCTTCGTCCAGGAGCGGTTCTATTACTTCGTACTTCGCCGCGAGAAAGCGCCCGCGAGCCTTCAGGCGGGCTTTGTTTATGAGAGAGCTCCTCTTCTCCGAGAGCCGTCTTTGAAGCTCGCCGAGACGTATCTCCCTCAAGCGACGAAGCTCTTTCCCGGTTTCGTCGAGGATCATTTTGGCTTCCCGTCGGGCCTCGTCCGTGATGCGGCGGGCCTCGCCTCGCCCCTCCATGTCGAGCGCATTAATAAGCTCTTCCTCACTCATCTTCGCTTCTTCCTCTTAATTTATAAAAAACGTAACTGCGTCACCTGCGTCATTATAGATGACCAGTCTCGGCTGACGGTACCGGATGGGCCCGGCTTGGAGTTTCACGGGGGTTCAAGCGCTGAGTAAGTCAAGTCCCGCATTTGAGAGACGACGCAAGACCTTCGCCCTTCTTATAGAGGAGCTCGCGCGAAGACCGACCGAAGAAAAAGATCTCAAGTATATAAAAGCAGTATGGCGACGACGAAGCCGAAGAGCACCATAGTCTCCGGAATAGCTATCATAATAATTACAATGCCGCTAAGCTCCGGCTTCTCGGCAAGAGTACCGGCCCCGGACGAGCCAATCTTACCCTGCGCCCACGCCGTGGCGAGCGCCGGAATACCTATCGCCAGAGCAGCCGCCAGGGCTACCAGTCCCTTTTCCATAAAAACACCTCCAGAGGGTTAGATAAGAGAAACTACTTCGAATTCACAATCTTTATATAAAGTATATCAAATCCGATTGGTTAAGAGAAGTTCTACCGACACGTATTTAAGGCTCGTGAATATGAGTGCACTGGCCTCTTCACCCCCCCCCCCCCCAGCTCACCACCCGCGGCAGAGCGTAAATTACCTTTTTCTAAAGGGCTTGTACTCCCTGCCGCCACCCTCGTAGAATTTAGAGAAAAACTCAACGTAGTGGAGACGCATCGACTGAATCGAGGGGCTAAGTATTGCAAGGGCGATATTTAGAGTATGAAGCAATCCCGCCACCACTATGCCGAGTATCAGAGAGCCGACAAGCCCGCCTATCTGGTTAGCCACTACCCCCATGATTACCGATGCCATGCCTACTGCCATGATACGCAGGTAGCTTACGATATTAACTATAGTCTTTATGAACTCAAGAGGAGCAAGAAGACCCTCCATCAGTATAAGCAGCACCATGGAGAAGGCCATAAAGACGAGTCCGGGCGTAAGGAGCCCTTCGGGCAGGTACTTCCCTGCGACGCCTATAGTGAAGAGCACGGAGATTATCAGCAGTATGTAGGCGAATTTTCCGGCGGCCTCTTTTCGTCTGCCCCTTGAGAGGTGGTTACCCATCCCTATGAGGAAGCCGAGTATCACGTGACCTACCCCTATGCCCAGGGTCAGGAGCATGAAGGGTTTTACCGCCTTCACTCTGTCGAATATAAGCGGGTGCATGATGCCAAGATGCTCGCCGAGGTCGCCGAATAACTCGCCAAAGACTACGCCGAAGATTATGGCGGAAGCGCCGCATAGGGTGCCGACATAAGCCGCGTCGCGGAAGAATTCCTTACGTCTAAATCTCTTCTTAAGGTAGAGCCCCAGCAGGAGTATCACCAGGCCGTAGCCAACGTCGCCGACTATCAGGCCGAAAAATGTCGGGAAGAAGAGGGCTACGAATGGGGTTGGATCGACGGAGCCGTACCTCGGCGTCGGCAGCGCCTTTAGAAAAATTTCAAAGGGTTTTATAAGTCTCGGGTTCTCGACGTAGACAGGGATGAGATCCGTCTCTTCTTCTTTGATCTCAAGCTCGCGTATGACGACCTTCTCACCGAAGAGCTTTTTGAATTCATAAATCAGTGGCGCGAGCAGTTCACTAGGTGCCCAACCCTCGATGACGAAAGTGTATTTGGTCTGTGAACAGTAGCCAAGGACCCCTATCTCCTCGACCTTATCGTCTATAGCATCGATAAAAGCCTCTATCTTCGCTTGCCAGTTAGCGGATATGACGGATATCTCAAACTCGGCGTCCTCTATGAGACCGGGTAGAGCGTCCCTCCTCCCGGCCATGCGTTTGATGACCTCCATAAGCGGGAGATCTCCGTAGTTATCCGGGAGCTTTATTTCATTTATCGACTCGCCCGATATGAGGCTTCTGACACTCGCCGTAAAGGTCGCCGGGTAAGCAAATACCACGGCGATAGTATACTCGTCCAGGTCTTTCCTGTATATTTCAAACTTACCGGAGGTGATCTCACCTATCTCGCGCTCCAGGATCTTTAAGACCGGGGTCTGGGCCTTATCTATTGTAAGACCCACGATATCAAAACTATTTAATCCGCCGAGCCTTGAGACCATTGAAGCGAAACCTCTAAGCACACTCCCGTAACGCTCAATGGAAGAGAGCTCGTCCATGTAGGCGGTCTTCTCTGAGTGGAGCGTCTTTACGCGCTCCTCCACCGGCTTTACGGTAGAGAGAAAGCCTTCGATAGAGTCTACATCGACCGTCTCTGCGACTACGGAGTAAGGGGTTTCAATAAGGAGCATTCTCAGGTTACCGAGCTCCTCCTTAATCTTTAAGAGCCTTTCCCTCTCACGCACCTTACCCACTTCGAGCGGAATCTTCCTGAAGAAAGTGCCGTCGAGGTCTGAACCGAAACGAGAGGTTTCTATGTGGACGACCGCCATCGCATGTAAAGCCTTAATGGTTTCGTCCAAAGACCCTTTAGGACCAAGGATCTGCACTTTGCACATATCCTTTATCACAGCTCTACCCCTCCAGGAGTATCTCGGCTATACCGTCTATCGCCTGCCTTCTCTTCACTTCGGCCCTCTCGCGTAACCCGCTAGCTTCGCTCTCCGCCTCACCTGTAACGCCGCTCACCTCGTCCGCAATCGCCTTTAAGGCCTCAGTTTCGACCTGCTCCAGTTCCTCCGAGATGGCCAATTCCTTCTCGACCTTTAGGGCCGCCGCCTTCACATTGGCCGCCTCTTTCATCTCTAAAGCCTCCAAGCGAGCGCCCTCGATAAGGGCCTCCATCTCGCCCTCCTTGACCTTAAGTATATCCAAAATGTCTCTCGTCATCTATCCCCTCTCACTTGGTTTAACGGGAGCGACTCTCAAAAAATCTTTCAACTTACTGAGCTTTCCGTCACTAATGCCTTTTATATCCGTAAGCTCTCCCATATCCGAAAAACCGCCTCGCTCAAGACGGGCTTTAATGATCCGCGCCGCAAGCTTCTCCCCTATGCCGGGGATGAGCATCAACACCTCCGCCGTAGCCATATTGATATCGAGCCGGGAGCCCATTACAAGGCCGCTTGAAGTATCCGTGGCCGTACGTGGCATAAAACCTGCCCCTGAACCGCCAGTTTCGTCTATGGAAAGATTCGTGGTATTCGACAATATACCCGCCGGAAGATGCTCCGTCAGATTATTTTTAAAGATAAAGACTAGAAGAACGGAGATGGCGAGGATAATATATGCGATACCGTCCGGTTTATTTTTCATCGTAAAAGCCCCCTGGCTCCTACACCTCTTTTAAGCTCTTTTTTCCGTCCTTGAAGAGTTTGTACTCAAGGCTATCCACAAGGGCCTGCCAACTCGCCTCGATTACATTCTCAGATACCCCGACTGTGCCCCATTTGCTCGCCCCGTCGCCGCTCTCTACTAGCACGCGCACCCTGGCGGCCGTACCGTCGCCGCCCTCAAGCACGCGTACCTTAAAGTCTATAAGGCGCACATCCTTAAGTGATGGATAGAACCTCTCAAGGGCCTTTCTAAGGGCCCTGTCCATGGCGTTCACCGGGCCGTTGCCGTCGGCGGCGGTATGCTCTACCTTACCGTCAACTTCGAGCTTTATAGTAGCCTCGGTGTAAAGTGTCTCCTGCTTCTTATCCTCAACGACCCTGAAGCCGAGGAGTTTAAAGAACTTTTTCTTCTTCCCGTGGAGGGCCTTTTCCATTAAGAGCTCGAAGGACGCCTCGGCCCCCTCGAACTGAAAGCCCTCGTGTTCGAGCCTCTTAAGGTCCTGGAGAAGCCTCTTTACGGCGGCGTTCTTGTCGGTAAGATCGACCCCGTACTCCCTGGCCTTATAGACGATATTCGCTCTCCCTGAAAGGTCCGAGACGAGCACTCTCCGGGTATTACCTACGAGGGAAGGATCCATATGCTCGTACGTTCCCGGTTCCTTCATTACGGCGCTAACGTGTATGCCGCCCTTGTGGGCGAAGGCCGACTCGCCGACGTAGGGCCAGCGTTTGGAGTGCGTGAGGTTGGCGAGTTCGCTTACGAACCTCGATGTGCGCCCGAGGCGCTTCATGCGCGCTGGCGAGATCACATTAAAACCCATCTTCAGCCCGAGCGCAGGGATGATACTTATAAGGTCAGCGTTACCGCACCTCTCACCGAAACCGTTTATCGTGCCCTGGACGTGACAGACCCCCTCTGATACTGCGCTTAACGAATTGGCCACGCCGACACCGGAGTCGTTATGGGCGTGAATGCCGATAGGGGCTGACGTGGCTTCAAGCACCTCCCTCACTATATCGGAGAGTTCGCGTGTAAGCGTGCCACCGTTGGTGTCGCAGAGCACAAGGCAGTCAGCCCCTGCGTCGGAGGCCGCCTTAAGTGTCTTTAACGCGTACTCCGGGTCGTCCTTATAACCGTTAAAGAAATGCTCGGCGTCATAAAATACAGTCCCAACCTTCTTCTTCAGGTAGAGGACCGACTCATGGATCATATCGAGGTTCTCAGTGAGAGAGACCTTTAGCGCCCTCGTCACATGGAGCTTCCAGCTCTTGCCGAATATCGTTACCGCAGGCGTCCCGGACTTTAAGAGCGCACGAAGGTTCGGGTCGTTGTGGGGCTTTTTACCTGCCCTCCTCGTCGAACCAAAGGCCGTTAGGGTGGAGTGCCTGAGCTTAATCCCCTTCATCCTCTCGAAGAATTCTATATCCTTGGGGTTACTCCCGGGCCATCCGCCTTCGATGTAGTCGAGGCCAAGCTCGTCAAGGGCGCGAGAGATGCGCACCTTGTCCTCAACCGAAAAATTTATATCCTCTGCCTGAGTGCCGTCCCTGAGCGTCGTGTCGTAGAGCGCAATACCCTTTTTCTTAACCGATTTAACCATAAAAAACTTATATCCTTAATTTAATTTTATCACTAATAAGATTTAGAAACAGACTTTTCGCTAAATAATTTCCTCTTCCACATCCCCGGCCGAAAGCTCGAATGCGTCGTGCAGAACCCTTACCGCAAGCTCGGTATATTTTTCCTCTATGACGCAGCTTATCTTTATCTCCGAGGTCGATATCATCTGCATATTTATACCCTCGGCGCTCATCGTCTCAAACATCTTCGAGGCAACTCCAGCGTGCGCCTTCATACCCGCGCCTACGATAGAGACCTTGGCTATCGACTTATCCCCTATGACCTCGTCCGCCTCGACATCCTTTGCCGTCTTGGTTACGAGCTCCATTGCGGTATTATAGTCCCCCTCCGGCACGGTGAATGTCATATCCGTGTGGCCGCTGTGGCTGATATTCTGAACTATCATATCGACACTGATACCGGCGTCGCTCAAAGGTCGGAAAAGCTTCATGGCGATACCGGGTCTGTCCGGAACCCTCACGACGGAAATTTTAGCCTCGTTCTTATTATACGTAACGCCTGAAACAGCCGCTCTCTCCATATCTTTATCCTCCTTACAGACGAGCGTGCCGACGGCGTCGTTAAACGAAGACCTCACCATCAGGGGCACGTCGTATTTCTTTGCAAACTGTACGGACCTCGTCTGCAGCACCTTTGCGCCGAGGCTCGCCATCTCAAGCATCTCATCGTATGAAATCTTCTTTAACTTTCTGGCATCTGAGCAGATAGAGGGGTCGGTCGTATAGACCCCCTCGACATCCGTATATATCTCGCACAGGTCTGCCTTAAGGGCGGCGGCAAGCGCCACGGCAGTCGTATCAGAGCCACCGCGCCCGAGGGTGGTAATATTACCTTCGATATCAACACCCTGGAAACCGGCCACGACCACAATACGGCCTTTGCCGAGCTCGCGCCTGATATTGCCCTCTCCTATATCCTCTATCTTCGCCGCCGAGTAAAAGGTATCCGTAAGTATCGGCACCTGACGGCCAAGCATGCTTACCGCCTCGTAGCCCATAGCGCCGAGGACTATAGAGAGAAGCCCTACCGTTACCTGCTCTCCGGTAGAGACCACCACGTCGTACTCCCTCCCGCCGGATACGCAGCCTGCCTCTTCGGCAAGTGTTACGAGCCTGTTCGTCTCCCCGGAGATCGCCGATAGAACGACTATGACTTCGTTACCGTTATCCACGGTGTCGGCGACACGGCGAGCCACGGCCTTTATCCTCTCTATCGAGCCGACGGAGGTGCCGCCGTATTTCTGTACTATAAGGGCCATGCTACTTCCTGCCCTTTGTAGCGCGGCTTATCTTATGAACCGCTTCGCCGTGGAGATCCTCAGCGGCCTCCAATACCAGCTCAGGAAGCGTCGGGTGGGCGTGGACGGTCTCTATAATATCTTTTACCTTCGCCCCGGTCTTCATGGTTATGGCGAGTTCCCCGATAAGGTCGGTAGCGTGCTCTCCAACTATCGACGCGCCAAGTACGGTATCGTTTCCAGGGTCGGAGACTATCTGAACAAAACCCTCGCTCTCACCCATTGCGAGCGCTTTGCCGCACGCGGCGTAAGGGAAACGCCCTACCTTTACGTCGATGCCTTTAGCGGCGGCGTCCTTCTCCCTTAGCCCGACGCTCACTATCTCAGGGTCGGTAAATATTCCCGCTGGTATTACCGAGTAATCCATTGTGGCGTTACCGCCAAGCGCGTTAGTTACCGCAATCCCGCCTTCGCTTGAGGCGACGTGCGCGAGAAGCATGCCTCCGATAACGTCGCCTACGGCGTATACGTCCTTTATGTTCGTCTCCATCTTGTCGTTTACTTTTACGGAACCCCTGTCGAGCTCGACACCTAATTCCTCAAGGCCGAGCCCCGTGGAGTTAAAGCTCCTCCCGATGGATACGAGAACCTTACTGGTACTGAACTCCCTGCCGTCTTTAAGCCTCGTTACGGCTCCGGCTTCGGTCGCCTGCACCATCTCCACGGAGACATCGGTAAGGATCTCAATTCCAAGTGCCTTAAAGCTCTTCTGAACTGTCCTTACGATCTGCTTATCCTCCGTAGAGAGGATCGTCGGGAGGAGTTCTACGATAGTCACCTTGCTCCCGAATCTTGCGAAGATGCTAGCGAACTCACAACCCATAACGCCGCCGCCTATTACAAGCAGACTCTCCGGAACCTCTTTTAAGTCGAGCATTTCGGTGGAGGTAAGTATATTCTTCCTGTCAATATTAAAGACCGGTATCATCGCAGGCTCGGAGCCGGTGGCTATTACGACCTTCTTAGTAGCAATCTCTTCCACTTCTCCCTGGCTCGTTACGCTTATCCTTCCAGCGGTTTCGAGCTTCGCCGATCCGCTAAAGACCTCGACGCCGTTACCCTTTAAGAGCTGCCCGACGCCACCGACGAGCTTATCGACCACGCCGTCCTTCCGTGCGACGGCCTTCGCCAGATCAAAGCTCACCGGGCCGGTATTTACGCCAAAGTCAGCGGCCTTAAGAGCGGTCGCAAGTGTCTTCGCGGAATAATAAAGGGCTTTTGTCGGTATACAACCCCAGTTAAGGCAGGTTCCTCCAAGCTTTCGCTTCTCGACGAGGGCTACTTTAGCGCCCTTTTGGGCCCCTCTTATCGCAGCCACATAACCGCCCGGCCCGCCGCCTATAACAACCAGATCGAACTCTTTCATAAACCCCTCCCGAAAAATTTATATTACCGAAAAAACTCTTCTATATCAATATCTCTAAGCGACTCGTCAATGTAAGTAAAGCTTACCACAAAACGCGCTTCCCCGGAAAGCTCCGGGGCCTTTTCGGCCCACTCGACTATGGAGACACCGTCGCCGTAGAGATACTCCTCAAGGCCGAGGTCGAAGATCTCGCCCTCGCCGACGCGGTAGAGGTCCATGTGATAGAGGGTGAGCGGAGCGTCTTCTGCCCTCACGCTTCCGTCGCCGCCCTCGACGTATATGTTCACTATCGTAAAGCTCGGGCTCTTAACGTAACAGGTGTGCCCGAGGCCTTTTGCCACGCCCTTTACGAAATGCGTCTTTCCCCCGCCAAGCTCCCCCCGGAGAAGAACAATATCGCCGGCCCTCAACTCTTTAGAGAGAGCGCTACCGAGAGTCATCGTCTCTTCGGGGCCGGTGGTGCGATGTAGACCTCTCAGCGGGCCCGTAACCTTACCTTCCCTGGACATCGTTAAAGACCGAAGGTATAATTCCAAGCAGGTCGGTAGCCGCCATGCCAGTCGTACCGCCAAGCTCTTCTCTAGCTATATCCGCCGCGAGGCCGTGAAGGTAGACACCTGCAGTGGCGCTACCTAGCGCGTCGTAGCCGCGCGCAAGTAACCCCCCTATCATACCCGAAAGTATATCCCCCGAACCGGCGGTAGCTAGAAGAGCGTTACCCGTAGGGTTTATAAATACCCTTCCGTCCGGCGAGGCTACGACCGTTGCCCCGCCCTTTAAGACGGCGACAGCGCCAGTGGCCTTTGAGAGCTTCTTTGCCGCAGCTACCCTGTCGCCCTGAATCTCTCCTATAGAAATCCCGAGGAGCCTTGAAGCCTCGCCCGGATGTGGGGTGATGACCTTATCGCCGGGCGCTTTTTTAATGATCCCGGCCCTGCCCGAAAGGACATTTAGGGCGTCGGCGTCAATAAGTATCGGCGTACCAGCATCACGCCCTGAAAGAAAACCCTTTACGAATTTAAAAGTATCCCCCGAGTTGCCGAGGCCCGGGCCTAAGATGACCGCGTCCTTACCGCGCTCTATCTTTAGTGCCTGAGCAACCGACACTTCACCGAACGTAACGCCGCTTGCCTCCGGTAGAGGAAACGTCATAACTTCAGTGCACTTCACCTCCATTACCGGGTTAAGCGACTCCGGAACTCCTATTGTAACAAGCCCGGCCCCTGCCCTGAGGGCAGATAAACCTGCCATCGCAGCGGCCCCGGTCATACCCGTTGACCCGGCGAGCGCCAGAAGCCGCCCGCTAGTACCCTTGTGCCCATCGGCGGGCTTAGGCCGTAAAATACCTTTAACAAGGGTATCGTCTATAAGCTCACACGTTAGGGCCTTATCCTCAAAGAGGGCCGACGGCATTCCGATGTCTACGAGATCTACCTCTCCGGCGTACTCCCTGCCGGGATACAGGTGAAGGCCTATCTTCGAGAGCGCCATAGTAGCCGTGCGAGTAGCCCTTACGGCACTACCCAGCACGGCCCCTGTATCGGCGCATATCCCCGACGGAATATCTACCGCGAGCACCGGCCTCCCGGCCTCATTTATAAAATCTATAACCGTCGCTGCTATACCACGCACATCACCTGTAACCCCCGTACCGAGGAGCGCGTCTATAACAAGAGACGAGTGTTTTATCCACGAACTCTCTTTTTGAAGGGTCGCCACGCTTCGTATAACCGAAGTCTCGCCGCCCATCTTCTTCCAGATGATGGCGTTTACCGCCGCGTCTCCCTTGTAAACACTCACCGTTGCCGTGGAGAAGATCTTTACGTCGAAGCCCGAATTTTTAAGATGGCGCGCAACCACGAAGCCGTCGCCACCGTTATTTCCCTTTCCGGCTATGACCGATACCCTCTTGCCTGTGGATCCTTCGAGCGCCTTTAAAGCCGATTCGAATACGCCCCTTCCGGCATTCTCCATCAGTATCAGCCCCGCCACGCCGTAGCGCGTAACTGCGGCGGCGTCTAGCCTTCTCATCGTCTTGGCGTCTGCGAGCTTCACTTCTTCTCCAATATTACCTGAGCTATAGAGTAGCCTCCGTCATGTGATATCGACAGATGTACAGTAAAACCGGCCTTCAGGGTTTTGGCTTTAATAAATGGCCTGCCACCGGGGGCTTTTAAAACCTCGACGTCAATAAATCTGAATGCGCCGGTGCACGTGTCGTCTCCCATAGCTTTATACAGGGCCTCCTTTGCGGCGAAACGCGCAGCGAGGTGCAGCTCCGGGTCCTTCTTCGATTCACAGTAGCTTAATTCATCCCCGGTAAAGAGCTTCCTCTTTATCGCCTCGCCCCAGCGACTGCACGCCTTACGGAAACGCCCAATATCTACAATGTCTACGCCTGTGCCGTGTATCAAGGGTTCTTCTTCTCCGTTGTTACAAAAATATCATCTAACAAGGTCGGCCATCTCTCTAACGGCCATATCTATGCCGACGTAGACGCTCCGGGCGATAATGCTAAACCCTATGGCGAACTCCTCTATCTCCGGAATTTCGCGTACGGCCTGAACGTTCCTGTAATCAAGTCCGTGTCCGGCGTGTACCTTCAGGCCAAGCTCCGAGGCGAGAGATGCGCTGGCTTTTATCTTCTCTAGCTCGGCCTCACGCTCGTCTTTACTCCCGGCGTTCGCGTACGTGCCGGTATGGAGTTCAACTCCGTCGGCACCGATCCTGTGTGAAGCCTTCATCACCTCAGGTAAAGCGTCAACAAAGAGATTAACGTGAATACCACCGGCCTTTAACTTCGAGACACTGGCACTAAGAGACGCCTCACAACATACTACGTCCAGCCCGCCTTCGGTGGTAAGCTCCTCTCTCTTCTCCGGGACAATCGTCACCATCTCGGGCTTTACCCTGAGCGCTATAGAGACCATCTCCGTGGTCGCCGCCATCTCGAGATTCAGGACCGTTTTACAGGTCATTCTTATAATCTCTACGTCCCTGTCCTGAATATGCCGACGGTCTTCCCTCAGGTGCACCGTAATACCGTCGGCCCCGGCGAGCTCGGCCATAGAGGCCGCTGCGACCGGGTCCGGCTCATGATCGCGGCGCGCCTGCCTGACGGTCGCCACGTGGTCAACATTTACCGATAACCTTGCCATATCTAGAAATTTCCTTTCTTAATAACTCGGTAGCCCGTCAAAGCCTCGGGTAAGATATCAACCGAGAGCCTTCTCAAGCTCAGAGGCAAGCTCTTTTGCGTAAGCGCCTATCTCTTCTTCGTCAGGCCCCTCCACGGTAATCCTCGCCAGCTTCTCCGTACCGGAGTAGCGCATAAACGCTCGGCCCCTCGCGCCGAGCTTCTCCTTTATCATATCCAGGTTCTTTGAAAATGCGGGCATCTCTTCGATGCGCTTCTTCTCCGTGACCCTTACGTTAAGGAGGACCTGCGGGTAAGTCTTCATTACCTTAGCGAGCTCGGAGAGGGGTTTATCTTCCCTTACCATCCGCTCCAGTATCTTCAAGGCGCTTATAGTGCCGTCTCCCGTCGTGGTATGGTCGGAGAATATTATATGACCGGACTGCTCTCCACCGAGATTCGATCCGCACCTTATCATCTCTTCAACGACATACCTGTCCCCGACCGAAGTCCTCACGAGCTTTCCTCCGGCTAAGGCTATCGCCTCGTCGAGGCCGGAGTTGCTCATGACCGTAGCTACAAGTGTATCATTTTTTAATGTACCCGCTTTTATCATGGCCGTTGCGGCTATCGCCATTATGTGGTCTCCGGTGAGCACGTTTCCTTTTTCATCGACTACTATGCAGCGGTCACCGTCTCCGTCGATGGCGATACCTATATCGGCCCCGCTCTCTTTTACGACACGGCTTACGACCTCCGGGTAGAGAGAGCCGCATTCCTTATTGATATTTTCACCGTCCGGCATCACACCTATCGGGATTATCTCGGCCCCGAGCTCGTAGAGAACCTCCGGGGTGACTCTGTAGGCCGCGCCGTTTGCGCAGTCAACGGCAATCTTTAGTCCTTCGAGGCTAAGCTCCTTCGGGAAGCAATTTTTGGCGAATACGATGTAGCGTCCCATAGCGTCGTCCAGCCTGTATGCCTTCCCAAGGTCGTTTGCCGTCGGCCGGTGGCTCGGGTCGCGGTCCTCGAAGATAAACCTCTCAATCTCCAGTTCCTGAGAGTCCGGGAGCTTGAAGCCGTCGCTCGAAAAAAACTTTATTCCGTTATCCTGATACGGGTTATGCGAGGCGGAGATAACCACGCCCGCGTCGGCCCTCATGCTGGACGTAATAAAGGCGATACCCGGCGTCGGAAGAGGGCCAACGAGGAGCGTATCGACGCCCATAGAACATATGCCCGCCACCATTGCGCTCTCTATCATATACCCGGAGAGCCTCGTATCCTTACCTATAACTATCCTGTGACGCCTCGGTTCTTTCTTAAATAAATACGCTATCGCCCTTCCGAGCTTCAGCGCCGTCTCGGCCGTCATCGGCTCCATGTTGGCTATGCCCCTCACGCCGTCTGTCCCGAAAAGTCTCTTTTCAGTCACTCTCCCACCCCTTTCGCATCACCGTTTTTTTGCCCCTTATCCACCGTCTGTTCGATGATGGTGACGGTAACGTCCACCTTCTCCGGCTCCACGCCTCCAAGCTTATCCGGGACGTCTATACGAACAGGATAGGTCCTGGTTTTGTTAAAACCCTCGATATCTATGAGTCCCGTATAGACCTTGCTTATGGATTTAATCCTCTTCTGCCTGCCGGTTACCTCCACCTCCGGGGGGTCCGTAGTGAGTGAGACGGCGGTAAAGCCCTTTGCCGGTGTACCGGTAAAATTCACCTTTACGGGCAACACTGCGGTAAGGAGCCTTTCGGCCCTTATCTCAACGGTCTTCGGCGTAACACTCAGCACCTTAACGCGACTCGGCACCTTGACGTTGTCTGTCTCGATTATGTATTTACTCACCCCTTCATTAACTGTACTCATGTCTATCTCAAGCCTCACCCTATCGGGCGAGAGTTTCTTTACAAGGTCCACCGGGCCGGCTAACCTTACCTCCACCCTCCTCGGAGTGGAACCGGTGATGATCATCTCCCTTGAAAGCCCTGCCGTATCAAGTGATACCAGAAAGGCCGCCTCGGTCCTCTTCTGGCCGCCGACAAAATACCATAAGAATATGGCGAAGACGACCGCAAGCGCCTTGATGCCTATATTATCCAGAATATAATTCCTCATCTCGCCGCCCTGGAGAAGAAACCGCGCTTCTTCTCGGCCTCTCCCGGCTGAAGCTCCTTCAATCTTCTAAGTATCATCTCCTGATCGACCTTCTGCTCAAGCACTCCCCCGGTTACAATAGATATATCCCCGGTATTCTCGCTTACGACGAGCACCATGCTGTCGCTCTCCTCCGAGATCCCTACGGCAGCCCTGTGCCTTGTACCGAATGTCGTAGAGAGTTCCTTATCCGTAAGCGGCAGTATTGCGCCTGCCGTTACCGCCTTCTCGCCCTTTACTATTACCGCGCCGTCGTGAAGCGGGGCGTCGGGGTTAAAGATAGAGAGGAGGAGCTCCTTGGATATCTTTGCATCAAGCTCCACACCGGACTCTACGATATCGGCGAGTTCAACATCGCGCTCTATGGCTATAAGAGCCCCCATGCGCACTTTGCTCATAGCCGTAAGGGCCGCCGTTATCTCCGCTATAGACTCGCTTTCTATTACCGCGCCCTTTTTACTGAAGGTACGGCCCATATGCATGAGCCCGCGCCTTATATCCTGCTGAAATATTACGATGATAAGTATTATTATGGAACCGAGGAAATATTCCAGAATCCAGTGGAGCGTCAGGAGCTCGGCGCGCTCCGAGGCGAAGTAGAGGACGACTATTACCCCTATGCCCCACGCCATCTTCGCCGCCCTTGTCCCCTTGATAAGGACCATAAGCCAGTAGAGGAGTATGGCGACTATCGCTATATCAAGAAGCGCTATGAAATTAGAAAAGCTTAAAAGATCCCTCAACCCGGTACCTTTCCGTATCTTGCCTTAAAGTGTCTTTCCTATCTCTTCGGCTACCCTTACGGCTTGAAGGGCAGCTCTTACGTCGTGAACACGGACTATATGCGCTCCTCCCATAACACATATTGCCAGGGCAGAGAGCGTGCCGGGGAGCCTCTCAAGCGGCGAAGCTCCGGTAACGCTCCCTATAAAGGACTTCCTCGACGGGCCTATAAGGAGCGGCCGCTCAAGGGAATGAAACCTCGCGAGATGCTTTATTACGGCGAAGTTTCCATCCGCTGACTTACCGAAACCAAGCCCCGGGTCAACGGCTACCGACTCTCTTGGTATCCCTTGCTCCAGGGCGAAATCGAGCCTTTCGGAGAGGAAACCGCATATCTCTCCGATGATATCCTCGTAACTAACGTCGCGCTGCATATCGGCAGGCGTACCTCTCATATGCATCATCGTAAGGGCCGCTCCGTATTCGCTTATGACGGAAGGCATCGCGGCGTCACCGAGAGCGCTTATGTCGTTTATCATCCACGCGCCGACGTCGAGAGTAGCGCGCGCCACACCGGCCTTTGTCGTATCGACCGATACTGTAAGGCCGACTTTGGCAAGGCTCGCCACCACAGGCACGACCCTCTTCATCTCTTCGTCCAAGGCCACCGGCTTTGAACCGGGCCTTGAGCTTTCACCGCCGACGTCTATTATATCAGCACCCTCGGAGGCCATCTCAAGGGCCCTCTCCACCGCCCGCTCCGGGTCCAGGAAACTTCCTCCGTCGGAGAATGAATCCGGGGTAACATTTAGCACTCCCATTATAAGCGTACGCTCGCCAAGGGTAAAGACTTTTTCCGGTCCTTTGAGGATCATTTGGGAGGTTTTTTTAATCATCTCTCGGAGTCGCACATAACGAATAGAGCCTTATAAGTAAATTATCCCTAAGTCACGGGAAGGTTGCCACGGGCATCGGCAAAGATCTTTAATGTAATTCTTAAAATAAACGCTACGGGCCACGAAAAAACCCGTCGGAAGATTCCGGCGGGTTTTTCTTATTATAAGCAGATGAAGCCGGAGCTGCGTATTGCACCGGTGTCACATATTACTACCAAAGAGGCCTCTCGCGGCTTGAAGGTTAAACGCCCAATGTGGGTCTTTACTCCGCCTGAAAGGCTTGCTTCGTCAGACGTATTCATAACCTTGGCTCTACCGAAGACCCCAGCACCTG